>CAYPTW010000015.1:0-35061 GCA_964413755.1 uncultured Thioalkalivibrio sp. | reverse complement strand
ACGCGGGGGCGCCACTTGCGGGCGAGCGCTTGGTAACTCATGGGCTTGGGGCAGCGTACCTGGTTCGGCTTGGGGACGCGGGTGAGTTTATCATCCCGCCTGCCCGCGGGCGGCGGGAGGTGGCGGCCCGCACCAGCCACACCCCGGCGCCCGGCGTCGCCGCTACCGTTGCTCCCTTCCGGGCCTGGCGGGGTTCACGGCTGGCCGTCGCGAGGGGACCGGCACGGGCCACCATTGACGGGTCCCGGCGAACGCCGGGGGGACTATGTTAACCGGAAAGCCCCTCTTGTTGCCCTACGTTCAGGTTCGGAGTGGTAGGTTTAGGCCATGGCATCAACCAGGAGTGCGCCATGAACCGGACACGCACCATCACCGTGATCTCCGCCACCCTGCTCGGACTGGCGCTCGTCGCCGCGCCGACCCGGGCCGAGGAGTACGTGGTTGAGCCGATCGTCGACGACGTGGCGCTCTCCGGCGAGAGCGCCGTCTTCACCGAGGCCGAGCTGGACCAGCTGCTGGCGCCGATCGCGCTGTACCCGGACGCCCTGCTGTCGCAGGTGCTCATCGCCGCGACCTATCCGCTGGAAATCGTCGCGGCCGCACGCTGGTCGCGCGCCAACCCGGGCCTGCAGGGCGAGGCTGCGGTAAAAGCAGTGGAGGACCAGGACTGGGACCCGAGCGTGAAATCGCTGGTCGCTTTCCCCGACCTGCTGGCGCAGATGGACCAGGACCTGGAATGGACGCGCCAGCTCGGCGAGGCCATGCTGCTGCAGGAAAGCGACGTCATGGACTCCATCCAGTTCCTGCGCGCCAAGGCCGACGAGGCGGGCAACCTGCGGGACACTGAGCAGGTGCGCGTGGTGCGCGAGGAGCGGACCATTGTCATCGAGCCGGCACGTGAGCGCGTGGTCTACGTGCCCTACTACGATACGCGCGTGGTCTACGGCAGCTGGTGGCGCCCCGCCTACCCGCCGATCTACTGGGCCCACCCGCCCTACTACAGCTACTACGCTCCGACCGGCTTCTACTGGAGCAGCGGCATTCACATCTCGGCCGGCTTCTTCTTCAGCGACTTCTACTGGCCGCGGCGCAACGTCATCATCGTGCACGCACCGAGCTACTACCGCCCGTCGCCGTATTACTACGGCAAGCATCGCTATTACGTGCCGGGGGAACGCTGGCGGCACAACCCGTGGCACCGCCGCAGCGTGAAGTACCACCACCCCGAGCTGCGTAAGCGTTACGAGCCACATATTCGCCCGCCCAGCGCACGCTACACCGAGCAACGCGTCGAGCGACGTGGTGCAGCCGGCGCGGAGCAGCGCTCCAGGTCTGCGGTGCAACCGCAGCGCCAGGCGCGCCAGCAATCCGCAGCGCGCAACTACCGGGAACTCGAGAGCACCCTCCGCGCCGGTCGCGAGCCCCGTGAGCGCGCGCTCGAGACGACCCGCCGTCCGTCCAGCGAGCGACAGGCCCGCGTCGAGCGGCAGCTCAGTACCCAGCGCGATCAGCGCGCCGCGCCTGCGGCCCGTACACCGCTGCAGCGCGAGTTCGAGGGAAGTACGCGGTCCACGCGCACACCGAGTCAGAGCCAGAGCCAGAGCCAGAGCCGGGCCCAGCCGCAGACCTACCGGACTACCCGACAGCAGGCCCAGGCGCAGACGCAGACCTCGAGGTCCATCCGGCAGCAGGCGCCGTCGCCGCGCGCAGAGCCGCGCCGCCAGGTCGCGCCCACCCGCCAGGCGGCCCCGGCACGCCAGGCAGCCCCGGCTCGGCAGGCGGCTCCGGCACGCCAGGCCGCGCCATCGCGCCAGACCTACACCCGGCCGCCGAGCTCGGGCAATGCGCGCAGCACCAGGCCACCCCAGGTGCAAGCCCCGTCCGGCCGCAGCCGTGCAGAAGCGCCACGGGCACGCCAGGGCAATTCGGGCTCCAGCAACCGCGGGCGTCGCGAACTGAACTAGCTATCGTGCGCCTGCCCAGCGCGTGGCCAGGCGCAGCCCCTGCGGCAGGTCGCGGCTGAAATTCAGCCGCCCTGCCCGCCGGCGGACGCCGGCGCGCAGCAGCTTCAGCACCATGCGCGCCTGCAGCCCGGCAATCACCACGCCCACGTCCTGGCGGCTCATCTCCTCCAGCAGGCCCTGCATGGCGACCACCGCCGTGCCGTCCATGCTCGGCACGTCGGACATGTCCAGCACCACCACCCGCACGCCGGGATCAACCACGTGCAATGACGTCACGGCCTTTTCCGCGGCCGCGAAAAACAGCGGCCCGTTGACGTCGTAGACCGCGACCTCTGCCGGCAGCGCCGGCGCGCCCGGTCCGGTTGCGCCATGAATGCGGCTGCTGTGGGTCAGGCCAGCCATGCGCCGGATGAAAAGCATCGCTGCCAGGCCCACGCCGACCGCGACTGCGAGCACCATGTCGAAGAACACGGTGAGCAGGAAACACAGCACCAGGATCGCCACGTCACCACGCGGCGCGGACCGCAGGGTGCGCACGAACAGGTGCGGCTCGCTCATGTTCCAGGCGATGACGAATAGCAAGGCCGCCAGCGCCGCCATGGGTACCCGTCCCAGCACCCCTGCCAGCGCCACGACCGCCAGCAGCACCACCACGCCGTGTACCACCGCCGCCAGCGGCGACACGGCGCCGCTGCGGATGCTGGTCGCGGTGCGCGCAATAGCTGCGGTTGCCGTAATGCCGCCGAAGAACGGCGCCACGATGTTGCCGATGCCCTGGCCGATCAGCTCGCTGTTGGGGTCATGCCGCGTGCGGGTCAGTCCGTTCGCGATGACGCCGCACAACAGCGATTCGATTGCCGCCAGCAGCGCAATCGCGATGGCCGGCCCGAGCAGGGCGCGGAACACGCCGAAATCCAGCTGCATGGCGGCCCCGTCCCGGCCGGGGAACTGCCATGGGAAAGCGAAGCCCGGCAGCATCGGCGGCACCCCGCGGCCCGCCGCGTCTCCAACCTGCCAGCTGAAACGGTCGGCTACGGTCTCGATATGCAGCCCGGCTGCATTGAGGAGCCAGGCCAGCAGCGTCGCCATGGCGAGCGCCACCAGGGGACCGGGCACCGGCAGCCTGAGGCGCGGCCAGGCGACGAGGATGGCCAGGGTCGCCAGCCCCAGCCCGAGCTCGGACGGGTCCAGCCCCGGGAGGGCCCGGACGATGGCGAGCAGCTTCGCCAGGTAGTCGCTCCCCGCCTCGGCGGCGGGCAGGGCCAGGCCGAGGAAATCCGGCAGCTGCAGCGTGGCGATGACGACGCCGATGCCTGCGGTGAAGCCGAGCACGACCGGATAGGGCACGAACTGGATGAGGGAGCCCATCCGCCCCAGGCCCATGGCGACGAGGATGAAGCCGGCCATGATCGTGGCCACCAGCAGGCCGCCGAGACCATAGGCCTGCACGATGGGCAGGAGGATGACGACGAAAGCGGCCGTGGGACCTGAAACGTTGAACCGCGAGCCGCCGGTGAGGGCGATCACGATACCGGCGATGATCGCCGTGTAGAGCCCGTGCTGGGGCGGCACGCCGGTAGCTATGGCCAGCGCCATGGCCAGCGGCACAGCGACGATGCCGATGGTCAGGCCGGCGAGGACATCCTTGCGTAACTCGGGCAGCCCGTAGCCGGCGCGCCAGGCGTCGCGCAGGCCGGCCGCGATGCGGGGGCGCGGGATTGCGGGGAGAGCCGGAGGTGTCGGGCGGGACGCCATCGACAGCGATCATTGCATGCCGATGACGTCCCGTCGATCAGGCTTCCTCAGTCCGCCGGCTGCAGGAACTCCGCCAGCCAGTCCTTCTTCTCCTGGTACCAGCGCAGCGAGTTGTTCGGCTTCAGGATCCAGTGGTTCTCGTCCGGGTAATACACCAGCCGGCTGCGCACGCCGCGGTTCTGCAGGATGTTGAACAGCTCGATGCCGTGGTTCAGCGGCACGCGGTAGTCCAGCTGCCCGTGGATCACCAGCGTCGGCGTGTCGAAGTTGGCCGCGCCGGTGTGCGGGGACGACTTCTCATAGTGGCCGGGCTTCTCCCAGTACTCGCCGTGACGACGCTGCGAGGCGCCGTAATCGGCCGCGTACTGGGTCAGCCAGTTGAACACCGCCGCGTGCGCCACCAGGGTCTTGAAGGGGTGCTCGCGGCCAAGCAGGATCGACGCCAGGTAGCCGCCGTAGCTGCCGCCGCCCGCGCCCATGCGCTCGGTATCGATCCAGGGCTTCTCGGCGAACCACTCCGCCGCCTTGATGGTGTCGATGTACGGCAACTCCGACTGGTACGGGTTGATGGAATCGGTGAAGGCCTGGCCGAAGCCGCTGGAGCCGTGGAAATTGTGCCAGCCGGTGACATAGCCCCAGCCGGAGAACACCTGGGCGTTCCAGCGGAAATGGAAACTGTCGGTGATGCCGTTGTGCGGACCGCCATGCAGCAACAGGTACAGCGGGTACTTCTGCTCCGGGTCGAAGCCCGGCGGGTAGACCACCCACATCTGCACCGGGTCGCCGTTCGCGCCCTCGTAGGTGACGCTCTCGTAGCGGCCGAAATCGACGCCGGCGAGGACCTCGTCATTGAAGGTGGAGAGCTTCGTCACGGCACCGCGCCGCGGGTCGACGCGCACCAGGGTCGGCGGCTCGATGAAACTCTGCCGCAACGCCACCAGCGTGCGGCCGTCCGCGGACAACTCCAGGCCGCCGAAACTGTGTTCTGCGGTGAGCGGCGTCGGCTTGCCGCTGCGCACGTCGATGACGTAGACACGATTGTGGGCCGCATCATCGATGGCTGCGTAGACCTTGCGACTGTCCGGCGCCCAGGTGACGCCGCTGACGGTGCGGTCGAAGTCCTCCGTCACCACGCGTTGGGCGCCGTCGCGCAGGTCGTGCAGCACCAGGCGGGCGCGATCGGCGTAAAAGCCGGGGATCTCGCGCTGTGAAAAGGCCAGCCAGCGCCCGTCCGGGCTGTACGCGGGGGCGAAATCCGGCGCCGGGTTGGCGGGCGTGAGATTGACCGCTGCGCCGCCCGCGGCCGGGAGCACGTAGATATCGGGATTGGATGCCGTGCCGGTCGTGTCCGAGTCCGCCACGAGCGCGACCTGCTCGCCGTCCGGCGAGATGTCATAGCTGCCGGTGCCGGCCACGCTGATCGGCAGGTGGACGCCGGAACCCGGCGTAATCGGCCGCACCTCGCCGCCGTCGATCGCTACCCGGTAGAGATGCGGCTTGCGCTCGTCGTGCCAGCGGTCCCAGTAACGGATCGGCGCCTGGTCCCAGGCACGGGCCGAGACCTTGCTGTCTTTTTCCTCTTTCAGGCGTGTCGCCATTTCCTCCCAGTCCGCAGCATCCTCGAAGACCTGGCTGATGAAAGCGATCTCGCTGGAGTCGGGAAACCACATCGGCGCACTGGCGCCGGTCGGTACCGATGTCACGGCACGCGCTTCGCCGCCTCCCGTGGGAATGACATAGACCTGGCTCTGCTCATCGTCACCGCGCTTCGAGATGAAGGCGATGTGCCGCCCATCCGGGCTCCACGCCGGGCTGGAGTCATTGCCGGAATGCGTGGTCAGCTGGCGCGCGCCGCTACCGTCCGTGGCCACCAGCCAGAGGTTGGTGATGCCCTTGTCGTCCTTCATTTCGTAGCGCGTCACCGCCAGCACCACCTGGCTGCCGTCCGGTGAAATGGCGGGACTGGAGAGGCGCTTGAGTTCCCACAGCGTGTCCGCATCCAGCGGCTTCAGCTCGTTCGCGTAAGCCGGGGACCATGACACCGTAAACACGACCATGAGCAGGACCAGGAGGTGCCGCATGAGTAATCTCCAAGTGTTATGCCGAGCGGTGAAAGATACCGCGTCCCTGCGCGCGCGTCAGCCCTGCATGAAACGCAGGATCATTTCGCTCAGCGCGTCGGTCTCGATGAGAAAGCCGTCATGCCCCGCGGGAGTGTGCAGCACCTCGTAGTGCGCCCGCGGCAGCAGGCCCGCCAGCTCGCGCTGCTCGTGCGGCGGATAGAGCACGTCGGAGTCCACCGATACCACCAGGGCGGGGATGTCGATCCGGCCCAGGACGTCTGCATATTCGCCCCGGCCGCGGGCGAGGTCATGGCTGTCCATGGCCTGGGTGAGTCGCACGTAGGTGTTGGCATCGAAGCGCCGGTAGAGCTTCTCACCCTGGTAGTCCAGGTAGGAAGCCGCCGCGAAGCGGCCGTCCCAGTCCTGCGTCTTGCGGCCGAAACGCGCCTCGAAGTTCTCCCAGCTGCGGTAGCTCACCATGGCCATCATGCGCGCCACCGCGAGCCCATGCCGGGGCGGCCTGTCGAGGGCGTAGCGACCATCGCGCCAGTCCGGATCGAGGCAGATGGCGCGACGCTGGGCCTCGCCGATGGAGATGCACCACGCCGAGTGACGACCGGACACGCCGATCGGCGCCATGGCCTGCACCCGGCCGGGGAAGGTGGCGGCCCACTCCAGCACCTGCATACCGCCCAGCGAGGGGCCGAGCACCAGTTTCAGCCGCTCCACGCCGAGATGATCCAGCAGCAGCGCCTGCAGGCGCACCATGTCGCGGATGGTGACCTCGGGGAAACGGCTGCCCCAGGGCTCGCCGTCCTCGGGATGCGCCTGGATCGGCCCGCTCGTGCCGTAGCATCCGGCCAGCACATTGCTGCAGACGATGAAATCCCGCGCCGGGTCCAGCGCCTTGCCGGCACCGAACAGGCCGCCCCACCATGCATCCGCGTCTGCCGAGCCCGTCAGCGCATGACACACCAGCACCGCGTTGCCGCCGTCGGGCGCGAGTTCACCCCAGGTCCGATACGCTACCTGGACTTCCGGCAACGTGGCGCCGCTCTCGAGATGAAACGGCCCTGCCGGGCGCCAGGCGCGGGTTTCCCGCGAGACCGGGCCCGATGTACGCGGGCTCGAATCGCTCATCAGTCTCCCGCCGCCACCCTGGCAAAAGCCTGGGCAAAGTCCGCCTTGATGTCCTCGATGTGCTCGATGCCGACCGACACGCGCACCAGGTCAGGCGTCACGCCGGCGGCGTGCTGCTCGGCCTCGGACAGTTGCTGGTGTGTCGTGCTCGCGGGATGGATCACCAGGGTCTTGGCGTCCCCGACGTTGGCAAGATGGCTGGCAAGCTCGACGGAGTTGATGAAGCGCTTGCCGGCCTCCAGGCCGCCCTTGATGCCGAAGGTCAGCACCGCGCCGAAGCCGTGCTCGAGGTACTCGCGCGCGCGCTGGTGGAACGGATGGCTGGCCAGGCCGAGATAGTTCACGCGCTCCACCTGCGGTTGCCCTTCCAGCCAGTGCGCCAGCTCGAGCGCGTTGTCGCAATGCCGCTGTACGCGCAGGGACAAGGTCTCCAGTCCCTGCAGGAACATGAACGCATTGAAGGGCGACATCGCCGGCCCCCAGTCGCGCAATCCCTCGACGCGCGCCCGGATGATGAAAGCGATGTTGCCGAACGGGCCTTCGGGGCCGAACACCTCGGCGAAATTCAGCCCGTGGTAGCCGGGCGACGGCGTGTGGAAGGTCTTGAAGCGCTCGCCAAACCAGTCAAAGCGGCCGGCGTCCACGATGACGCCGCCGATGGAGGTGCCATGCCCGCCGATCCACTTGGTTGCCGACTGCACCACGATGTCGGCGCCGTGATCGATGGGCCGCACCAGGTAGCCGGCGCAGCCGAAAGTATTGTCGACGACCAGCGGCAGGCCGTGCTTGCGCGCGATCTCGGCCAGGCGGCGGAACTCGGGCACTTCGAAACCGGGGTTGCCGATGCTTTCCACGTACAGGGCGCGGGTGCGCTCGTCGATGGCCGCCTCCCAGGCGTCGAAGTCGTCCGTCGCCACGAAGCGCACGTCGATGCCGATGCGGGGAAACTGCACCTTGAACTGGTTCCAGGTGCCGCCGTAGAGACTGCTGCCCGAGACGATGTTGTCACCGGCCTCCGCCAGCGTCGTCAGCGCGAGGAACTGCGCCGACTGGCCGCTCGCCGTCGCCAGGGCCGCCACCCCGCCCTCGAGCGCCGCGACGCGCTGCTCGAACACGTCCGTCGTCGGGTTCATGATGCGGGTGTAAATGTTGCCGAATTCCTGCAGCGCGAACAGGCGCGCGCCGTGGTCGGCGTCGGTGAAGGTGAAGGAGGTGGTCTGGTGAATGGGCACCGCGCGGGAATGCGTCCCCGAGGCAGGCGACTGGCCTGCGTGGACTTGCAGGGTCTCGTATCTGGGCTTGCTCATGAGGGCTCCGGTCTTTCGTCGCATTGCAGCACGCCCGATTATGCTCACGGATCACGTGCCGAAGCCAGAGCCCGGCGGCCCCTGCGCCATATCAATTCGTCCGGGGGCCCTTACCAGCGGTAATAAAGCCGAATGCCGTAAACCGTCTCCTCGAACCCGCGGTCGCCGTCGTAGCGGGCCGCGAGATTCCGGGAAGTGGTGCTCAGGTAAGGGCGGAAGGTTGCGTGTCCTTCATCGAGGCCGAGCCAGGACTCGACCCGGCGGTTGATGGCGCCGATCGGATCGGTCAGCGCCAGCAGCGCGCGATGGCGGAAGGACATGGGCTCGCCGGGGGCATACAGTGCCTGCGTGCGTGAGCGAAGGTGCATGAAGTATTCACCCACAATGGCGCCCGCCACCGGCGTGACGATGACGTCCTGGATGGAAGGCTCTTCGAACAGGGCCTCGACACCGAACTCGAACGCCGACGACATGGCGAAGGCATACCAGAAGGAACTGCGTTCGTCGTAACCGCGCTCCCGGGCGCGCACATAATAGGCGCCGCCCCAGTAGGGATGCAGCACGTAGTTCAGGTAGAAGTCGTCGCTGTCCCACTGCGGGCTGCGCACATTCTTCCACCAGGTCTCGAGGCTGTACTCGGACTTCTGCTCTTCAGTCCAGTTGGTGACGCTCTCGGGCAGCGTATAAAGCACCGCGACGGTACCGACCTGGTAAGAAAGCAGGAACGCAGTGTCGCGCCGCAGGCCGGCGCGGTCTGGCCCCTCCTCCATCGCCCCGGCGCCGAGCGCACTGCCGCTGAAGGAGGACGGCGCCAGCGCCATGGCTGCACCGGGCACGCCGCCCAGCAGGGCTGTCGCGAGCGCCCACAGCAGGCACGCGCGCCGCCACCATGGCTTTCCAGAAGTCGATGCGCTACAAAGTGCCGCAATCATGAATGTGCATCTCACCCGTCCGTCCAGCCGCAAATTGTACCCGCTGATACTCCTCTTGGCTGCTGCCGGCCCCGCCGCGGCGCAGGAGGTCCTGTTCAACGTCCACAACGAACATCCACTGATCCAGCTCCATGCTGCGCCCGCGCCGGGCGAGCGTGCCCGGGTCGCGGCCGGCGAGTGGCGCTGGGATCTCGCCCTGCGACTGAACAACAACTCCATCCAGGAAGGCGACGCCGGCACGGAGCGCATCGTCCTGGACGGTGAGACCTACCGCACCGCCCTCACCGTCTCCCGCGGCTTGCGCCCCCAACTGGAGCTCGCCGCCACCGTGCCGCTGGTGGCGCACAGCAGCGGGTTCATGGACGGCTTCATCATCGACTGGCACGACCTGTGGGGATTGTCCAACGAGCGCCGCAACGGCTTCGAGAACAACCAGCTCGAGCTGAGCTACGTGCGTGACGGCACGGAACTGGTCTCCCGGCGCGAGTCCGCACGCGGTCTCGGCGACGTGCGGCTCGACCTCGACTGGCACCTGCGCGATGGGGGCCCCGGCAGGCGCAGCCTGGTGTTGCGCGGCGGTGTCAAGCTGCCGACAGGTTCCAGCGACCGGCTGCTCGGCAGTGGCAGCACCGACCTTTCGCTACAGCTGCTCTCCAGCGACCATCGCTCCCTCGAGGACTGGAACGTGTCGCTGGCCTGGTCGCTGGGCGGCATGTGGCTCGGGCGATCGGATGTGCTCGACGCGTTGCGGGAAGACTTCGTGGGCATCGCGTCCGCCGGCTTTCGCTGGCGCATGACGCCGCGCTTCGAGGCCGGCATGCAGCTCGACATGCATACCGCCATGTACGATTCGGCGCTGCGCGCACTCGGCGAAGGCGGCATCCAGCTGAGCAGCGGCTTCGGCATGCGGCTGCAGGGCGGCAGCCTGGTGGAGCTGGCGATGATCCAGAATCTTCGCACCGATACCACGCCGGACTTTGGCCTCTACCTCGGCTGGCGTTCGGCGCCCTGAGCCGCCGGATCCGCCGCAGCCTCCTCCTCGGCTGCAGCCGCCGCCGCTTCCAGCGCGGGTTCCGCTTCCGGCAACAGTTCCATTGCCGTCGGCGTGGTGCGCAGCATGGGATGGAAATGACTCTCCGTAGTGGAGATCCGGCGGCCGCGTAGCGACACCCGCGCCAGCACGTACAGGCCGAGCGAAAGCTGAAGCAACAGCAACGCCCCCGGAAATGCCGCCGGGCCGAGTTGCGCCATCATGAAGCCGGCCACCGCCGGGCCGATGGCGGCACCGACGCCATGCAGCAGCAGCACGGTGCTGCACGCCGGCAATACCTCGGACGGATCAACGTGGTCGAGCAGGTGCGCCACGGCGACCGGGTATACGGCGAACGCCAGCCCGCCATAGAAGAAGAAGGCGCCGTAGAAACCGATAGTTGAAGACTCCGGCAGCACCATGGCGATCCCCGCCATGAGCGCTGCACCGAGGCAGGCTGCGACCAGTGTCTTGCGCCGGTCGCCGCTGTCGGAAAAGCGGCCGATCGGCCATTGCAAAAGCGCGCCGCCGACGATCGTGACGGTCATGAACATGGCGATGCCGGCGGTATCCAGCCCGAGGCGTCCGGCATACACCGGGCCGAGCCCCCAGAACACGCCCACGGTCAGCCCGGAGATCAGCGCACCGACGGATGCTGCGGGCGCGAGGCGAAACATGCGCCGGACACCGAGCCGTTGCGCCTCGTGCAGTACCGGCTGGGCCATGCGGGTCGCCGTCACGGGCAGCATGGCGGCGCATACCAGGATCGCCGCCACCGAGAACAGCGCGAAGGACTCGGGCGACGCGATGCGCAGCAACTGTTGCCCGATGGCGAGCGCCACCAGGTTGATGGCCATGTAGACGGCAAAGACGCGGCCGCGCTGCGGCCCGTCGACCGTTGCGTTCAGCCAGCTCTCGATCACCGTGTACAGGCCGACCACGGCGACGCCGGTACCGACGCGCAGCATGCCCCACGCCAGCGGCGTCACCCAGATGGCATGCAGCAACACGGTGCAGGTGAAGAGCGCGCCGAAAAAGGAGAATGAGCGAATATGGCCCATGCGCCGAATGGCACTCGGCGCGATGAAGGTACCGAAGAAAAAGCCGACGAAATACGCCGACATGATGAGCCCGAGCACCTGGTCGCCGAACCCTTCGAGCGTGCCGCGCACGCCCAGCAGGGTGCCCAGCAGGCCGCTGCCGAGCAACAACACGGCGACGCCGGAAAACAGTGCGCTGAGAGGTACGATGGTGGCTAGCATTGGGTTCCAGGCTGCATGCGTGGGCGCCACGTCCCCGGGTGACACGGGGCAAAGGGTGCGCCCGGCCGGGCGTGAGAATGAGCGTAGCTGCCACCGGAGGAGATGGCAAATGGACCGGACCTCACCGCTGCAGCGCCGGCACGGCCACTGCGGGCGGCCTCAGCCGGCGTCTTGCAACGCCTCTCAGGCGGCCCAGCGCCTCCAGCGCAGGACCCGTCGGACCACGGCAGCGGCGCGAGCCTCCGTGTCCGTGCCGGGCGGATCCGTCTCGACGCGCATGCTGCCCTCGCAGTGCTCTCCCGGAGCTACGTCGTCGATCTCGATGACGGAATAGCGAAAGCGCCGCCTCAGGCCCTGTATGAGGGCCATTTTCAGGCGAAACATCATCGGATCGTCGGCGACATCGAGGCGCGCCCGGTCGAGCCAGACACTGACGCGCACGACGGCCGCACGGGATTCTTGCGCGCCGGCTTGACTCGACGCCTCCGGCGGTGCACGACGAGCCAGCTTCGCGATCTCGAGCTGTCCCGGCGCAACAGGATCCAAAGGCGTGCTTTGCTGGCGCACCCTCTTGCTCATGGGCGGCTCCGAAGACGATCAATACGCCGTAGATGCTAGTGCGTAACGGCCCCGCGGAACCGTGATGCCCGTCACTCTGGTGCGCTTCCGCTCTGCGCCCGGTTTCTTCCGGCACGAACCGGAAAGGCGCTTCAGGGCCTTTTGCGCAAGGCTTTCAGGAGATCGAGCACCTGGTTGCTCAGCTCCAGCGTCTGCTCCAGCGCCACCCCGCTTTCCTCACACCGCCCCCCGCTCGCCAGGGCCGCCGCGTGCTCCGCCGTGGCGTGGCACTCCAGGTGCAGCTCCCGGGCGGCGCGAAACTGCTCCCACTCGCCCAGCTCGGCCACGGCTTTCGGGTTGTTGAACCACTGGCCCACCTTGCACGCATTCGGATCCATATCCGGCGGCGTCTTCAGCGTACCGGTGATGTAGCGACGCAGCGCATTGCGCCACGCGCGGTGGCCCAGCTCCGCGAACAGTTCCTTCACGCGGTCACGCGGCAGGGCGGCGCTCTCGCGCCACGATTCGGGCGGCTGCCACCGGGCCAGCCACGGTGCCACCTCCGCTGCCGGCATGGGGTGAGCTATGGCGTAGCCCTGGCCGAACTCGCACCCCAGCTCCAGCATCAAGCGGCCGTGTACTTCCGTCTCCACGCCCTCGGCAATCAGCTGGCGACCGAAGCTCTGCGCCAGCCCGCGGATGCTGTCGATGATCACGGCGTGCTCGGCATCGTCGAGCAGGTCGCGCACGAAGCTCTGGTCGATCTTGATGGTCCCGGCAGCCAGGCGCTTGAGGAAGGTCAGCGACGAGAAGCCCGTGCCGAAATCATCCAGCGCCACACCGACATCCCGCTCACGCAGGCGCTCCACCAATCCGGCCACGCGGTCCAGGTCGCCCATTTCACCCGTCTCGACGACCTCGACCTCGAGTTGCCCCGGCGCGACCGAGGATTGTGCCGACAGCTGCGCCTCCAGTCGGCTGAGGAAATCCGGATCATGCAGCTCGAGGCTGGTGACATTGACGCTCACCCGGGTATCCACGCCCATGCGTTTCCATGCGGCAAGTTGCGCCAGCGCCTGTGCAACCACTCTCTCGCCAAGGTCCAGCACCAGGGGATGACCCTCGAGCAGCGATATGAACGCCTCCGGACGCAACACCCCGCGCTGCGGATGAAGCCAGCGCAGCAGGGCCTCGAAGCCGAGCACTTCACCGGAGCGCATGTTGACCTTGGGCTGGTAATACAACACGAACTCGCCTGCCTGCAGTCCGCGACGAATCTCCTCGATCTGCGCGCGGTACTCGCGGGTGCTCTCATCTCGCGCCGCATCGAAGAAGGTGTAGCGGTTCTTGCCCGAGAGCTTCGACTGGTACATCGCCTGGTCCGCCTGGCGGATGAGCTGTTCCGCATCGATGCCGCCCTGGGGCGGATACTCGGCCACGCCGACGCTGGCGGTGACGAAGCTTTTCTCGCCCTCGACCTCCACCGGCGCGGTGACTTCCGCCATGAGCCGTTCCAGCGCGGCGGGCAGCTCATCCCCCTGCCCTGGCGTGCGCAGAATACAGGCGAACTCGTCGCCGCCTGCACGGGCCACGTCGCCCTCACCGCAGAAGGCCACCAGTCGTGCTGCCAGCTCCGCGATCAGCTGGTCACCACAGGCGCGCCCGCGGCGGTCGTTGAATTCCGCCAGCCCGTCGAGGTCGATATAGGCGACCGCAACGTGTTGCCCCGGCTCCGCGCAGGCTTCCATGGCCTCGGCCAGGTGCTGGGTGAACGCCTTGCGGTTGGGCAGCCCCGTGAGCTCGTCATGGCTGGCCACGAACGCCAGCTTCGCTTCCTGTTCCTTGTGCTGGGTGATGTCCACGTCGATACCGGCGATCGTCTTGACGCGCCCTGCCGCATCCTTCTTTACCGCGCGCCCGACGCTGCGCACCCAGGTCCACCCGCCGCGCGCGTTACGCAAGCGGTGTTCCACCTCGAAGGCCGGCATCTCGCCGGCGATGTAGCGCTGCATGGCGCGCCATACGCGCCGCGTGTCGTCCGGATGCGCGATGCCCTCCCAGCCAGCAGCCGTCAGCTCCTGCAGTTTCTCGGCGGTGTAACCGAGCATGCGCGCCCAACGCTTGCTGGTGCGTACGCGAGTCTCGGCAAGATTCCATTCCCAGGCGCCGGCGTTGGCCGCGCGTAATGCCGCGTCCAGGCGCTCCTGCTGCAGCTTGAGCGCGGACTCGTAGGCCTTGTGCGAGGAAATGTCCTGCACGGTGCCCAGCGCCCGGACCGGTCTACCCGAGGGGTCCCGCTGCAGCTCGGCGCGTTCGTCGATCCAGGTCTCCCTCCCGTCGGCCATGACCCGGTAGGTCACCGCGTAATGGGGCGTCCTGCCCGCCAGCGCGTCCTGCCATGCTTGCTCCACGCGGGCACGATCCGCGGGATGGACGTTACAGATGGACTGCGTGAAGCTGACGGGCGAGCGATCCGGCATGCCGAACATGCGATACGTGTCCCCGATCCACTCGATGCGGTCGCGCTCGATATCTATGGTCCAGGCGCCGATGCGCGCGATCCGCTGGGCGTGCAAGAGCTGCGCCGTACGCTGGTCGACGGCACGTTCCAGCTCCTTGCGCTGTCTCTGCAGGTCGCGCTGCGCCACGCGCAGCTCGAGCTGGGTCCTGACGCGCGCCAGGATCTCCTCCTCTTCGAACGGCTTGGAGACGTAGTCCACCGCGCCGTGCTCGAAGGCGCGCATCTTGCTCGCCACGTCATCCAGCGCGCTGATGAAGATCACGGGTACTGCGCACAAGTGTTCGTCGGCCTTGAGCCTGCGGCACACCTCGATCCCGTCGATGTCAGGCATCACCAGGTCCAGCATGACCAGGTCGGGATCTACTTCGTGCGCCTGCTCGAGCGCCTCTCGCCCGCTGTGAAAGACGGCTACGCGGTAGCCCGCGTCGCCGAGAATGTCCTGCAGCATGGCGAGGTTGGCCGGCATGTCGTCGACCACCATGACAGTCGCCTGGTGCGATGCTTCGCTCATCTGGAAATGGTCACCCAGCCCCCCGTGCGAACCCTCGCTGTCGCGGGTTCCTGGCTGGGGATTCTAGATGAGTCCGGCCCCATGCGCCCGCGCCGGTCTGAGAGGGCGGGATGGGGCGCCCTGGCGGGCGCCGTCTCGGCCGGCGCTGCCGGCCTCGGCTTCGAACCCAGGATGTATGACTAACGCGGGTTCGAATCCGCGTAAACACCGGGTTTTAGAGTGGCGGAGAGGGCGGGATTCGAACCCGCGTTAGGGGGTTACCCTAAACTTGCTTTCCAAGCAAGCGCCTTCGACCGCTCGGCCACCTCTCCGTCCGGCCCCGGGTGCGGCCCGAGGGGGCGGGAAATGTACCCTACCCGGGGTCTGCATTCAATGAAGTGCCGTGCTGCGGGGCCCGGCAACACGCGGCCGGCTCAAAGCAGGGTGAGAATCCGTTCGCCGATGATGCGCCAGGAACCGCCGCTCAAGGGCAGCAGTACCAGTTCCTTGCGCACCGCACGCTCCTCGGGCGGCTGGCCGAAGCGCTGCACGAAGCGTGCGCGCACGATGCCGTCGGCGGTTTCCTCGATCTCGAGCGTGTCCATGTCGATTCGCGTCGCAGCCGGAAGCTGGAAACGCCCGCGTTGCTCGGCGCGCCACTCCTCGGGCCCGGCGTAACCCTGCGGCGCATAGTCCGCAGCGTACAGCCCCAGCCAGGCGTCCGCGTCGCGCTCGTTCCAGGTCCCGGCCCAGCTCTCGAGGAATGCGGCCACGCCGCCGGAAGCCCCGCCCGGACCCGGCGTCACCGCCGCCGGCGCAATCGCCCCGGCGGGACTTGCCGGGCTGCCGTCCGCCTTGAAGGGCGGCGGCTCGATGATGCAGTTGTTCGGGTCGTCGGCCAGCCGACCGCTTACCGCGCCAGCCGCCGGCACGCTCAGCGCCGCGCGCCGGTCAGGCGAGTCCAGGCCCTCCGGGATGACGAGGGCCGAACGGGCACGCGCATCCATGTAGGGGGCGGGCTCGCAGGCGGAGCGCAGGGCGCAGCCGGCGGTTGCCAGGCAGAGCAGTATCAGGCCGAAGCCTCGCAGCAGGGATTTCAAGGCTTGTATTCCACTCCGGCACGGAGCATCGCTGCCCGCACCTCGTCGTAATGAACCGGGTCGAGGGGCGTCAATGGCAGCCTGATCCCGGCGCCGATGAGCCCCATGTGCATGACGGCCCATTTTACAGGGATCGGGTTGG
Source organism: uncultured Thioalkalivibrio sp. (assembly GCA_964413755.1). Classification (GTDB taxonomy): domain Bacteria; phylum Pseudomonadota; class Gammaproteobacteria; order Steroidobacterales; family XN24; genus XN24. The sequence continues at coordinate 18,797 of CAYPTW010000015.1, read as the reverse complement.
GTTCGACGAACAGGGCCCGATGCAGGCCGGTCAGGCGGTCATTCAGGGACGCCGCCTTGCGTGGTTCGCCATGCCGGGCGGCCTCCACCATGCCGTGCATGAGCCGCGGCGCCACGTTCGCAGTGACGCTGATGACGCCGTCGCCACCGGACAGCAGGAAGTCCATCGCCGTGGCGTCGTCACCGCTCAAGAGATCGAGCTTCTCGCCCAGCAGCTCGCGCAGGCGCGTGACCCGCTCCGTACCGGGCACCGCTTCCTTGATGGCGACAATCCCCTCCACTTCCGCCAGGCGCGCCACGGTCTCGGGCAGCAGGTCGCAGGCGGTGCGCCCGGGCACGTTATACAGGATCACCGGCAGGCCGCCCTCGCGCGCCACTGCGCGGTAATGCAGGAACAGTCCCTGCTGGGTCGGCTTGTTGTAATAGGGCGTCACCACCAGCGCCGCCGCGGCCCCGGCGCGGGCCGCCGTGCCCGTGAGCTCGACTGCATGCGCCGTCGAATTGCTTCCGGTGCCGGCAATGACACCGATCCGGCCGGCCGCGGCCTCGCCCGCCGCCCGCAACATGGAGTCCAGTTCGGCCGCGGAGACGCAGGGCGACTCCCCGGTCGTGCCGGCGATCACGACCGCCGAGGTCCCGGCCTCGACGTGGAAGTCCACCAGGCGGCCCAGGGCATCGAGATCGAGACTGCCGTCCTCGTGCATGGGCGTGACCAGGGCCACGATGCTGCCGCCGAACATCGGCTTTCTCCGGGGCGCAGAGCGCCAGATAAACTCAGCCGACGATGGTATCGGCGGACCGCGGCAGCAGCAAGCAGACCGGACCTGGGCCTGCGCGCTCTTCGCAGCTGTCACCGATGCGGGTAAACTGGCCTCACTACCACCCTGCGACCCCTCCCGTGTCCGGAACCCAGCCATTGAAGCAACTTGTTGTCATCTCCGCGGTCGGCGGCGATCGCTCCGGCGTCGTTCACGACCTTACGCGCGCCGTGCTGGATTGCGGCGGCAACATACTCGACAGCCGCATGATCGCGCTCGGCTCCGAGTTCGCCATGCTGCTGCTGGTGAGCGGCAGCTGGCACACCCTGGCCAAGCTGGAATCCGAGCTGAAGAAGGTGGAGGAGAGCTCCGGGCTCGCACTGTCCATGCGCCGCACCGAGGAACGTGCGCCGCGCGCGGACATGCTGCCCTACGCGATCGACGTGGTGTGCCTCGACCAGCCCGGCATCGTCTACAACCTCGCCAGCTTTTTCGCCAGCCGCGACATCGACATTGCGGAAATGGCGACCCGCAGCTACTCCGCCGCGCATACCGGCGCACCCATGTTCTCGGTGCAGATGACCGTCAACATCCCGGGCAACCTGCAGATTTCCGCGCTGCGCGACGAGTTCATGGACTTCTGCGACCATCTCAACCTCGACGCCATCATGGAGCCCGTGAAGGGCTGAAGAACCAGGAGGAACCCCACATGGCCAACGCCGTCATCGGCAAGAAGGTACCCGCGTTCAAGCTCCCCGCCACCGGCGACAAGGAACTCGGACTGGCGGACTTCAAGGGACGCAAGCTCGTGATCTACTTCTATCCGAAGGACAACACGCCCGGCTGCACCACCGAGGGCCAGGGTTTCAGGGATCACTACAAGTCGTTCCAGAAGGCCGGCGCCGAGATCGTCGGCGTGTCCCGCGACAGCGTGGCCTCGCACGAGAAGTTCAAGGCCAAGTACGAGTTCCCCTTCGATCTCCTGTCCGATCCCGATGAGACGCTGTGCAATATCTTCGCTGTGATGAAAGAGAAGAACATGTACGGCCGCAAGCACATGGGCGTCGAGCGCAGCACCTTCCTCATCGACGAGAAGGGCGTACTGCGCCAGGAGTGGCGCAAGGTGAAAGTGCCCGGCCACGTCGAGACAGTGCTGGAGGCCGTAAAGGCCCTTTGACCCGACGCTGCACTTGCAAGAGCCACCGTCCCGCGAGGGAGGAATCCCCTTGAGCACACCGGAAGACACGCGACGCGTCTTCGTGCTGGATACGAACGTGCTGATGCACGACCCCAGCGCCCTGTTCCGTTTCGACGAGCACGACATCCACCTGCCCATGGTGGTGCTCGAGGAACTCGACGCGAACAAGAAAGGCATGTCGGAGGCGGCACGCAACGTGCGCCAGGTGAGCCGGTTCGTCGACCAGATGATCCACGGCGCGGACAAGCAGCACATCGACCACGGCATCGAGATCCCCGGCGAGCACCGCCTGAACGGGTCCGGCAACCGGCGGCCCGGGCGGCTGTTCTTCCAGACCCGCCCCAACCAGTCGTTGTTGCCCGATACCTTGCCGGGAAGCCGCGCCGACAACTCCATTCTCGAGAACTGCCTGATGCTGCAGGAGGCGCACCCCGACGCACGGGTGACGCTGGTCTCCAAGGACATCAACCTGCGCATCAAGGCGACCATCCTCGGCGTGCATGCCGAGGACTATTTCAACGATCGCACGCTGGAGGATGCCGACCTCCTCTACGGCGGTGCGGAAGCACTCGCGCCCGACTTCTGGGAAGCGCACAGCAAGGCGATGGACTCCTGGAAGGAGGACGGCCGGACCTTCTACCGGGTGAGCGGCGAGCGCGTCCCCCACTGGCAGGTCAACGAGTTCATTTATCTCGATGACGACAGCCAGTTCGAGGCGATCGTGCGCGAAACCGACGGCAACAGCGCAGTGATCGAGCTGGCGCAGAGCTACCGCGGCCGCAACACCGTATGGGGCGTGACCGCGCGCAACCGCGAGCAGAACTTCGCCCTCAACCTGCTCATGTCGGAGAGCGTGGATTTCGTCACCGTGCTCGGCCCCGCCGGCACCGGCAAGACCCTGCTCACGCTTGCCGCCGCGCTCGCCCAGACCATGGACCAGGGGCGTTTCCGCGAAATCATCATGACGCGCGTCACGGTGCCCCTGGGCGAGGACATCGGCTTCCTGCCGGGCACCGAGGAAGAGAAGATGGAGCCCTGGATGGGGGCCCTGATGGACAACCTGGAGGTCCTGACACAAAGCCAGGAGGGTGGGGAATGGGGCCGTGCCGCCACCCAGGACCTGTTGCGCAGCCGCATCAAGATCCGCTCCCTCAACTTCATGCGCGGGCGCACTTTCCTCAATCGTTTCATCATCATAGACGAGGCTCAGAACCTCACGCCGAAGCAGATGAAGGCGCTCATCACGCGTGCCGGGCCGGGCACCAAGGTGGTGTGCCTGGGCAACGTTTCGCAGATCGACACGCCCTACCTGACCGAGACCACGTCCGGCCTGACCTACGTGGTGAACAGGTTCAGGGGCTGGCCGCATGCCGGCCACGTGACCCTCATGCGCGGTGAGCGCTCGCGGCTGGCGGACTTTGCCTCGGAATCGCTTTAGGGCCGGGAACCGCCCGGCCGGCCTGCCTGTCCTATGCTAGGCAAGGCCGTGCGCGCCCGCTCCGGAATCCTGATGCTGAAACGACTCTCCATCCTGCTGACTGCATGCCTGTTGACCGCCGTCGCAGGCGCTGAGCCGCGTTGGGACCTGCCGGACATCGGCAGCCCGGCGGACACCGTGTTCACGCGCAGCCAGGCGGAGGCGATCGGGCGCACGGTGCTGCGCCAGCTGCGGGAACAGGGGGTCGTGCTCGAGGACCCGGAGATCGCCGAGTACATCACCGACCTGGGCCGGCGCATCGCGCCGCATGCCCACGACGGCGAACACACGTTCTCCTTCTTCGTCGTGAACGAGGACGAGATCAATGCTTTCGCCCTCCCCGGCGGCTACATCGGCATCAACACCGGGCTGATCACCGCCACACGCAGCGAAAGCGAACTGGCCGGCGTGCTGGCACATGAGATCGCCCACGTCAGCCAGAACCATATCGCGCGCCGGATCCAGGGCACCGGCAAGACGGGCATCCTGGCCACGGCCGCCATTCTCGCCGCCATCCTGCTCGGCGCCGGCGGCGATGTGATCCCTGCCGCGATCGCCAGCGCCCAGGGCCTCGCCATGCAGGAGCAGATCAACTACACCCGCGCCAACGAGTACGAAGCCGACCGCGTCGGCCTGGAGTACCTGGCCCGGGCCGGGTTCGACCCCATGGGCATGCCTTCGTTTTTCGAGGTCCTGTCGCGCCAGGCCGCCTTGCCGGGATCGCGCCTGCCCGAGTTCCTCCAGACCCATCCGCTTTCCACCACGCGCATGGCCGAGACGCGCGACCGTGCCGAGCGCACCCAGGTGGCCGAGGTGCGGGAGAGCCGCAGCTACGCGCTCATGAAGGCACGCGTGCGCGTGCTGAATGCGCGTTCCTCGGACGAAGCGCTGGCGCGCTTCGAGGCGCGGCTGGCCGCCAGCAAGGAAAAAGCGACAGCGGACCTTTACGGCTACGGCCTGGCGCTGTTGCGGGCGGGGCGTTACCCGGCGGCGGTCGAGGTCCTGCAGCCCCTGCTTGTCACCGACGAGAACGTGGTGGTGTTTCACACGGCCCTGGGCGAGGCGCTGATCCTCGCGGGGCGCGAGGCCGAGGGCCTGGCCGTGTTCGAGCGTGCCGCGGCGCTGTTCCCGCGCAACCGCCCGCTGGTGGTGCGGCACGCGGAAGCCCTGCTGCGCACGCGGAATTTCGAGCGCGCCCACGCCGTCCTGCTGGACCTGTTCAACGTCGTGCGTCCCACGCCCGCCCAGGTGCGCCTCATCGCCAATGCGGCCGACGCGGCGGGGCTCCCTGCAGAGGCGCTTTTCTATCTCTCCGAGTATCATCTGCTCAACGGCGACCTGCCGATGGCGCTGGACAAGCTCCGCCTCGCCCTGCTGCAACCGGGGCTGCAACCCTGGCAAAGGGCGCGCTTCGAAGCGCGGATGGCGGAGCTTGAGCCATTCCTGGCAGGCCGCGGAGCCCGGCGCGCGGATACCGAAAAGAAAGAACAATGAACACGGAACCAGGACTCAGCCCCCCCGCTTCTCACCCGGCGCGCGGCCTCGCGGGCGCGCGCCGCACCGCAAGGCCGCTGGTCCTGGTGCTGCTCCTGCTGGGTGCCGCCGGTTGTGCCTCGGTCCCTGCGGAGCAGGACGACGGCAGCAATTACGACCCGCTGGAACCGCTCAACCGCAAGGTCTTCGCCTTCAACCAGGCCACCGACCGCGTGTTGCTGCGCCCGATCGCCCGCGGTTACGACCGGGTGATACCGGATCCCGTCAAGACCGGCGTGGGCAATTTCTTCGACAATCTCTCGGCGCCAATCTGGGTCATCAACCACCTGTTGCAGGGCAACCCGGGCGAGGCAGCGCGCCAGACCGGCCGCTTCCTGATGAACACGACGTTCGGCCTCGGCGGCGTGCTCGACCCCGCCAGCCGCAACGGCCTGGGAGAGAGCAAGGCCCGCTTCGACCAGACCTTCGGCAAATGGGGCATTCCCTCCGGCCCCTACCTCGTGGTGCCCTTCCTCGGGCCGAACACGCCGCGCAGCGGCCTGGCCTGGTACGCCCGCTTCCAGACGGACATCATCTGGAACCGCCTGGACGACAACCGCAGCGTGCGCGACAAGCTGGTGGCGCTGGAGTTCATCGACCTGCGCTACCGCCTGTTACGGGTGGACCGGATGATGGACGAGGCGCCCGACCCGTACATCTTCATGCGCGAGGCCTATCGCCAGCGCGTCGAGTACGAGATCCGCGGGGAAGTCAGCCTCGAGGAAGAGTTCGACTTCGAGTTCGACGACGACCCGTGACCCGGGCGGGCGGCGTCATTCGCCCGACCATCGCTCCGCACGGTGGAGCATGTCGTCCACCTCGCTGATCTGGGCGATCGCCAAGAGCTGCGCGGGAATGTGGTCGAACTGGATTTCCCTTGCGCTGTTGCGGGCCCAGTTGACCCACTCCAGCAATAACGCCAGCCCGGCACTGTCGGCGCGCCGCACCCCCGAGAGATCGAGTTCGATCACCGAGTAGTCGCGGAACAACTGGCGGCTGCGCGCCAGGGCCGCACCCGCGGTGTCGAAGTCCAGCTCGCCCTCGACCAGGAAGCGCCCCTCCCCTTGCGGGTGAAACGCGACGCCCGCGCCGCCGGCGGATCGTGCGTTGGCGCGCCGGTTCAAGAGCCGCTGCTGCTGCCTGGCGCCGAGGCCTGCAGTTCGTTGATCACGACCTCGATGCCCTTGGCGCGGAACTCGCTGGCGTACTGGTTGCGATAGGTCGTGAGATAGGAAATGCCCTCGACGATGACGTCGAAGACCTTCCAGCTGCCGTCGTGGAGGCGCAGCCGGTAGCTGATCGGCACCACGGTCCCATCGGTCAGCTTGACCTCCGAGTCGACCACGGCCAGACCCTTGTCCGGATCACCGCGCGTGCCGGTGATCTTCAGCTGGTCCGAGTTGTACTCGAGAATGCCTTCGCCGTAGCTGTCCAGCAGCTTGCGATACAGCCCGTCGATGAAGGCCTCGCGCTGTTCCGGCGTGGCCTCGCGCCAGTAACGCCCCATCACGGCCTGTCCCGTGGCGCTCCTGTCCCAGCGCGGCAGCAATACCTCGTCCACGATGGCAAACAGTGCGGCGCGGTCCTGCTTCAGCTCGTCCCGGCGGCCATCGATGGCCTGCATGGTCAGCTCGGACGCTTCGCGAATGACCTGCTCGGGGCCGGGCGCCGTCTGCGCCAGTGCCGGAGCCGTCGCCATGGCGGCTGCCGCAGCCAGGGCCAGCGTGATTCTCTTGCTCATTGCTTGCATGTCTCTCTCTCGGCTATTCGTCGCCGCCCGCCTGGCTGAACAGGTACTTGCTGATCAGCTGCTCGAGCACTACGGCGGACTGGGTAAACAGGATCTCGTCGCCATCCGAAAAATAATCCTCGGCGCCACCCGGCTGCAGGCCGATGTACTGGCCGCCGAGAATCCCGGCCGTCAGGATGCTGGCGTCCGAGTCGCTCGGGATCTGGTCGTATCGCGCTCCGATGCGCATCGTCACCACCGCCTCCAGTCTCTCCGTGTCGAACTCGATGGCCGTCACGCGCCCGATCTGGACCCCCGAGATGGACACCGGCGCCCGTACCTTGAGCGTACCGATCTGGTCGAAACGCGCCTGCAACTGGTAGCCCTGCTCACCGGCATAAGCGTCGAAGGTGGTCACCCGGGTAGTCAGGAAGAACAGGGCCAGTATGCCCATGAAGACAAACAATCCGGTCCCGAGTTCCACCGCCCGCGTCTGTTGCATCTCTCAGTTTCCTCCCAGCAGCCAGGCCGTCAGCATGAAATTCAGGACCAGCACGGTAAGCGAAGTGTGCACCACGGCGCGCGTCGTCGCGCGACCCACGCCCTCGGCGGTCGGCACGCAATTGTAACCCTCGAACACGGCCAGCAGGCTGGCGGCAACGCCGAAGAACACGCTCTTGATGACCCCGGACATCACGTCCTCGCGCAGGTCCACCTGGGCCTGCATCTGGCCCCAGAAGGCGCCCTCGTCGACGCCGAGGATCACCACCGCCTCCAGCCAGGCGCCGAAAATACCCATGGCACTGAAAATCAGCGCCAGGATCGGCAGCGCGATCACGCCGCCGAGAAAGCGCGGCGCCACGACCCGCTTGATGGGGTCGACGGCCATCATCTCCATGCCGGCCAGCTGGTCGGTGGCCTTCATCAGGCCGATCTCCGAAGACAGCGCCGTGCCGGCGCGCCCCGCGAACAACAGCGCCGTGACCACCGGGCCGAGCTCGCGCACCAGCCCGAGGGCGGCCACCATGCCGATGGTGTCTTCCGCCCCGAAGCGCGACAAGGTGTTGTAACCCTGCAGCGCCAGCACCATGCCCACGAACAGCCCGGCCAGCATGATCACCACCAGCGACTGCACGCCGGCGACGTAGACCTGCTTGATCACCAGGCGCGGCCGCGCCAGCGCGTACGGCAGGTCCGCCAGGATACGCAGCAGGAACAGCTGCCCGGCCCCGAAGGTGCCGAAGAACCCCTGCAGCGAGTACCCCACCTCGCGCAACAGGCGCCGCAGCCCACGCATCTCCCGTTGGTCCACGCCCGCCCCTAGTCGCGATCCGGCGCGAGCAGCTGCTCGCCGTAGTCCGGCGCCGGGTAATGGAAGGGCACCGGCCCGTCCGCCATCCCCTGCATGAACTGGGTGACGGTCTCGGAATGATGTTCGCGCAGTTGCGCCGGGGTGCCGGCTGCCGCCACGCGTCCCTCCGATAGCAGGAAACTGCAGTCGGCGATGCTCGAGACTTCGTCCACGTCATGCGTGACGACCACGCTGGTCAGCCCCAGGGCATCGTTCATGCGGCGTATCAGCCGCACCACGACGCCCATGGAGATCGGGTCCAGGCCCACGAAAGGCTCGTCGTAGTAGATGATCTCCGGGTCCATGACGATGGCGCGGGCCAGCGCGACGCGGCGCGCCATGCCGCCGGACAGCTGCGCGGGCATCAGCCGCCACGCCCCGCGCAGGCCTACGGCATGCAGCTTGGTGAGCACGATGTGGCGGATCAGCCGTTCCGGCAGGCGCGTATGCTCGCGCAGGGGGAAAGCGACGTTGTCGTAGACGCTGAGGTCCGTCAGCAGGGCGCCGTTCTGGAACAGCATGCCGACGCGCTTGCGCATGCGGAACAGCTCGCGGCGGCTCATCGAGGTCACTTCCTCGCCGTCGAAAAGGATGCTGCCGCGATCGGGGCGCTCCTGGCCGGTAATGAGGCGCAACAGGGTGGTCTTGCCGGTCCCGCTCGGACCCATGATGGCTGTAACGCCGCCGCGCCGGATCTGCAGGTCCAGCCCGTCGAACACCATCGACTGGCCGCGCGCATAGTGCAGGTCGCGGATCACTACGATGTTGTCCTCACCGGGACATCCGGGCTCCATCGCTTGCTCCGCCGCCTGTTCGCGCATCCTGGACCAGGGCGGGAACCGCCCTTCAGAAAGCGCGCATGCTACCACAAAGCCCCGTTTCTCCCGCCCCGGGGTTGGCCCGCGGAGCAATCAGGACTAAAATGGTCCCCATTCGAGCCCGGACCGGGTGAGACGAGGCGCAAGATGCTGAAAATGAGCCGATTGACCGACTACGGCACCGGGGTGCTGGCCTACCTGGCGGCAGCGGACCAGGTGCCGCACAGCGCCAGCCAGGTGGCCGAGCAGACCGGCCTGCCGGCGGCCACGGTGAGCAAGATACTCAAGCTGCTCACGCGCGGCGGACTGGTGACTTCGCACCGTGGCGCGCAAGGCGGTTACCTGCTGGCGCGGCCCGCCGCGGAGATCACGGCGGCCGAAGTCATCGACGCGCTGGAGGGCCCGTTGGCCCTGACCGAGTGCTCGGTGGAGCACGGCAGCTGCGAGCTGGAAGCCTCGTGCCTGGTCGGCACCGCGTGGCAGCGCATCAATGTCGCGATCCGCCGGGCGCTCGACGAGATCAGCCTCGCGGAGCTGGCGAACATGCAGGCCGGCTACCGGCCTCGCGTAGACCTTAGGACGATTGTCGCGTCGCCGGGCAGGACGGCGCGGCTGGAACGCGGCTGAAGACAGCCTGGAGCAAGACATGGCAACTGAACAGCAAGACGTCGAACAGCTCGTTGCACGGAAGTACCGGCACGGCTTCGTCACGGACATCGAGTCCGATACGGTGCCGCCGGGCCTGGACGAGTCGGTCATCCGCCTCATCTCGCACAAGAAGAAGGAACCGGAGTTCCTGCTGCAGTGGCGCCTGCGGGCCTTCGAGCACTGGCTCACCATGCCGGAGCCGAACTGGGCGCACGTGCGGATCTCCCCCATCGACTACCAGGCGATTTCCTACTACTCGGCGCCGAAGAAGAAGACCGACGGCCCGAAGAGCCTGGACGAGGTCGACCCGAAGCTGCTCGAGACCTACGACAAGCTCGGCATCCCGCTGCACGAGCGCGCCCGGCTCGCCGGCGTGGCCGTCGACGCGGTATTCGACAGCGTCTCGGTTGCCACCACCTTCAAGCAGAAGCTGAAGGACGCCGGCGTGATCTTCTGCCCCTTCTCCGAGGCGGTGCAGGAGTACCCCGAGCTGCTGGAGAAGTACCTCGGCACGGTGGTGCCGCCGGGCGACAACTTCTTCGCCGCCCTGAACTCGGCCGTGTTCACCGACGGCTCTTTCGTCTACATCCCGAAAGGCGTGCGTTGCCCGATGGAGCTGTCGACTTATTTCCGCATCAACGCCGCCAACACCGGCCAGTTCGAGCGCACCCTCATCGTGGCCGACGAAGGCAGCCACGTGAGCTACCTCGAGGGCTGCACGGCACCGATGCGCGACGAAAACCAGCTGCACGCCGCCGTGGTCGAGCTCATCGCCGAGGACGACGCCGAGATCAAGTACTCCACGGTGCAGAACTGGTACCCCGGCGACGAGAACGGCGTCGGCGGCATCTACAACTTCGTCACCAAGCGGGGCGACTGTCGCGGGCGCAATGCCAAGATCTCCTGGACCCAGGTGGAGACCGGCTCGGCCATCACCTGGAAATATCCCAGCTGCATCCTGCGCGGCGACAACTCGGTGGGCGAGTTTTACTCCGTGGCGCTGACCAACAACCTGCAGCAGGCGGACACCGGCACCAAGATGATCCACATCGGCCGCAACACCAGGAGCACCATCGTCTCCAAGGGCATCTCCGCCGGCCGCGGCCAGAACGCCTACCGCGGCCTGGTAAAGATCCTCCCGGGCGCCGAGGGCGCGCGCAACCACACCCAGTGCGACTCGCTGCTCATGGGCAGCGACTGCGGCGCGCATACCTTTCCCTACATGGAGATCGGCAACCCCAGCGCCGTGGTGGAACACGAGGCGACCACCTCCAAGATCAGCGAGGACCAGCTGTTCTATTGCCGCCAGCGCGGCATCTCGGAAGAGGACGCCGTCAACATGATCGTCAACGGCTTCTGCAAGGACGTGTTCCGCGAGCTGCCGATGGAGTTCGCCGTTGAAGCCCAGAACCTGCTGAGCGTGAGCCTTGAAGGCGCGGTCGGCTGACAGAAGACAGGACAGGAAGAGAGCAATGCTGAGCATCAAGAATCTGCACGCCCGCGCCGGAGAGCGCGAAATCCTCAAGGGGCTGGACCTGGAAGTCGGCGCCGGTGAAGTGCACGCCATCATGGGGCCGAACGGCTCCGGCAAGAGCACCCTGGCCGGCGTGCTCGCCGGGCGCGCCGAGATCGAGGTCACCGCGGGCAGCGTGACGTACCGCGACCAGGACCTGCTCGAACTGGACCCGGAGGAGCGCGCGCGCGAGGGCGTGTTCCTGGCCTTCCAGTACCCGGTCGAGATCCCGGGCGTGAACAACGTCTACCTGCTCAAGGCAGCGCTGAACGCGGTGCGCAAGCATCGCGGCGAGGCCGAGCTCGACGCCTTCGAGTTCCTGGCCCTGGTGAAGGAACGCATGAAACTGATGCAGATGGGTGACAGCTTCCTCAACCGCGGCGTCAACGAAGGTTTCTCCGGCGGCGAGAAGAAGCGCAACGAGATCCTGCAGATGGCGGTGCTCGAGCCGGCGCTGGCGATCCTCGACGAGACCGACTCCGGCCTCGACATCGATGCGCTCAAGGTGGTCGCCAACGGCGTCAACAGCCTGCGTTCCCCGGAGCGTTCCATGGTGGTGGTGACCCACTACCAGCGCCTGCTGGACTACATCGTGCCCGACTTCGTGCACGTGCTCTCGAACGGGCGCATCGTGCGCACCGGCGGGCGTGAGCTGGCGCTGGAACTGGAAGAGCGCGGCTACGACTGGCTGCGCGAGGGGGCGGACGCAGCATGAGCACTGCCACCGCTGCGAAGAGCGAGCAGGCACCTGCCCTGCCCGAGTGGATCCGGCATGCCGCTGCCGCGGCCGGCGGGCCCGACTGGCTGCAGCAGCGGCGCAGCGAATGCCTGGCCGCCTTTGGCGCCGCCGGTTTCCCGACGCGCCGCGACGAGGACTGGAAATACACCGACCTCAAGCTGGTGACGCGGCGCAGCTTCGGTCCCGCGGTGGCGGCTGTGCCCGCAACGCCGGAGATCGAGGGGCTGGAGTGCCCGACACTGGTGTTCGTCAACGGGCGGCTGGCCGCGACGCAGGCGTTGCCCGAGGGCGTCGGCATCGTTTCCCTGGCCGAGGCCGTGGTGGCCGGCCACCCGGCCTGCCGGGAACTGCTCGGCACGGTGGCGGATCCCGCGCGGCACCGTTTTGCCGCACTCTCCACGGCATTGTTCCAGGACGGCGTGCTGGTGGACCTGGCAGCGGGACTGGAACTCGAGCAGCCGCTGCGCATGGTGTTTCTTGCCGGCGGCGCCGAGACCCCGGTGCTGGATTGCCCGCGCGTGCTGGTGCGCGCCGGCGCCAACAGCCGCGCCACCCTGATCGAACACTACGGTCCCGCGGCCGGTGAGTCGCTCAGCCTGGCGGTGACCGAGGTGGCGCTGGAAGCCGGCGCCCGCATCGAGCACTACCGCCTGCAGGAGGGCGGAGCCGGCGCCTTTCATCTCGGCGTACTGGCCGCGCGTGTCGGGCGCGACGCCACCCTCGTCAGCCACAACCTCGCGGTCGGCGGGCGCATCGCCAGGCTGGACCTCGATGCCGCCCTGGTGGAACCGGGCGCGCACATCGAGATGAACGGCCTGTACGTGGTGAAGGACCGGCAGCACATCGACAATCACACCCGCGTCGACCATGCCGTGCCGCGCACCTCCAGCGACGAGCTCTACCGCGGCGTGCTCACCGGCAAGAGCCATGCAGTGTTCAACGGCAAGGCCATTGTCCGCCCGGGTGCCGCAGGCACGGATGCACAGCAATCGAATGCCAACCTGCTGTTGTCGGCCGAGGCCGAGGTCGATACCAAGCCGGAGCTGGAAATCTACGCCGACGAAGTGAAATGCTCGCACGGCGCCACGACCGGGCAGCTGGACACCAACGCCCTTTTCTACCTGCGCTCGCGCGGCGTGGACGAGGATACCGCGCGCAGCCTGTTGACCTTTGCCTTTGCCGACATGGTGCTGGCGCGCATGCCGCTGGCCCCGCTGCGGCGCCACGCCGAGCAGCTGGTGGTCGGGCGCCTGCCCGATGCCGAGCGGATCAGGGAGTTCACATGAGCGCTGCCAGCCACGAGGCCACCATGACGGCGCCGCGCTTCGACGTCGCGGCGGTGCGGCGGGACTTCCCGGTGCTGCACCAGGAAGTGCACGACAAGCCTCTCGCCTATCTCGACAACGCCGCCTCCTCCCAGCACCCGGTGCAGGTCATCGAGGCGGTAGCCGAGTATTACCGCCGCGACCATGCCAACGTGCATCGCGGCGTGCACCAGCTGAGCCAGCGCGCCACCGACGCCTTCGAGGGCGCACGCGAGAAGGTGCGCCGATTCATCAACGCTGCTTCCGAGCGCGAGGTGATTTTCACTCGCGGCACCACCGAGGCGATCAACCTGGTGGCGCAGAGCTGGGGCCGCTCCAGCCTCGGCCCCGGGGACGAGGTGGTCATCAGCCACCTCGAGCATCACGCCAACATCGTGCCCTGGCAGATGCTGTGCCAGCAGACCGGGGCTGCCTTGAAAGTCATCCCGATGACCCGGGAAGGCGAGATCGATCTCGCGGCGGCGCGCGAGATCATCGGGCCGGCCACGCGCCTGCTCGCTTTCACGCACGTTTCGAATGCGCTCGGCACCATCAGTCCGGTGGCGGAGCTGACCGCCCTGGCACGGGAAGTCGGTGCCCTGGTGCTGCTCGACGGGGCGCAAGGCGTGCCGCACATGCGGGTCGACGTGCAAGCGCTCGACTGCGACTTCTATGTCTTCTCCGGCCACAAGATGTTTGCGCCCACCGGTATCGGCGTGCTGTGGGGCCGCGAGGAACTGCTGCAGGCGATGCCGCCCTGGCAGGGCGGCGGCGACATGATTCTCGCCGTCACCTTCGAAAAGACCACCTACAACCAGCTGCCGTGGAAGTTCGAGGCGGGTACGCCGCACATCGCAGGTGCGATCGGGCTTGGTGCCGCGATCGACTACCTCGAGGGCCTGGACTTCGACGCGGCCGCGGCCTGGGAGCACGAACTCCTCGAGTACGGCACCGCGCGCCTCGAGGAAGTGACCGGGCTGCGCATCATCGGCACATCCCCGCACAAGGCCGCCGTCATTTCCTTCACGCTGGATGGCGTGCACCCGCATGACATCGGCACCATCGTCGACCATGCCGGGGTAGCAATCCGGACCGGCCATCATTGCGCCATGCCGGTAATGGATTTCTTCGGCGTGCCGGCCACCGCGCGCGCGTCCTTCGCCTTTTACAACACGCGAGAAGAAATCGACCGGCTGGCGGCGGCGCTGCAGCAGGCACGGGAGGTCTTCGCCTGATGGACCTTGCAGACCTGTACCGGGACGTGATCATCGATCACAACCGCAAGCCGCGAAACTTCCGCAAGATCCCGCCGCCCTGCCGGCACGCCGAGGGCCTCAACCCGCTGTGCGGCGACAAGCTGCAGGTCTACCTGAAGCTGGATGACGAGGATCGCATCGAGGACATCGCTTTCGAGGGTTCCGGCTGCGCCATCTCGGTCGCCTCCGCCTCCCTCATGACCGAGGCGCTGCGCGGCCGCAGCCGCGCCGAGGCCGAGGCCCTGTTCGAGCACATCCACGCCATGCTGACCGGGCGGGAAGAACCGGATCCCGGCACCGTCGGCAAGCTGGCGGCCCTGGCGGGGGTGCGCGAATATCCGAGCCGGGTAAAATGCGCCAGCCTGTGCTGGCACACGGCCCATTCCGCACTCGATGCGGGCGGCACCGTCAGCACCGAATAGAGTCATAGCGCAGAAGGCCACCATGTACGGACAAGACAGCGAACCCGTCACCCTGGCGCGCGACTGCGTCGCCATTATCGTTCCCGCAGGAGACCAGGTCGTGTTGCGCAAGGGCGCACGCGGGCTGATCACCCAGGCGCTGGGCGGCAGTTTCACCGTCTACCTCGACGGCAACCTGTTCCGCATCGCGGGCGAGGACGCCGATGCGCTGGGCAAGGAGCCCGTGCCGCCGCCGCAGCTGCCGCCCGATGCTGCGGACGAGGACGTGGAAGACCTGGTGTGGGAACAGCTGCGCACCTGCTTCGACCCCGAGATCCCGATCAACATCGTCGACCTCGGGCTGATCTACGAATGCAAGCTGAAGCATGCCGACGGCGGCGACCGCGACGTGGAAGTGAAGATGACCCTGACGGCACCCGGCTGCGGCATGGGCGAGGTGCTTGTCATGGACGTGAAAGACAAGCTCGAGATCATTCCGACCATCCGCGAGGCCAGGGTGGAGCTCACTTTCGACCCGCCGTGGAACCGCGACATGATGTCCGAGGCGGCGCGACTGCAGACGGGGATGTACTGATGGGCAAGTGGCATGACGTGACGGCCGAAGGCGATATCAGCCCGGGCGGCTTCGCCCTGCTGGAGACCGACGACCTGACGGCGGCGGTGTTCAACGTGGACGGGACGCTGTATGCCATCGAGGACGTCTGCACGCACGACGGCGCCGAACTGGCCGGCGGGCCGGTCGTTGGCGACCAGGTCGTGTGTCCGCGCCACGGCGCGCGCTTCTGCCTGCGCACCGGCCGCGCGCTCACACCCCCGGCCTATGCGGCGGTGCAGACCTTTCCGGTACGCACCCGGGACGGCCGCATCGAAGTCGAACTCCCGGACTGAGCGATGCTGCGGCTGATCCTGCTGCGGCATGGCAAGTCCAGCTGGGATGACGCCCGGCTCGACGACTTCGACCGCCCGCTGGCGCCGCGCGGCTTGCGTAGCGTGCCGGAAATGGGGCGGCGCCTGGCGCGGCGCGGCCTCACCCCCGACCTGATCGTGTCCAGCACGGCGGTGCGTGCGCTGGCAACCGCGCGCGGCCTCGCCCGGGAGGTCGGCTACCGGGAGGATCGCATCCGCGAGGCGCCGGAGCTGTACCTCGCCTCTCCGGACGAGATACTGGCAGTGATCCACGGCGCCCCGGCGGGCGTCGGCACGCTCATGGTGGTGGGGCACAACCCCGGCTTCACGGAGCTGGCCAACCGCCTCGACGACATCCACCTCGACAACATGCCGACGGCCGGCATGCTGTGCGTCGAGTTCACGGCGTCGAACTGGGCCGAGGTACGGCCGGAAGAAGCCCAGCTGTGCTGGTTCGACTATCCGCGCAAGCAGCCCGCCTGAGCCGGTCGCTTCAGGCGGCGCCCGCCCTCTCCCGGCCCTCGATCTTGCCGAGAAATCCGTCCAGCACTTCTAGGTAGCGTTGCGGCTCCTCGAGGTGCGGCACGTGCGCGCTGTGCTCGAAGACGACCCACTCGGAGCTCGCGATGCCGCGATACAGCACGGCCGCAGCCTCCGGGGGCGCAAGGTCGTGGCGGCCGGAGACCACCAGCGTCGGCATGTCGATCTCTCCCAGGCGCGCCGTGACGTCCCATGCGGCAAGCCGCCCGCGCGGCTCCAGCTCGCTGCGACCGAGCAGGGCGTGCCGCGCCTCGGGATGCCTGCGGGCCTCCTCGACACTGCGTTCCAGGCACTCCGGCCAGGGGTTCATGCGGCACAGGTGGCGGCGCAGGAAGGCATCGACGATGCAGCGGCAGGGAGGGCTCGCCAGGGTTCCGGACAGCCGGTGCCGGTCCAGCGGGCCGCTGATCTCCTCGGGCAGGCCGCCCGCGAGCCGGGCCAGCGCCGCGCGCCACTGCGGGACGCTGGCCACTGCGCCGGACAGCACCAGGCTTTCCATGCCGCCGGGCTGTGCCAGTGCATATTCGAGCGCAAGCATCCCGCCCCAGCCGTGTCCCAGCACATGGCACCGCGCCAGGCCGGCAGCCTCCCTGACCGCTTGCAGCTCCTCCAGGAACAGGGCCATGGACCACTCGGTCCCCGGCCCGGGGTGGTCGGAGCGGCCGCATCCGAGCTGGTCGTAGAACACGACCTGGCGCCCCGTGGTCTGCATTGCCTCGAGGGGTTCGAGATAGTCGAGGCCGTAACCCGGGCCGCCGTGGATGCAAAGAAGGGCGCGGCGAGACTGACTCTTGCCGACAACCCTGAAGCGGGTCTTGAAACCACGGAAGGTGGCGTAGCCCTCCCTGGCTGGACTGTACTCCCGCATGCGGACGGTGCCTCTGCCCGGTCCGTGATCGTTACGGCCTTGAGCTTAGGCCCGCGCTTTGCCGACGGGCATCCGCAGGAATACTGTCAGCAGTTTCCGCAGGGGGGGTCAGGACGGCGTGAGGACGCCGTGTCCGGCAGCGTAGCCCATGACCGCGATGAAGTGGCAGACGGTCCCCGCCAGCACGAACAGGTGCCAGATGAAATGGCAGAAACGGTACCCATCGAGCGCATAGAACACGACGCCGGCGGTGTAAGCGACCCCGCCGGCCACCAGCCAGGCCAGCCCTGCAGGCTCCATGCGCTCCACCAGCGGGCCGATGGCGACGATCACCAGCCAGCCCATGGCAAGGTACACGACCACCGAGAAGCGACGGAACCGCACGCCACCAAGGGCCTTCATGACCACCCCGGCGAGCGCCAGCGTCCACACCAGGCCGAACAGCGTCCAGCCCCAGCCGCCCTTCAGAACTCCCAACGTGAATGGCGTGTAAGTCCCTGCAATTAATAGAAATATCGAGCCATGATCGATGGCCCGCAGGACTTGCTTGGCGCGCGGCTCGGGCACCGCGTGGTACAGGGTGGAAGCGAGGTAGGCGAGCATCACCGTGACCACGAACACCACGGCGCCAACCATGTCGGCGACGCCGCCGTTGCGCCCGACCTCGGCCAGCAGGAACGGCGTGGCGATCGCCGCCGCGAGGAAGCCGGCGCCATGGCTGACGCTGTTGGCGATCTCTTCGCCACGGGACTGGGGGCGCTTGCTGTTATTGCGCTGCGGCGAAAGCTTCACGGCATCCTGTTGCATTGCAACAACCTAACCGCGGGCCGGCGGAGCGTCAACTTCTGCGAGCGGAACCGGCACCGGGGACGGCAGGCACGGACGCTCAGCACTCGGGCACGTTGACCGCAAGGCCGCCTCTCGAGGTTTCCTTGTAGCTGGTGGACATGTCGAGCCCGGTCTGGTGCATGGTGGCTATCACCTGGTCCAGGCTGACCTTGTGGCTGCCGTCCCCGCGAAAGGCCATGCGCGCCGCATTGATCGCCTTCACCGCACCCATGGCGTTGCGCTCGATGCACGGTATCTGCACCAGCCCCGCGATCGGGTCGCAGGTCAGTCCCAGGTTGTGCTCCATGCCGATCTCCGCGGCATTTTCCACCTGCGCATTGCTGCCGCCCATGGCGGCTACCAGCCCGCCGGCGGCCATCGAGCATGCCACGCCGACCTCACCCTGGCAGCCCATCTCCGCGCCGGAGATCGAGGCGTTTTTCTTGTAGAGGATGGCAATGGCGCCGGCGGTGAGCAGGAAGCGGATCACGCCCTCCTCGTCCGCGCCGCTGACGAAGCGCCGGTAGTAATGCAACACCGCGGGGATGATCCCGGCGGCGCCGTTGGTCGGCGCCGTGACCACGCGCCCGCCCGCCGCGTTTTCCTCGTTCACGGCCAGGGCGTAGGCATTCACCCAGTCCATGAAGTCGCCGGCGGCGCCCTCGCCGCACAGCTCGCGATACAGCCGCGGCGCCCGGCGCGGCACCTTCAGCACGCCCGGCAGGACGCCTTGCGCCTCGAAGCCCTGCCGCACACAGGCCTTCATCACCTGCCACAGCTCCAGCAGCCGCGTCCGGGTCTCCTCGGCCGGCTGCCAGGCCTCCTCGTTGGCCAGCACCAGCTGGTGGATCTTCATGTCGTGGCGGCGGCACTGCTCCAGCAGCTCAGCCGCGCTGTCGAAGGGGAACGG
>CAYPTW010000014.1:0-36944 GCA_964413755.1 uncultured Thioalkalivibrio sp. | reverse complement strand
TCTTCGCCGTGTACCCGCTGGCGCTGGAACTGGCGCGCGACGCCAACACGCCGAAGCGCCTGCTGGCCGGCGCCGCGGCACTCGGTGCCGGCACGTTCACCATGACGGCCATGCCCGGCACGCCATCGATCCACAACATAATCGCCGCACGCTCCCTGGGCACCGACCTGTTCGCGGCGCCCGTGCTGGGCCTGCTGGCCAGCGCGGTCATGGTGGTACTCGGCATGGCGTACCTCGAACGGGAACGACGCACTGCACTGGCCAGCGGCGAGGGCTTCGATCCGGCTCCCAGCGAGCATATCCCGGACGACGCAGAACTGGAGGCCGGCCTGCCCGGGCGCGCCGCGGCGCTCCTGCCGCTGCTGGTGGTGCTCGGCATCATCATCGGTCCGCGCCTGGCGGCTGTGTTCATTGCCGCGGGCTCCGACTCGCTGTTCGCCCGCATGGTCGGTTTCGCGGGGCGCCAGCCGGTGTTCTGGCCCAGCCTGGCGCTCGCCGTGGGCACTGTGCTGGCGTTGCTCCTCCTGCCCCGCCTGCGTGGGCAGGGGCTGGCCAGCCTGGGCCGGGGTACCAACGACGCCATCCTGCCGTTGATGAACACGGCCGCCATTATCGGCTTCGGCGGGGTGGTGGTGCAGACGTCGGGATTCGCTGCTTTTTCCAACCTGGTTGTGGACAGCGGGCTGCCGCCGCTACTGTCGGCTTTCCTCTCCATCAGTACCGTCGCTGCGATTACGGGATCCGCCTCCGGCGGCTTGCAGATCTTCATGGCCTCGCTGGCGCCGCGCTACCTCGAGATGGGGATCGAGCCCGAGGTGCTGCACCGGATCTCGACGCTGGCATCCGGGGGACTGGACTCGCTGCCGCACTGTGGGGCCGTGGTGGTGATGATGACCATCATGGGCCTGTCCTACCGCACCGCTTACCGCGACATTGCCATGGTGACCATCGTGGTCCCGGTGGTTGCGACCCTGGTGGTGCTGGGACTGGCGGTCGCGTCCGCCTAGGCGCTGCGCGACGCAGCCGCGTCCAGGGTCAGGTTGCGGCAGCGGGTTTCCACCAGGAAGATCGAGGCGAACAACGCCAGCGCGGCGAAGCCCGCCAGCAGCCACAGGCCGCGCCCGTAGTCGGCGGCTGCATAGACCGGCACGCCGTCGACAATGGTGCCGTCCCAGCCGAGATCCATCGCCCAGCCGAACAGCGGCTGGAACACGGCGGTGCCGAGGAACAACCCGGTGTTCACCAGCGCGATCGCCATGCCGGACAGCGCCGGCGCCGTGACTTCCTTGGCATGGGCGTAGGCGACGACGAAGCTGCCTGCGCTGAGGCCGAGGACGCCGAACAGGCACAGCGCGAGGCCGCCGGGCACCCAGGGGAAGAACAACAGCGCCAGGCATGCCGCCAGGTAGAGCAGGGCGCCGCTGCGCAGGATCGGTATGCGCCGGCCCATGCGGTCCGACAGGCTGCCGGCGAGCAGGCAGCCGACGGCAAAGGCGGCGGTGGCCAGGGTGGTGTAGATCGACGCCTCGCCGCGGCCCAGGCCGTGCACATCGCGCAGCAGGGGAATGGCCCACAGCCCGAGCATGGCAAACAGGCTGCCGGTCATGCCGAAGTCATACAGGAAGCCCGGCCAGAGCCTGCGGTTGGCCAGCACGGTGCGCAGGTCGTGAAACCAGTGGCGCTCCCGCGCGGCATGTGAGGCCAGGCCCTCCATCTCGCGCACCGAGGGGAAGCCGAGGTCCTCCGGCTTGTTGCGTACCAGCAGCCAGGACACGACGCCCAGCAGCAACGCGAACACGCCGAGCCCGACGAACAGCGTGCGCCACTCCATGCGCATCAGCAGCAGCGCCATGGGGCCGGTAGCGGCGATGGCGCCGAGGTTGCCCAACAGCAAGGTGAGGCCGCTGATGGTGCCGTAGCGGCGTTCGCTGAACCACACGGTATTGCTCTTCATCAGGCCGACGAAGACCACGGATACGCCGAGGCCGACGAGGAACCGCCCGATGCTGGCGCCGGCGAAGGTCTGGGCCAGGCCGAACACGATCGCGCCTGCGCCCGCGACGACGTTGCCGATGGTGACGGCGAAGCGCGCGCCGAGGGTGTCGGCGAGCACGCCGGCCGGGATCTGCATGGCGGTGTAGATGTAGAAGTACATCGCGGCCAGCGAGCCCAGCGCCGCCGCCGTGATGCCGAAGGCCTGGGACAGCTCCGCCGACACCATCGCCGGGGCAAAGCGGTGGAAGAAGGCCAGCATGTAGGCGGCAATGAGGATCCCGTAAATGGTCCAGCGGACGCGTTCGAAACGCCGCGCGTCATAGTGACTGTTCATGGCCCCGGACTCACAAGGCCTCGCGGACGGCCAGTTCCAGGGCCTGCAGGAATCGCGAGCGGTCCTTCTGCGTGAACGGCGGGGGACCGCCGCCCATGCCGTAGGCGCGCAGGTCCGCCATCAACTCGCGCGTGGCCAGCGCGTTGCCGATATTGTCCTCGGTGAAGGGCTTGCCGGTGGGGCCGAGCACCCGGGCGCCTTTTTTCAGCGCCAGGGACGCCAGCGGAATGTCCGCAGTGATGACGATGTCGTTGGCGCGCAGCTGGGACACGATCCAGTCATCGGCGGCGTCGAAAGCGCCGGAGACGACTTCGAGCCGGACCCGGGGGCCGCGCGGCAGGGCCATTCCCGAGTTGGCGACAAAGGTTACCTGCAGGCCGTGACGCACGGCCACGCGGACTGCTTCGGCCTTGACCGGGCACGCGTCGGCATCGACGTAGATGTGCGGCGTTTCGCTGTCCGGAGGGGCTGGCAAGGGATCAGTAACGCCCGCCGGTCTTCATCATGTAGTTGCGCAGCTCCGCGCTTTCCAGGTTCATGCGCATCAGGTTGGCGTGCGTAACGCGGAACAGGGCGCGCATCACCTTGTAGACCACCCAGGGATGGTTCTCCACCAGGCTCTCGAAAGCGTCAGGCTCGAGCGTCAGGACGGTGCTGTCCACTTCGGCGCGCAGCGCCGCCTTGCGCTCCGAGCCGTCGAGGAACGCTCGCGTCCCGGCGCACTCGCCCACGCGCAACTGGTAGATCGGCTGCTCGTCCTCGCCGTCACCCTTGCACACGCTGATCCGGCCTGCGGCGAGTACGAACAGCGTGCGCCGCGACTCGCCTTCGCGCACCAGGCGGCCGCCCCGGGGCAGCTGTTCGACGCCCATTTTCGCCGCCAGGGCAGCGGCTTCACCGGCATCGAGTTCGCTGCCGAGCACCGAGCGCGCTACGGCTTGTGTCTTGTCGATATCATTCATGGCTTTATCCGGGCAGGTGGCTGGAGGGCCCTGTGCATGCAGGGGCACCAGCGCGGATTCTACCGCCGGGCCTGCAACATGTCGCGCGCCAATGGCCTAATATGCGGATTGGGAGCCGGTTTCCAGGCTCGGGAAAGGAGCCCGTGGGCATGCCAGGGAGGTTGCGGTGAACGGGAAGCCGTACTGGAGGTCGCAGCTGGGGTTGCAGTCCCGCCTGCTCATGGCCTTCGTCGTCGTGGCCGTCCTTCCCCTGGCCGTTTTCTACTTCGTCCAGCAACGCCAGCTCGAGCAGGAAGTATTCGCGTTCGCCGAGAACCGCCTCGAACAGCTGGCCGCCGTGCAGCAGCGCCGTGTCGAACATGAACTCGAGCGCCTGACCGGCCAGCTCGGGCTCGTGGCCAGCCGCACCCAGATGCGCCTGATCCTGGCCGAATATGCGCAACACGGCAACGCGAGCGGTCTGCCCTTGCTCGGCCGGATCCTCGAGGATGCGCTGGCGCCGGCGGGGAACCTGCTGGGGGTCTGGGTCGAGGCACCCGACGGCACAGTGCTTGCCACTGCCGGGCAGCGCGACTCGGCCGCTGCAAGCACGGGCAGCCCGGTCGACGAGCCGGTGCTGGTGGTGGCGGCGGGAGACGGGCAGGACACGCCGCGGGTTGCCCTGGTTGCCGGCGAGCACGGCGAGCTGGTCGCACATTTGTCGATCGGCTTGAGACTTGGCCCGCGCGATCTCGGCGCGTTGCACTTGCTGAGCGACACCCGGGACATCGCGGCGATATTGTCGGACTATGCCGACCCCTTGCAGGGCGGGCGCACACTGCTCCTGGGCGCGACCCCCGATGGCCGGCATATCCTGCTTAACCCGGGAACGGGCCCGGGTGCGGGGCTACAGGTCGCCGAGCTCGCTGCAGTGCGCGTCCTCGAGGCGACCATGCATGCCGAGTCCCCGGAGGCGCATCGTCGCCTGCTGGCATCGGACGACGAGAATCTCTATGCCTTCCGGCCGGTCGCTGAGCTGCCGCTGCAGGTCGTGACCCTCGTTTCACGCGACGCGTTACGGCAGGTCGGCCTGGGCCGGGCCAGGGCGCTGGGCGTCAACATCGCCATATTGCTGGTGCTTGCGGTGGCAGCCTCGTTGCTGATGTCGGCGCGTATCGCCAGGCCGGTACGCGAGCTGAGCAAAGCCACGCAGAGGCTGCGCGAGGGCGAACCGCATGTCCAGGTGCCGGAGAAGGGATGGGGTGAGATTCGCGAGTTGACGCACGCCTTCAACCTCGCCGCTGCGGAGCTCGAGCGGCATGCACGGGAGCTCGAGGACGAGACGCGCCGGAGCCTCGAGGCACAACGCGAGCTCACGGACATGGCGAGTACGGATCATCTCACCGGGCTCATGAACCGGCGCCGTTTCCTCGAGGTGCTGGGCGCACAGCTGGACTCCAAGTCACCGCGCGGACGGCAGGGCGCACTGCTGTATCTCGACCTGGACCGCTTCAAGCCGATCAACGACGCCTACGGGCATGATGCAGGTGACGAGACGCTCAGGGTGGTGGCCAGGCGACTGCAGGGCCTGTTGCGTGCCGGCGACCCGGTGGCGCGACTCGGCGGTGACGAGTTTGCCGTACTCATCCGCAAGACGCTGCCGCGAGAGGAGCTGCGGGCGCTCGCCGGGCGCATCACGGAGGCGCTTTCCAGGCCGATGTCGATCCAGGGCCGGAAAGTCCAGGTGGGATGCAGCATAGGCATCGCGGAGATCGACGCGGAGATCACGCAGCAAGAACTGATGCACCGCGCGGACCGGGACATGTACCGGGTCAAGTCGGCGCGTCGTGCCCAGCAAAAAAGAGGCCGCTGACGCTGCCAGCGGCCTCTCGTCGCGAGCAGTCGCGCACGGATCAGTCGTCGATGGCGTCATCCTCCTGTTCGACTTCGTCCGCCAGGATGGCCGCCTCGCTGATCTGGATACCATCCACGTCGACGAGTTCGCCGAGCTGGATGGCGCCGAAGAACTCCGCCTGGGAGGCGTCGTCGTTGTCACGCAACTCGAAGTCAGTGTCTGCAGTGGTCTGCACGGTGACCCCGAGGATTACCAGGTCCGGCTGCGCCAGGGTCTCGACAAATCCCTGCAGGGAGACATCGTTGTCGTCGTCGTCGGCGCGCTCTATCTTGGTCGCGACCACATCTGCACCGGCATCTTCGGCGGGCGTGCCGATGAGCTCGAGGTAATCCCCGACCCGAATGTCCTCGGCGCGGAACGGGGATGCCTGGGCCACGCTGAAATCTTCGAACCGGGTAGTGGCCGTCATCTGCACGCGGATGCCCAGCAGGGTCACCACGCCGTTGTCGAGGTCAATCGCCTGCACGGGGGCCTCGATCTCGATCGGGCGGTCATCGTCCTCGAAGTCGATTTCCTCGGCCACGATCACGCCGTCGGCATTGATGAAGCCGTCCACCTCGAGCGCTGCGTTGATCACGATGTCGGCCGCGGTGCCGTCCTCGAAGGTGGTGTCGGCATTGATCAGAACCGGTATGCCATTGACTGCGAAGCTGGTCGCTGACGTTACTGCCGAGACATAGCCCTCGATCTCGATCTCGCAATCGCCGTCATCGTCATCGGCATCGAAATCGTCGCAGGCCAGCCGCGGCCGGTTGCCCCAGAAGTCGATGTCGTTGGCGAACAGCGTGCCGCTGTCGAAGACGGTGCCCTCGGCCTCTACGAGATCGCCGTCGGAGATCGTGCCACCCGGGAAGTCGTCGTCCACGCTCGCTCCGGAGTAGTCCACAACCAGGCCGTTGATCGAGAATGTGCGTGCGCCGGTGTCGAGGTTGGTGACGAAGCCCACCACCTCAAAGCCGTCGTTGTCGGTGTCGCGCTCCACGCGGGTCGCGATGACCTGGCCGTCGCCAATGAAGCCTGCGACCTCCACGAGGTCGCCAGTGGACAACCCTTCGAGGGTGCGGAGCGCAAAGGCGTCGTCAAATATGGTGTCGGCGGTGACCACGACGGTCTGCTCGAGCACTGTGAACTGGCCCGCCGCGAGGTCGATGGAGTCGACCGTGCCCTCGAGGACGTCGTCCGCAATTACGCGCTCGGCCACTCCGGTCACGCCGTCGTCATTCACCGTGCCCGCCACAAGCACCACGTCGCCGACATTGAGCGCCGACTGGGTAGCAGGGACGCCCTCGACCGTGATGGCGGCGTTCGCCGTGTCGTAGCGCACGCCCTTGACGACGATACTGCCGAAGGCGGTGATCTCGGCGTAAAGCAGGCCGCCGCGATCGATACCGATGCTCGGGTCGCCGTCACCCGGAGGAGGAGTCACGACGCCGCCCCCGCCGCCCCCGTCGCCGGGAGGCGGGGTAACGACGGCGCCGTCGCCAGACGACCCGCCGCCGCAGGCAGCCAGTGCCATGGCGACTGCAAGCACGGCAGCGGGCCTGTGTAGTTTTCGGAGCTGGTTCAGCTGGTCAGTCATGTCGGGATTCCCTTCGGTGCAGGATTTTCAAGAGTCTGGTTTGGTGGGAGAAACAGGTGCCGCGCTGTCAGCGGGTTCGGTGATCTGGTAAACGCCGACGCCGAGACGGATCGCGTCCTTGGCTTCAAGAGGCGCCTCGGGCGCGTGTTCCAGCAGCCATCGGTCCATGGATTCGAGGAAACGCATACCCTCCGTTTCGAGGAATCGCCTGAAGTCCGCTTCCGCCCGCGCAGGAACTTGCGGGAGCGTCGCGCGGCCCTCGAAGCGGCCGATGGTTCCCGGCTTCCGGGTCAGGTTGCGCGTCACGGTGTTGCCCATGGCCATCAGGACATCGCCGGCACGATCGACTGCCTCCGCCTCGAGCGGCAAGGGCATGAAGTAGCGCGTGAGGGCGCGTAAGCGGCCGTCCTCGTCGATGCCGACCGCGCCCGTGCGCACCAGGTCTTTTTCCAGGGTCGAGGCGGGTACGTCACCACCGTGATCGTGATGTAAGGCTGCGAATGAAGGCGCCGGACCCTCGCGCGGTATGGCAAGCGGAGCACCGTCTGTATCCTGGTAACCGGGCGTCTCGTGCCAGGCGCTGAGCAAGCGTGTGGCCTCTGTCGTTTTGCGCAACGCCGGTGGCGGCGTATCCTGCTGGGCCAGTTCGTCGCGCAGTTTCTTTACTTCTTTGCGCGCGATCCCGGTCATGAGCGAAACACGCGAGACGTTAGTGGGGCGGCCGCCGCGACCGAACTCGTCTGTCGCCACGGATACGAAGACCCGGCGGGCGAGGGCGTTGAATTCGCGGAAAGTCAGGCCGCTCGCAAGTAACATGCGCGCGAGGGGACGCAAGGCGCGGCTTGCGGCCTCTACGATGGCTGACTTGAAGTCATCGCTGCTCATGGGAACATGGTTCCTTGTGGGTGCATGCTGCAGGCCTGTTCGGGCCTTCTACGCAACCAGGTAAATCCTATTTGGGAATAATAATCCCAAATATAATAATGTCAACCTTTGCACGTGTCGTGGCATGGCGAGCCTGGCCAGCCTAATTGCGGGCCTGGACGCGCAGCATCAGGCTCGCACCGTCCGCGTCGATGCCCTGGTGGTGAGCCTCATTCTCCGCCGGCACTTCGGGGAAAGAGTCGTAAATGGCGCCGTCACGATCGGCCCGCCAGCGGCGATGTACCGCATCCAGCCCGCCGGCCTCCATGATCGCACCGCTGACTTCCTCGGCCCGGATCCGGCCGGTATCCATCAGCCCGAGTGACCAGGCGATGGCAGATTCATATCGAGCCCGGGCGGGGCCGTCGAGACCGGGCCAGAACAAGCGCGCAAGCGCCCCGATGGGCTTTTTCTGCGCCACCTCCAGCAGGTCTGCATCGGCCAGTGCGCTGGCCCAGCGCTCCGGTCGCCCCCTGACCGCGACGTAGAGCGCCACCGCGCGGGCGACCTCCTCGACAGAGTGCTGTTCCCTGGCAGCCAGCTCGGCCTGCAGCAGTTTCACCGGATCATCGACAGGCGCCGATGGTTCCGCCCCAGCCGGGAGCAGGTCGAAGATGAGGTGGATTCTGTCCGCGCCCGAATCGTTGCAGGCGTCGTGGACGGCCTTGTTGTCGAACCACCACAGCTCTCCCTCTTGCATGCGCACCGCTTCGCCACCCGCATTGAGCATGCTGCCGCTCTCGCTGCGGATCACCAGGTGGTAGCGGTCCCGCAGGCGGTAATACTCACCGCGATCCACATGCGGCAGCACCGTCTTGCCCGCCGGCAAGCAGGCGAAACGCGCCCGGCCCGGGGTGCCGTTCTGCTCGGCGGCAAATTCCTCGATGAATGCCACCGTCGCGGGAAACTGCGCGGACAGGGAGGTCCAACGACTCTCGTGCACGTCACGGCGGCGACGTCCCCGGATGCAGGACCGCCGCAGTCCCCGGAGCGGTATGGCATTGGTATGACGTTGCGCAGGCGCCGTGAGCTGGCGACCTGTCTGGACATCCCATGCGCTCGCGTGCTGTGCCAGCTCACGACGCAGAGGTTCGAGGTCAACGCGGGCGCGCATCAGGCGGAAGTGTTCCATGCTCTTTCTCCTACAACGCGGCCTGGAAGCGGAACATCAGGATCGAACCGTCCTCGTCGATCCCGTCACTGTTGGGCGCGGCATCGTAGCGGCTGTAGTTGAGGCTGGTCCGCAAGTACTCGTTCAGGTAGAGCGATACTGCTGCCGTGACCTGAGTCTGCTCCCCGCCCGAGACGAGCCCGTCATCCAGGTCGAGCATGCTGTAGCGCAGGGAGAACTCGAGGGCACCCCAGTCGCCGCGCGGGCGTACCGCTGTCGGCACCCCGCGGGAACGGCTGTAGCGATAGCGCTCGCCGGTCACCAGCCAGCTGGCCTGGACGTAACCGCCGCTGAAGTCCGCGCTCTCGGGTCCGCCGTCCAGGCTCATGCGCATGTACTCGCTCTGCAGCCGCACGCTGTCCAGGATGGCCATCAGTTCCAGGCCGGTCGTGGAGAGGGTGTCCACGCCGACGATGGAGCCGGTGTCGACCAGTCGGGCATCGGTGAGCCGGGACTCCGGACGCGCCCGGAGGCGCACATCCGTGTTGGAATCTATCGAGCGGTACTCGTGGGCGAGACCGAAGTGCAGCACCTGGCGCTTCTTGCGTATCGGCGCGTAAGTGAACCGCCCGATAACCGAGGTCCCTTCCGCGCTGCGCCGGTCGAGATCGCTGAGTTCGTCGCCGAACACGCCCGCCGTGGCGCTCCAGTTCTTGCCCCAGGTCCGCACCGAGACGCCGGTGAGCATCGCGGGACTCAAGGCCGAGGCGAGGGAGCGCTCCATGAAGGCAAGGTCGTTCGAGCTCGATAGCTCGTCGATGGAAAAGGGCGCGACCTGGTTGCCTGCCGTGACCCGGATGCGGTCCCAGCCGCCATAACGCACATACAGGTTGCGCCAGCCGTCCACCAGGCCGACGTCGTAGTCGGCCCGGAACTGCCAGTCGTCGTAGCCGGCCCGCAGCACGAAACGCGCGCGCCGGAAGTCCTGGTCGTCCTCGAGCAAGGTGACGTCGTCGCTGTAGCGCGCCACGTCGTAGTGAATGCGTCCGCCCAGGCGCACGTAGCGATCATCGTCCCAGGACGCCTCCGCGCCATCTTCCAGCGTGAACGACGTTTCCGCTGCCTGGGTGGCCACCGCAGGTGCCAGGGCAAGAGCGGCGATCATCAGGTAACGATTCCAAGAGCTTTGCATCATCATCTCCATGACTTGGGTATAGGGGCTGGGGTATAGGCAATCAGGGGGCGGCGACGCGGACGGCGTCGACGGGCGAGTGGAATTCCTGCTCTGCGTGGCAGACGTCGTCGAAGAAGCGGGCGACATGCTCGTGCATGCGCCCCTGCGCGTAACATTCCTGCCAGTCATGACCCGCGCCGGGTATGACGACCAGTCGGCAAGCCGGGTCCTGCCCGGCCCTGGCGCTGGCACGGTTGACGGCGGCCACCCAGGCGGTGGCGCGGGCGAGACGGTTGTCTCCCTGCTCCCGGTCCAGTACGCGGTTGGAGCGCAGCGACGGTTCGCGCTCTACATCCCGGTCGCCGACCAGGACGCATTTCGGCAGTTGCAGGAAGGCCGGGAAGTCGATCACCAGTGAGGCGGGCAGGCGCCCCGGCGCCAGTCCGTAGGGAAAACTTGCTGCGGCGGTCGGGAAGGTGTACCAGCCTGCCGCGGCCAGGGCGATGCCGGCGACCCGCTCCGGGCGCACGAGTGCGTAACGGTGGGCGAACTGGGCGCCCCCGGAGAATCCGTACAACAGGCAAGGCCGCGCGCCGACGGTTTCGTCCAGTATGGCGTCCAGCGCTGCCGCAGGATGCAGCGTGCGGTTGGACGACTTGAGTCGCTGGTAGCCGCGGTAGCGGCGGCGATCGAAGAGCGGCGCCAGCAGTTCGGTGCCGGTCTTTTCGGACCAGTCCGTGAACGCCGCCAGGTGGCCTGCGGCACCTCGGCTGATGCCGTGCACGCAGACCAGAGGCGGGCGCTGCGGATCCACGCTGCTGGGCTGGAATCGCAGGTAGCGGGTCCGGGGATCGGCTGCCAGGCGATGCTTGACCGGCGTACCGGCCGGGAGTGATGAACGGGTCACGATGCGCCTCCTAGGCCACGTCCGCCGCCGGCCGGCGGCGATCGCTGACAATGGAGCCGTCGGCACCCAGCTCCACCACGCGTTCCGCCGCATCCAGCAGGCGTGGGTCGTGGGTGACGAGAATGACCGTGCCCGGGAAGGTGGCAATGATGTCGCGCAGGACCGCGAGACTCTCGGCATCCAGGTGATTGTCAATCTCGTCCAGCAACAACACGCTGGGTTCCGGCCACAGGGCCCGCGCCAGGGCGAGACGCTGACGCTCTCCGCTGGACAGGTTGAGGCCGGCCTCCGCGATGCGGGCAGGGGAGTCGCTGCCGTTCTCCACGAGGTGCTCCAGGCGGCAGCGACGCATCAGCGTGCGGAACGCTTCCGGCGTCATGCCGCGACTGCGATAACTCGCGTTGCGGCGCACCGAGCCGCGAATGAGCGGGAGGTCCGGGCCAACGATCGCGATGTGCCGTCTCAGGTCGCGGTTGCGCACCTGGGCAAGATCCTGGCCGCCGAGCCTTACCCTGCCGGATACGGGCGCCTGCAGGCGGGCAGTGACCGCGAGCAGTGAACTCTTGCCGCAGCCGTTCGGGCCGGTGACGACCGTGACGCCACCTGTCTCCAGGGTAAGGTCCAGGGGCGTGGCGCCGGGGCAAGCCACCAGGCCCTCGTAGCGGAGTTCGCCGCCGGGACGGCGCAGCGGGCGGCCGTTGCGCAAGCCGGGAAGCTGGGGCCAGCGAAAGAATGCGCTGATGCGCTCGCGCGCAACCGCTGCAGCCTGCCAGTATTCAAATACGCGTCCGAGATCGCGGATCGGCGTGGTGAGCCACGCGACCACGGTGAGAGCGGCCACCATCTCGCCGGCCTGCAGTCGTGCGGCGCCGATGACGAGGACGGCCAGCAAGGCCCCCGAGCCGAGCAGCTGCACCACGCTTCGCGCCCGGCCGACGAGCACGGCCCGGGCACAGGCAGCGTCAATGACCTTCTCACCACGCGTATCGAGACGCCGTTGCTCGCGCGGCTCCTTGCCGTGCGCTTGCACCGAGGGGGCGGCGGCCATCATCTCCGTGACGAAACGGGCCAGCTGGCCGCGACGGTTGCGTAATTCCCGGTTGGCGTCGGCCAGGGGACGTGCCAGCAGCGCGGCGCCGATCGCACCAGCGACCACCAGGGCGGCGGCCACGGCGCCAAGTAACGTGTCCATCCAGCCCAGCACGGCCACCGAAGCCACGAGCATCGGCAATGCCACGATGAGTTGCGCCAGGCCGCGGCTGATCCAGGACTTTATCGCCTGCAGGTCACCGACGAAGCGCACCAGGGCGCCCCCTTTCGGACGCTCGCTGAGTTCACGCGAAGGCACGGCCAGCAGGTGGTCGAACAACCGCAGGCGTACGCCATGGACGAAGCGCTGACCGAGCGCCTCTCCGTCGACGCGTTCACGACCGCGGAGCCAGGCGCCGCCGAGCGCGGCCGCGGCGAGCACTAGCACGGTGGTGGTGCCCAGGCCGGATTCGATCGCCGCCCGCGCGCCGAGCGCCAGGGCCACGGTGCAGGCTGCCTGGGCCACGGCATTGCCCAGCAACGCTGCGAAATGCCATGGTGCCGCGGCGGCAGCCGCGCGGATGTCCAGGGGGAGGGATTCAGCCGGTGCAGGCATTACGCAGCTCCGCACCGCGCGCATCGCGGGCCAGGAGTGAACGGGACACGTAGCGATCGGACAGGCCGTCGAGGCCGATGACGGGCTGCTGCACCAGTTCACCGGCTTCCCGCATCGCCAGGGGTGCTGCGGTCAGCAGGCCGGACACGGCCATCACCTCGTGGCCGCGTTGCTCGAGCCACTCCACCCCGGCCTTCGCACCCATGGCGTCCTGGGCGCAGAAGACAATCCCGTCGATGGCATGCCGGAACCAGGCCGCGCTGAGGAGCGCGGCGGTCTCTGCCTGGACCAGCCCGTCGGCGACCTCGAGCACCGCCACGTCCACGCCATGGCGCCCGAGTTCGGTGCTCAGGGTCTCGACGATCCGCCGGATCGCGGGTTCGCCGACACGATAGGTAGAAACGTGGCCGGCATCCGTGAAATCCAGGACCACCGCGGCGCCGGCATCTTGCATCAGGTAGTAGTCGTTACAGGCGCCGGTCCCCGTGACCTTGGCAGCACCGACGCGCAGGCCCGCGCGACTGAGCCCGCGCACCAGGTGCGCGCCGGCGGTGGTCTTGCCGGAGTCCATCGAGGTGCCGGCGACAACGATCAGGCGGGGGCGCGCAGCCTCGTTGCGCTGCGGTTGCAGTGCATAGTGACGCAGGTTGAGTGCGCGGCCGTCGCTATCCCCAAGTATCCCCAGCACCTCGATCTCGGTCGGGCCGCGGTGAATTCGCTGGTGCCAGTTCACGGCGTGCGCGGCCACACCGCCGGAGGCCACCAGGTGGCAGGGGCCGATCGTCGCCGGGACGTAGGCCTCGAATTGCTGGGGCGCATAGCGGTCGCCGTAGCAGACGATGATCTCGTCGCCGTGAAAGAGCTGGACCCGCCGCCCGTTAGTGCACTGCAGCTTGGCGTGGTGGCGCAGGCGCTTGACGCGGGCCAGCACGACGTCGCCGGCCCGCGGCGTGGCTGCCGTGAGCAGGGTACGCGCGTCGCCCAGGTCTACGCGGCGCGTGACGAACGCGGCCCGTGCAGCTGCCAGCCTTCCCTTGGCGAGTGGTCGTGCCGCGTCCGCGGGGTTGATCGTGCGGGCCTCGTCGGGGCATACCCCGGGCGCGATGTTCGAGATCAAGGCTTCACTGGTCATGTGGGGGGCTTCCTTGTTGCCGGGTTCTACCGGAGGGGCGGTCAGGCAATAACGCTTACAGGTGGGGAGAATAACCCCAAATATGGGATTGTCAACCCCCGAAGCATAAAAAAAGGGCGCCCGATGGGCGCCCTTCTTCACGACCGGATTCGCTCGGGGACTTACAGTTCCCCGGTCACCCAGTAATCGATGCGCTTGGTATTCGCGGCGATGTAGTTGCTCACGGCGTCCTCGTACGAGGTTTCCTGGGCCTCGTACATGGCTGCCTGCAGCTCATCGATGGGGATCTGCATGCGTGACAGGAAAGACGCCACCTCGACGTTGTCCTGGTAGAAGCCCATGCGGGCCACGGCATGCACGCGCTCGAAGCTGCCGAGCACGCCTTTCGGATCCTCCAGATAGCGCAGGTCATAGGCGCCGAACTTCCAGTGCGGGCTCCAGCCGGTGACGACGATCCAGTCGTTGCGGCGTACCGCGCGCTGCAGGGCGGCCGTCATGCCGGCGCCGGAAGAGACCTGGAGCTCGTAGCCGTCGAGACTGTATTCCTCGATGGCCTGCTGCGACAGGCGGGTGAGACCGGCTCCCGGATCGATCCCGGTGATGGTGCCGTCGAGCTTCTCGCGCACGGCGGGCTTGGCCAGGTCGGCAATGCTCTTCACCTCGCTTTCGGGCATGTAGTTCGGCACCGCCCAGCCAAGACGCGCATGGGTGTACAACAGGCCGAGATTCACGGTCTTGGCGCCCACGCGCTCGATGTAATCGGCATGCGTGTCGGGCTGCCAGGACATCAGCATGACGTCGATGCTGCCCGTGGAAAGTCCCTGGTACTGGGGCGCGATGTCCGTCTGCATCAGCTCCACTTCGCGACCGAAGCGGTCTTCGATGATGCGGCCGGCCAGCTTGGTGACGAACTCGGCATCGGACCAGGCGGTCCAGCCGATCTTGATGGGTTCCTGCGCCATGGCGTGCGCGCCCATGCCCACGGTGAGCGTGGCGATGGTCAACAGCTTGCTGAATGTGCGTCCTAACATGTGGTTTCTCTCCTTAGTCTCTAGCGTGAAAATGGTGGCGGCGAGGCGCCCCCGGGACCGGCCGAGGGCCTGTCCAGGGCGCCCCCGGGTGCGCTCAGGCGTTATCGCGGCGCGCGGTACCGACGCTTTGCGTGATGCGATCGAGCAGGATCGCCAGCAGCACCACGCCGAGGCCGCCCTCGAAGCCGAGCCCGACATCCAGCCGCTGGATGCCGGTCAGCACGGTGTTACCCAGGCCGCCCGCACCGATCATCGATGCGATAACGACCATGGACAGGGCCAGCATGATGGTCTGGTTGACGCCGGCCATGATGCTGGGCATGGCCAAAGGCAGCTGCACCTTGAACAGCAGTTGTCGCGGCGTACAGCCGAAAGCCAGTCCGGCTTCGACGTTCTCTTCGCTCACCTGGCGGATGCCGAGGTTGGTCAGCCGCACCGCCGGCGGCATGGCGAAGATCAGGGTGGCGATGGCGCCGGGGACCTTGCCCAGGCCGAAGAAGATGGCTGCGGGGATCAGGTAGACGAAGGGCGGCATGGTCTGCATGAAATCCAGCACCGGGCGGATCACCATTTCGATGGCATCGTTGCGGGCCATGGAGATGCCGATGGGGATTCCGACCACCAGAGCCAGCACGCTCGAGCCGATCACCAGCGCGAGTGTGGAGACGGTCTCTTCCCAGATGTGCATGCCGAAGATCAGGGTCATGGACAGGGCGGCGAAGATGCCGAAGCGCCAGCCCACACGCCAGGCGGCCAGCGCCACGATGGCCACGGCCAGCGCCACTGGCGGGAGTGCCAGCAGGCCATCCTCGAAAGCGTCGATGACGAAGGTGAGGCCGTCGGAGATGCCGTCCAGCACGCCGGTGAGGTTGTCCTGGATCCATTCAACCCCGCGCTCCACCCAGTCGCCGATGGGAATGCGAAAAGTCTCTTCGATGCTAGTCATCAATCAGCCTGCCTTGTCCAGCGTCTGGAGCAGGATCTTGCGGTCGATGATGCCGCGGTATACGCCGTCCTCATCGACCACCGGGACGGGATACTCGGCACCCGACACAATGGACAGGACTTCCGACAACTCCATGTCGTCGGGTGCGGCCTCGATTCCCGTTATGAACGCTTCATCCCATTTCGGGTCGCGCCCGGACCGTTCGGCCGCCGCGAGCGTGTTGACGCTCACCAGGCCGCGGAACTTGCGGCCGCGGTCGAGCACCACCGCGAGGTTGCGGTTGTGGTCGCGCAGCTGGGCGAGCGCCGCGCGCACGTTCACCCCCGGCCGCTCGAACACCGTCAACGCCTTGTTCTCGGCGATATCGCCGGCGTTGAACACCTTGGAGACGTCCACGCCGTAGAAGAAGGAGCGCACGTATTCGTTCGCCGGGCGCGTGACGATCTCCTCCGGCGTGCCGATCTGCACCACCGCGCCGCCGTCCATGATGGCGATGCGGTCGCCGATGCGAATGGCCTCGTCCAGGTCATGTGAGATGAACACGATGGTGTGCGCCTCGTGCTGCTGCAGGCGCACCAGTTCGTCCTGCATCTCGGTGCGAATGAGCGGGTCCAGCGCAGAAAAGGCTTCGTCCATGAGGAGAATAGGCGCATCGGTCGAGAGCGCGCGTGCGAGGCCGACGCGCTGCTTCATGCCGCCGGAGAGTTCGTCCGGGTAGCTGTCGGCGAAGGGCAGCAGCCCGACCGTGTCGAGTGCCTTCAGTGCCCGCTCACGCCGCTGGTCGCGAGAACTGCCGGAGACCTCGAGGCCGAAGGCCGCGTTGTCGACCACGGTCTTGTGCGGCATCAGCGCGAACGACTGGAAGACCATGCTCATCTGGCGCCGGCGCATCTCGATGAGCGCCTTCTTGCCCATTTTCGTGATGTCCTGGCCGTCGAGGAGGACGCGCCCGCGCGTGGGTTCGATGAGCCGGTTGAGCATGCGCACGAGGGTGGACTTGCCCGAGCCGGACAGCCCCATGACGACGAAGACCTCGCCCTCGCGGATACTGAAGTTGGCGCCCTGTACGCCCACGGTGGTGCGCGTCTGCGCGAAGATTTCGTCCTTGGACAGGCCCTGGTCGAGAAGGCGCATCGCCTTCTCGGGCTCCGGGCCGAAGATCTTGTACAGATCCTCGATGACCAGCTTGTCTGCTGCCGGGGTCTCGTTCATTCCACTTGCGTGGAAGGGGCCCGCGCGGCTGTCGATGACAGGGCTAAGGAGATGGGTCCGCAACCGTAGGATTCGAATTTAACCGCCACAGGATAGCAGCTTGAGACATTCGTCGCAGGCGCGTCCCGGAACGGGTCTAGGGGCGGCGCTCTCTCGAGGTGCGCTCGCTGAGCTGAAGGCGGAGTTCCTGTGCGGCCGGCGCGGCCTGCGCCAGTACCGCGTCGATGCGATTGAAATCGAGCAACCTGACGCCGCTGGTGTCGACCTTGATGTAGATATCCGGCGCGTCATAAGCGAGACGTCGGGATATCAGGGCGCCCTGCATGATCTCGAAGGTCTTGAACAGCATGTCGAGCATGCCGGGCTGCGCTTCGCCATCGCGGCGGCGGGAGCCGGATACGTCGACCGCCACAACGATGTCGTGCGTGCCTTGCAGCAGGTCGAACGGCAGGGGGTTGGACGTGCCGCCATCGATGAGCAGGGCGTCGCCGCGCTCCACAGGCGCGAACAGGGCCGGCACCGCCATGCTGGCGCCGAGCGCGGGGAACAGCGGGCCGTCGCGGATCACGCGCATCTCGCCGGTCCAGTAATCCGTGGCGACGACGGCAAGCGGGATGTCCAGTTCGGCAAAAGTGCGTGCCTCGATCTTGCCCGCCAGGAATTCGAGAAAGGCGTCGATGTCGAGCAAAGCGCCGTTGGTCAGGTCGGTCTCGAGGAGTCCTGTGATGCGCTTTCCGGCGTGTGCTTCCAACAGCCCGGAGAGCATGTCGAGGCGCGAGCCGCCGAACTCCTCGAACACGGCACGGATCTCCGCAGCATCGAGCCCCCCGGCGTACAAAGCCCCCATGACCGCGCCGATGCTGGTCCCCGCGATGGTCTCCGGTCGCAGCCCGAGTTCGTCGAAGACGCCAAGCATGGCGATATGCGCCAGCCCCCCGGCGCCTCCCGAGCCCAATGCGAGACCGATGGAGGGGGTGGCAGGCGCGTCGTCGCCGGTCGTCTCCGCAGCGGCCGGGAATCCGAGGCACAGCAGTGCCACGGCACACAGCGCCGGGCGCAGCCGGCGCAAGAACTCAGTGTTCATGGGGGGACGCCAGGGCGCGGCGGATATCGGTGCCCGCGGGCGCCTGGAATACCTTCAGCCCGAACTCCGGCAGGATGGCGTAGAGATGGTCGAAGATGTCCGCCTGGATACTCTCGTACTCGGCCCATGCCGTGGTGTTGGTGAAACAATAGATTTCCAGGGGCAAGCCCTCCGGGCCCGGTTGTAACTGGCGCACGATCAGAGTCAGGCCCTGGTGCACGCGCGGATGGGCCCGCAGGTAGGCCTCGCAGTACGCGCGGAAAGTGCCGATGTTGGTCACGCGCCGCGTGTTCACCGGGTCCCGGCCTTCCGCCAGCAGGCGCTCGTTGTAGGCTTCCAGCTCGCCGCGCTTGCGGTCGAGGTAGGCGTCTATGAGCGCGAAGCGGCGCATCC
Organism: uncultured Thioalkalivibrio sp.; assembly: GCA_964413755.1. Taxonomy (GTDB): domain Bacteria; phylum Pseudomonadota; class Gammaproteobacteria; order Steroidobacterales; family XN24; genus XN24. The sequence continues at coordinate 18,621 of CAYPTW010000014.1, read as the reverse complement.
GGTCGCGCTCCTCGTCGGTGAGAAAGCGGATCGATCCCTGGTCGATGGGTAGCGCGCGCTTGATGCGCCGCCCGCCGGACTCGGACATGCCGCGCCAGTTCTTGAAGCTCTCGTTGATCAGCCGCCAGGTCGGGATGGTGGTGATCGTCTTGTCCCAGTTCTGCACCTTCACCGTATGCAGGGCGATGTCGATGACGTCGCCGTCGGCGTTCAAGGCTGGCATTTCCAGCCAGTCGCCGACGCGAAGCATGTCCTGGCTGGACAGCTGCACGGAGGCGACGAAGGAGAGGATCGTGTCCTTGAACACCAACAACAGCACGGCCGTCATGGCGCCGAGGCCGGACAGGAGCAGGAGCGGCGAGCGGTCGATGAGCACGGCCAGCACCAGGATCCCGGTCAGGATGAAGACAATAATCTTCAGCAGCTGGAGATAGCCCTTGATGGGCTTGTTGCGGGCCCGTACCGGGTCGGCGGCATCGTAGATGTCGCCGATGGCATTCAGCAGGTGGCCGAAGGCCAGCGCCACGGTGAGGATCATGTAGGCGTTGGCGACGTTGCGCGTGACCGTCGCAACAGCGTCCGGAATGCCGGGCACGTGCGGAATGCCCAGGTAGATGACCAGCGCCGGAACGACATGCGCGAGGCGCGAGATCACGCCGCGCCCGAGCAACGCATCGTCGTAACGGGTGGAGGAGGCGGCGACTGCGCGGCTCACCAGCCGCAGCAGGACGTTTTTCGTCAGCCGGTCGGCGACAAAAGCGAGGAGGAGGAGGCCCGCAAGAAACACCGTGGTTTCGAGCCACGGTGTTTCCTGCAGGCGTTCAAGCCAGTCGGTGGCCTGCGTCATTGTTCAGGCCTCGCGGGGATGGCGCTTCAGGGCGCCGACGCGGCCTCCGCCGTGGAGGGGCCGCCCGGACCGATGTGCTTGTTGAAGAAGGCGAGCATGGACTCGTACAAGTCCACGCGGTTCGGCACCTGGTAGAAGCCGTGCCCTTCCTTCTCTTTGATCATCCACTCGAAGTCCTTGCCGATCCTGTTCAGCGCATCGCGCAAGCGGTAGGAGTGACCGACTGGCACGCGCACATCGTCTTCACCATGGACGATGAACAGCTCCGCCTTGATCTTCTCGACATGGTGGACCGGCGAGACCGGGCGCAGCGACTCGGGCGTCGGGCCCACGGCCGAACTCATGAAGCGCTCGAAATTCTCGCGCGACTCGCGGCCGAAGTTACGCGAGAAGTCCGAGCCGTCGCCCTCGCGGAACCAGGTCAGGTCGTAGACGCCGACATAGCCCACGCCGCAGGCGTACAGGTCGGGCTCCTTCACGACGCCCATCAGGGTGGCGTAGCCGCCGTAGCTGCCGCCATAAATGCAGATGCGGTCTGGATCGGCAATGCCCTGCTCGATGGCCCAGCGGGTGGCGTCTGTCAGGTCGTCCTGCATCTTGCCGCCCCACTCGCGCCAGCCGGCCTGCTGGAAGTCCGTCCCGCGGTTGCCCGAGCCGCGGAAATTGACCTGCAGGGTGGCGTAGCCGTGCTGGGCGAAGTACTGCGCCTCTGGATTGAAGCTCCAGGTGTCGTAGGGGCCGAACGGGCCGCCATGCACATTGAGGATCAGCGGCAGGTCCTTCTTGGCGTTCTTCGGTCGCGTCAGGAAGGCATGCAGTACCAGGCCGTCGCGGGCAGTGATACGGACCGGCTCCATGGGAACCAGCTTGTCCTTGTCGATGTCGGGATGGGACGAAGAGAGGAACTCGACCTTGCGCGCTTCGCTGTCGAACAGAAAGAACTCCGGCGGCCGCTGGTCGCCGGTCACGGCCAGGGTGGAGAGCCGGCCGTCGCGCGTCGTGGAAGTGATAAAGACGTCATCTTCCGGGAAGGCGTTGAGCAGCCCCACCAGCAGGCCGGCCTCAGCGGGCAGCGCCTCGACCTGGTCGTCGAACAGACCGTAGTTCGCCGGCCCGAATACACTGTAGGCGCCCAGCACCTTGCGGCCCGGAGTATAGAGCAGGCCGCGGGCGTCGGACTCGTCGTCCCGGAACATGAGTTCGATGTCGCCGGTTTCGAAGTCGTAGCGGAACACGCCCATCGTGTCGTTCTGGGGCATGTCGTGGTTGGAGGAGAAGTAGACCTGGCTGTTGTCAGCCGAGAAGCCCATGAAATTCACCATGGGCCGGGCACGCTTGCTGGGGAGGTCCACCGTGTCCCACTTGCCGTTTTGCTTGACGTACAGCCGGATGTCGATGTCGTCGAGCGTGTCGCCGACCTTGACCGCTACGGCGCCGCGCAGGTTGCCGTCGTTGTCGGCCACCAGGCCGGCCATGTCCGGGTCGAGCGGCTGGTCGTCGAGATACGTCAGCTCTCCGTCGTAGATGTCCAGCAGGTTGCCCTTGGGCTCGCCGTCGTCGCCGAAATGATAGCGCGCGATCAGGATGTGCCGGGGGTCGTCCGGCAGGGTAGCGAGAATCTGGTAACCCGAGAACCCTGCTTCGAAGATCTGCTGCCGTTGCGTGCCATCGATATTGGCGGCATACAGCGAGGACGGACGCCGGGCGAACAGTCGGTCGAGACTCCCAGTAACTTCGTTGACGCTCATCACCACACGGGAATCGCTGGCCCAACCGAAACTGGTGACATGCATGTTCTTGCCAAAGCCGAAGGACGTAAGGATTTTCTTGGTCTCCCGCTCCATGACGCCAAGCTTGACCTCGGTGTCCTCCTCGAAGGTGAAGGCCAGGTGCTTGCCGTCCGGCGAGATGGCCACCGAGCGCACCAGCGCCTTGCCGAACATGGTCTCCGCGGGGATCGTGTCCGCTGCGGCAAACGGGCTCGCAAGAAGCCCGAGCAGGGCCAGGATGAGTACCGGAAGCTTGTACATGGAACCTACCTCAATGGCTGCGTTATCGGGTGCTGCGCACCAAGTCGCGCATTGTAATGCATCGGGATGCGGCCCGCGCCAGTGATTGGATGCGGGAAATCTGTCGAGGTTCCCGGCACGCGTGTCTCAGCGCAACACGCCCCGCGTCGCCATGGACTTGCTGTACCACACCAGCAGGATGCTGATCACGGTGATCACGCCGGAAAATACGACACCGCCGCTGCCCATCATCTCGGCGCCGTTGGAGAGGGCGAAGCTGTGCACGGTGCTGATGATCATCGCCGCCAGCGAGATGGTGAAGAGCGGATAGGCCAGGCGGCGGCGCAACAGCAGCGCGAGGGAGCCGAACACGGCGAACCACACGGCGGTCGCCCAGGCGGCCACCGCCCAGGCCGGGAAGGCATAGAAGTAGTCCAGCTGCTCCTGGCTGAACTGGCTCATGTGGCCCTCGAGGCGGAGCTGGGTGGCGACGTAGTCGAATGCGCCGACCGCATTCCACAGCAGGGCGAGCACGGCGACGATCCACAGGTGCAGCGGCGTTTTCGGCGCCGAGGGCGGTGATGCGTTGGCGTTCATGAGGTTCTCCGCGGCTAGTGCAGGTCCCGCGGCGGGCCGGGAGGCAGGTTGCCTGCTGCGGGTTCGGCAGGGGCAGACAATGCACCAGCGAGCAGGTCGGCGGCAAGATTCGCCATCTGCGCCGGATCACCCGGCAGGATGCGCGTCCGCACCGCCAGCGCCATGGCCACGGCCTGCAGCACGTCGCCGTTGCTTACGGCGCCGGCCTGGCGGATCTCGCGATCCAGCGACGCCAGCAGCGCATCAAGAAGGTTGGCCACGTGCACGGCAGAGCCGGTCTCCGGGTGCAGCGGAAACTCGAACTCGAACTGGTTGCCGCCGGTGGTAGTGGCACGGTAGGGCAGTCGCTTCGGCATCGGGGCTCCTTCGTCTGTCTCGCAGCATTTGCTTTCGCAGCAAACCTACCACTGGTGTCGCCAGCCGGTCGCGCGCGTTGGGATATCGTAAGTCGCTAAATTAAGAGAAAGCGCAACTTAGGTTTTCCCTTAACGAAGCCTCAACGGCGGTAAATGCGTCCTGCACAGGGTGAAGAAGGGTGTTTGGCTACAGGGGATTGGCGGCGGCGGACTTGATGGCCTCGTCCAGCCCCCAAGGGCGCACCGCGCGTACGCGGAAGACGGCCGCCCGGCCGACTCGCTCGACCAAGTCGAGACATCGCGCCGCCTTCCAGTACCAGGGCCGCGTCGCATAGTCATCGAAGAAGACCAGCGTGCCGGGTTCCGCATGCGCTGCGGTCGCCAGCGCGCAGGCCAGGCGGAAGCGCCCGTCGATGAGGACCAGGTCGGGCATCAGCCCGAACTGCCATGGGGCGAGCGCGTAATCGTCCCATTCCCGGCGTGCGCCGAGAGTCTTTGGGAAGCCCAGGTAGGTCGTCGGCCCGAGATCGACGTGCACCGGGTGCCAGTGGATGGCTCGGCCGGCTTGCCGGATTGCGCGCCCGGCGGCGGCGAGGAAGCGATGATCGGAATCGACCCCGATGAGTGTCCCGGGTCCGGATCGGGCAGCCAGCTGGGTCGAGCCCCCGACGCCATATTCGAGATACGTGTCGGAGCCGGCCAGCAACAGGGAGAGTCGCGCGGCGGCCCGTGCGGGCATCCAGGGCCCGTCGGGCAGTTCTGGCGTCGGTTCTGGCACGGTCGGCTCTCAGCGTTAAAACGGGGGATCATCCCCGCCACCGATGACACCGGGATGACGCCGGTCCGGATCTCCCGGGCGTGGAAGTTCGCATCGCTGTTCGCCGGCGCCGACAGTCACGGTAGACTCGGCGGCAGCAGGGCACCCGAGCCCGCGGGGTGAGATTGGGATGAGTTCCGCCAACCAAGACCAGCCTGAGATCAGGCAGCTGTGGCCGACGCAGATGCTGCGGCATCGCCTGCCGGGGGCGGAGCGGGCCAATCCGGTGCTGGTGAAGCTGCTCACCGAGCTGGACGAGGGCAAGGCGGAGTTCACCACCGACTACCTCTCCGGCAACCTGTTCGACCACGAGCATCCGGTCATCGGCTGGCTGAAGAGCTGCGTGAACCGGGCGGTGCTGGACTACGCGCGTGCGGCGGGCGTGGACTACGAGCTGGATTTCTACCTGCAGGCCTGGGGCAACGTGAACCGCTTCGGCGATTACCACAACCTGCACAACCACCCGCATTCCTGGCTCAGCGGCACCTATTACGTCCAGGTGCCGGAGCCGAAGGCGCTGCCGGGGCGGTCCGACCGCAACCCCGGCGCAATCAGCTTCTACGACCCGCGGCCGCAGGCGAACATGCTGGCCATCCGCGGCGACCCCCAGGTGGACCCTGAGCATCGCATCCTGCCCAAGGCCGGGGATATCCTGGTATGGCCGGCGTTCCTGCACCACCTGGTGCACCCGAACCTGTCCGACGAGGTCCGGGTGTCGATCTCGTTCAACGTGGTGCTGCGGATGCGTCCGGCCTACCTGCCCTGAACCGGACGATGCTACGGCAGGACAGTCGTCAGGGACCGACGGCGGGGCCGGCGCTGAGCGCCCGCAGGATGCGCCATGCGGCCTCGATGTTGTCGCGTGCCGCGGGGGACAGCGGGGTGCCGAGTTCGAAGCTTTCGCCGCGCACGGCCAGCACCCAGGCCGGTGGTGCGGCCCTGCCGGTGCAGCGCTCGTAGGTCTCGAGCACCGCTGCGGGCGACAGGGCGTGGCTGGTGTGGCTGCGATCGCGGCTCGGACGCACCTGTTTCAGGTCGTACGGCGGCTCAACATCCACGGCGGCATCGACGAATATGGCCAGTTCCCGGCCCTCCAGGTCGAGCGCGTGCTCGACCTGCAGCTGGAAGTCCAACACCACGTCCACCTCCGCCAGCGCCTCGGCCTCGAGCCGCGCGCCGAGCTCCGGCCCGATCGCGTCGTCGCCGCGGCTCGGGTTGCCGACCGCAAAGACGACGACCGGGGCGATCATCCCCCGTCCCGGTGCAGGCGGTCGATGACGGTGCCGTCGGCATCCGCCAGCTCGACGGCCAGCGGCATCTTGCCGAGCGCATGGGTGGCACAGGAGAGGCAGGGGTCGAAGGCGCGCACCGCGACCTCGATGTGGTTGAGCAGGCCCTCGGTGAGCGTGCGGCCGTCCAGGTAGCGACGCGCGACGGCGCGGATGGCGCGGTTCATGGCCTCGTTGTTGTGCGTCGTGGACACGATGAGGTTGGCGCGCACCACCTGGTCGTGCTCGTCCACGCGGTAATGGTGGATCAGCGTGCCGCGCGGCGCCTCGATCACGCCCACGCCGCGTCGCCGCCGCTCGCCATACGCCATGAGGTCGTCGCCGCAGACATCGTCGTCCGCCAGCAGGCTCGCGATGACCTCGGCGGCATGCAGCATCTCGATCATCCGTGCCCAGTGGAAGCCGAGCGTGGCACGCGCGGCACTGCCGTCGTCGAAGGCGAGGAAGTCGCGCCGCTCCTGCTCGGCGAGCGGGGAGGGGATGAAATCGCAGCTCGTCACGCGCGTCAGCGGTCCGACCCGGTACCAGCCGTCCTCCGGACCGAGGCTGCGCAGGAACGGGAACTTCATGTAGGACCAGGGTTTCACGTCTTCGAGGATACGTTCCCAGTACTCGCAGTAATCGGCGTGATCAAACAGGGTCTCGCCCGAAGCGCTGCGGGCCCGCAGCCCGCCGTCGTACAGGTCCATGGCGCCATCCGCGCGCACCAGCGAAAGCGAGTGCGAGGGGAAGGTGGCGAAGTCGCGATACTGCTCCAGGTTCTGCTCGAACAGCCGCTTGACCAGGTGTATGGCCTCGCGGCTCCAGTCGATCACCTGGGCGCATTGTTCTCGCAGGGCACGGCGTTCCCCCGGCGGCACGCTGCGATTCACGCCGCCGGGAACCGAGCCCGTACCGTGGATGCGCTTGCCGGCCGTGACCCGGATCACTTCCTGTCCGAACTTGCGCAACAGGACGCCGCGTCGCGCGAGGTCCGGATGCGCTGCGGCCACGCCGACGATATTGCGTCGCGCGACGTCGGAATCGAAGCCGAACAGCAGGTCGGGAGAGGACAGGTGGAAGAAGTGCAGGGCATGCGACTGCAGGATCTGGCCATAGTGCATCAGGCGCCGCACTTTCTCCGCCGTGGGCGTGAGCTGGTCCACCCCGACGACCAGGTCCATGGCCTTGGAGGCGGCGAGGTGATGGCTCACGGGACAGATGCCGCACAGGCGCTGCACCATCACCGGGACTTCCCAGTACGGCCGCCCCTGGATGAATTTCTCGAAGCCGCGGAACTCGACGATATGCAGGCGCGCCTGGCGCACGTGCCCGGCGTCGTCCAGCAGCAGCGTGACCTTGCCGTGGCCCTCGACCCGGGTGAGTGTCTCGATCACGACCCGCTTCAGGCCGGGCGTGCGATCGGTTTCCATCGGGTTGGTTTCAGTCATAGCTGATCAGTCCGTGGCCGAGCCGCGGCGTGCGGCCGGCAATGAGGTCCGTGAGGAAGCTCCAGATTGCGTCCGCCGACGGCGGGCAACCCGGGATGAAGTAGTCGATCTTGACGACTTCGTGCAGCGGATGGACCTTGTCGAGCGGCAGCGGCAGCTCGGGATCGTCCGGGATGCAGCCCGCGGACAGGCTCGGCTCGGTCTCGTAGACCTCCTGCAGGCAAAGCCCAAGGTCGAGGTGGTTGCGCTGGGCGGGCAGCCCCCCGGTCACGGCGCAGGCGCCGATGGCGACCAGGATGCGGCAGTTGGCGCGGAATTCCTGCAACACGCGGACGTTCTCGGCGTTGCAGACGCCGCCCTCGATGATGCCGATATCGCACTTGCCGCAGTGCTTGATGTCGGTCAAAGGCGAGCGGTCGAACTCGATCTTGTCCAGCAGCGGAAACAGCCGCTCGTCGATGTCCAGCAGCGACATGTGACAGCCGAAACAACCGGCCAGCGAGGTGGTCGCGACTTTCAGCTTGCGCGGGGTGGCGGCGCTCACTTCTTCTGCTCCGGCGACCGCGGCGCATCGGCCAGGGCCTGGTCGCTTATTGGCGCGCGGTCATAGCGCCGCTCGCCGATCGGCACGGCGAAGCCGACGCGCTTTTTCAGGATCACGCCGACCGGGCAGACTTCCATCGCCTTGTCGTCCAGCGCGATGTCGGTGTCGGCGAGCTGATTCGACTCGGAGTTGACCACGAGATGCTTGTCGATGCCGCGGCCCGACAGCGCGAACACGCCCTTGCCGTCCACCTCGTTGGAGGCCCGCACGCACAGCTCGCACAGCACGCAGCGGTTGAAGTCCAGCAGGATGTCCGGGTGAGACGCGTCCACCGGCCGCACCGGGAACATGTGGCGGAAGCCGGCCGTCAGCACGCCGAGGTCGTAGCCGAGCGCCTGCAGCACGCAATTGCCGCTGGCCTCGCAGGAGGGGCAGAAATGATTCCCTTCGGCGAAAAGCATCTGTACCAGCATGCGGCGCAGGTCGTTCAGCTCGTCGGTTTCACTTTCGACCTTGAGGCCTGCCGAGGCCGGCGTGGTGCACGCCGCCATCATGCGACCGTCGACGCGAGCCGTGCACACCTTGCAACTTCCATGGGGACGGAACTCAGGGTGGTAGCACAGGTGCGGAATGTAGCGGCCTGCCGCCAGGGCGGCCTGCAGCACCGTCTGCCCCGGCTCGAAGGGCACTTCCTGGTCGTCGAGCACGAAAGTGGGCCGCTTGCTCATTGTTCCTGCTCCAGGTAGGCGCCGGGATCGTCCCGTCCGGTAGCCCGGCGCGCCGCGGCAAGCGCGCCGTCAAGATCGAAGTCGGGCGCGAAGCGGAGCGCCTGCAAGCGGCGCTCGAAAGCCGGCCGGAAGCGCTTCAGGGTGTCGACCACCGGATTACAGGCGGTATGGCCCAGACCGCAATGGGCGGACATCTGCAGCACCTGGTTGAGGCGGGTCATCTCCTCGATCTCGTGCAGGCTGCCGCGGCCCCTGCTGATCTTGGCCATGATGCCCTGCAGGATGCTGGTGCCGACGCGGCAGGGCGTACAGAAACCGCAGCTCTCGTGGGCGAAGAAATCAACGTAGTTGCGGGCCACTTCGAACATGTCGCGGCTGCTGTCGAAGATGGTGAAGGCCCCGGCCGTGGGCAGGTCCTCGAAGCAGATCTTGCGGGAGAACTCGCCGGCGTCGATACAGTGGCCGGACGGGCCGCTGACCTGTACCGCGAGAGTGTGCTCGGCGCCGCAGTCGGCCAGCACCTCCTCGACGCTGACGCCGAAGGGATATTCGTACAGTCCGGGGCGCGCGCAGTCGCCGGCCACGGAGAGGATCTTGCTGCCGGTCGAGCGGGCCGTGCCCATGGAACGGAACCATTCGCCGCCATGCACCGCCACCAGGGCGGCCGCACACAAGGTTTCCACGTTATTCACGATGGTGGGCTGGCCGAGATAACCCGCGGTGACCGGGTAGGGCGGACGGTTGCGGGGAATGCCGCGTCGTCCTTCCAGCGATTCCAGCAAGGCCGACTCCTCGCCGCAAACATAGGAGCCGGCGCCGAGGTGGATGCGGATGTCGAAATCGAAACCCTGGCGCCCCAGCACGTTGCGACCGAGCAGGCCGGCGGCGCGGCGACGCTCCAACGTGGCCTCCAGCGCTTCCAGCAAGTAGCGGTATTCGCCGCGCAGGTAGAGCAGGCCTTCACTGGCCCCCACGCAGAACGCCGCCACGGTCATGCCGTCGAACAGCAGGTCTGCATGCGCGGACAGCAGCACCCGGTCCTTGAAGGTGCCGGGCTCGCCTTCGTCCGCATTGCATACGACGTAACGCGTATGCGCCGGCGCAGCACGGCAGGCCGACCACTTGGCCCCGGTGGTGAAACCGGCGCCGCCTCGCCCCCGCAACCCGGACAGCTCGATCTCCCGCAGGACCGCCAGCGGCCCCTGCGCGTCGCCGGGGATGCCTTCGCGCCAGGAGCGCTCATTGGCGGCGAGCTCGCGGCCCACGGCCGCGGCACGGTCCAGTGCGGCGCGCACGGCCTCACCCGGGCGGAGGTCGCTGCCGAGGAGGACATGCCTGCGCCGCACGTTGTCCGCGATCTCGAACAGTTCCAGGGGCCATTCGTCCAGCGGTCGACGCTCCAGGATCAGCTCACGCACCAGCTCGAGCCGTTCGCGGCTCGCGCGTGGAATCGCCCAGCCGTTCACCAGCAGGCCGGGGCCCTGGTCGCACAGTCCGGTACAGGACGTCCGGTCCACCCGCACCAGCCCGTCCTCGGAGACCTTGCCCGGTTCGACCCAGAGCTGGCTGCAGAAGGCCTCGAGCAGGCTTTCGCTGCCCTGCATGCGATCGGTGATGTTGTCGGAAAAGAGAACCTGGTAGCGCCCGGCCGGCTCGGTGTGCAGGAAGGCGTAGAAGCCGGCTACGCCGCGCACCGCGGCGAGGGGTAATTTCAATTCACGGGATACCAGCGAGAGCGCCGCGGGGGGCAGCCAGCCTAGTCTCTCCTGTGTCTCGCGCAGCACCTGCAGCAGGTGGCCGGGATCATGCTGCCAGCGTTCGAGGGCCTCGAGGACGCAGCGCTCATCGCCCGGGTTGTCCCAGGAGGCGAAACCTGCGGTCGACATGCGTTCCATGACTTGTCTTCCCACCGCATCATTGCGGCGCCTGTCCGTTGCCTAGGCTGTTGCCGGCGCCATCTCTCCCGATGTGCCGCGCCGGTTCTCCAAAACGGCCCTGATCTCGTGAGCCCGCTGCTCTGTGATGGAGAAAGTATAGATGGCGTAGATCGCGATCGCCGAAGTGATAACCGGAATAAAGGCGTCACACATCCGCATCAGCATGATGGTGCGCTCGGTCTGGGCCCCACCCAGTGCTTCGTCGAAACCGGTGGCGTTGAGCAGGAAGCCGCCGCCGGCAAGGGCCGCCGCCATACCGAGCTTCACCATCCACCAGAAGATGGAGCCGTACATGCCCTCGCGGCGCTCGTACGTTTCCAGCTCGTCCGCATCGACGACATCCGCAATCATGGACGGCATCAAGGTGAACAGGGCACCCAGGCCGAACGCCATCAGCGGTGCCGGCAGCACCACCAGCCAGGGAATCTCCGGGTTGTAACAAAACCACTTCGACGCGTAGCCGAGCATGGAGACGCCGATGGCCAGGAAGAAGGTCTTGCGCTTGCCGAGATGGGTGCCGATCCAGGTCACCAGCACGATGACGGCAAACGTGGAGACTGCACCGACGGTGCCGGCCAGGCCGGCCCATTTGGCGCCGTCGACGGTATCGCCGCCGGAGACGTAGTAGATGATGACGTAAAACTGGAACGAGGCGATCAGCATGAAGCCGTTGAAAACAAGGAAGGTGGCTATGCAAAGCTTGACGAAGGGCTTGAACTTGAGCGAAGTGGCGAAGCCCTTCAGGAAGCACTTCATGTTGCGCATCATGGCGACGGCCAGTGTCTCCTTGGGCGGCTCGATGTCGCCGCAACTGTTGGCGATGTCGGCGGCAATGCGCTCGCGCAGGAAGATGGCCGGCAGTATGCCCACGACGGCGGCGAAGACGCCGATGATGATGGCCAGCCCGGCAGCCCCGTCGACCATGCCGTCGAACCATTCTTCCTTCTGCATGATAAGGAGGAACCAGGGCGCGATGACGTAGGCCAGCTGGGCGATGAAGTTCTGCGTGCCCATCAGGCGCGTGCGCTCGTGGTAGTCCGGCGTCAGCTCGTAGCCGAGCGCCACCCAGGGCGTCGCGAACATGGTGTACGCGAGATAGAAGATCATGGAGCCGGCGAGGAAGTACCAGAAGTAAAAGGCCTCGCTCTTGCCGACCGGCAACTGCCACAGCAGGGCGAAGAACAGGCCCGAAAGGATGGCGCCACAGAAGATGTATGGCCGGCGCCGCCCCCAGCGCGAACGCGTGTTGTCCGAGATGTATCCCATCAACGGGTCGGTGAACGCGTCGGTGAGGCGGGGCAGGGCCGCGACGAGTCCGACCAGGGCCGGGTTCATGCCGAGCCCGAGGTTCAGCACGATGATCATGCCGCCGATGGCGGCTGCGAGAAGGTTGTTGACGAAAGCGCCGGACCCGTAAATCACCTTGTGCGCGAATGGGATCCGGTCTTCGGGAGCAGTCTGGTAGAGCGTCATTATTTTATCCCCTGGCTGCGATCCCCAAGTGGCAGCCGGCTCCTGCCGGATAGTCTGCCAAATTGACAGCGCTGTCAAACATTGCTAAAAGTCGCTACTCCCCGGACCGCAGCATCGAATGAACTCTGCCCGCCCGAAGCCCGCGAGTGACGCCGTGCCGATCGAGCAACAAGTCCACTTGTTGCTTGGGAAGATGACCCTGTCCGAGAAGATCGGCCAGATGTGGCAACGCAATGCGAGCGAGGGACATCCGGCGGATTATCTCCGCGACGACCTGCGCGCGGGACGGATCGGCGCCGTGATCAACGTGGTCGACGTTGAGGTGGTCAACGAACTGCAACGCATTGCGGTGGAAGAGAGTCGCCTCGGGATCCCCCTGCTGGTCGGCCGCGACGTGATTCACGGCTTCCGCACCATCATGCCCCTGCCGCTCGGACTGGCAGCGACCTGGAACCCGGCGCTGGTCGGGGAGTGCGCCCGGGTGTCAGCCCGCGAAGCTGCCACGGCCGGGATCAACTGGACCTTCGCACCGATGATCGACATCGCCCGCGATCCCCGCTGGGGGCGTATCGCCGAGAGTTTCGGCGAGGACGTATTTCTCACCAGCCGCCTCGCCGAGGCGATGGTGCATGGGTTCCAGGATGTCGACCTCTCGGCCCGCGGCGCGATCGCGGCCTGCGCGAAGCATTTCGCGGGCTACGGTGCGGCGGAGAGCGGCCGCGACTATGCCACCACGAGCATCCCCGAGATCGAGCTGCGCAACGTCTATTTCCCTCCCTTCGAAGCCGCCGTGGCTGCGGGCGTGTCCACTTTAATGCCGTCGTTCTGTGACCTGAACGGTGTGCCGGCCTCGGGAAACGAGTTCCTGCTGCGCCAGGTGCTGCGCGACGAATGGGGCTTCGGGGGTGTCGTCGTAAGCGACTGGGACTCGGTGCGCCAACTGAGCATCCACGGCCTGACCGAGAACGATGCCGGGTCCGCGCTGGCCGCGGCGCTGGCGGGCGTCGACATGGAGATGGAGGGGGACGCCTACCGGAAGCACCTGGCCGAGCTGGTCGAGCAGGGACACGTGGGCGTCGACCTCATCGACGACACGGTCGCCCGGATCCTGCGCCTGAAGTTCCGGCTCGGGCTGTTCGACGACCCCTATACGGACCCCGCCGCGTTTCCGCCGCTGCTCGACCAGGCGGCGCTGGAGACGGCGCGGCGCGCGGCGCTGCAGAGCATCGTCATGCTGGTCAACCGTGACGGCTTGTTGCCCTTGTCCGCCGACAGCCTGCGCTCGGTCGCCGTGATCGGCCCGCTGGCCGATGCGGCGCACGAGCAGATCGGCACCTGGACTTTTGACGGTCATGCGGCTGACGCCATTACGCCCCTGCAGGCGCTGCGCACGCTGCTTGGCGCAACAGTCGAGTTACGTCATGTGCCGGCCATGGCCCATTCGCGCAGCAGCGCCGGCCCGGAATTCGATCATGCCGTCGCTGCGGCAAGCGAGACGGACGCGACCATTGTGTTTCTCGGCGAGGAAGCGATCCTCTCGGGCGAAGCGCATTCCCGCGCCGACATCGGCCCGCCGGGCGACCAGGTAGAGCTCGTGCGGCGCCTGCGGAGTACCGGCAAGCCGCTCGTGGCGGTGATCATGGCGGGCCGGCCGCTGACCCTGGCGGACATCGTGGACGAGGTCGACGCCCTGTTGTTCGCCTGGCACCCGGGCACGATGGGCGGTCCGGCGATCGCGGACCTGCTGTTCGGGCGCGAGTCGCCGTCCGGCAAGCTGCCCGTCACCTTTCCGCGCATGGTCGGCCAGGTGCCCATCTATTACAGCCAGAAAAACACCGGCAAGCCGCCGACGCCCGACCAGGTAGTGCATATCGACGAGATCGACCCGCATGCGCCCCAGACTTCGCTGGGCATGACCGCCTTCCACCTGGACGCGGGGTACCGGCCCCTTTTCCCCTTCGGTTTCGGCCTGTCCTACGGCGAGTTCCATTACGCCGACATTCGCGCCAACGCGGACGGCATCCGGCTCGGCGAGACGCTGGAAATCAGTGTGCAGGTGAGTAACCGAGGGCCCCTGGCTGCCGAGGAGGTAGTGCAACTCTACGTCCGGGACCTGGTCGGCAGCGTGACCCGGCCGGTGCGGGAGCTGAAGGGGTTCCGGCGCGTCCGGGTCGAGCCGGGCGAGACGGCCACGGTGAGTTTCGAGCTGCATACGGATCAGCTCGCCTTCTACGGGCGGTCGCTGCGACGCGCGACCGAGCCCGGAGAGTTTCACGCCTGGATCGGCGGCAGTTCCGACGCCGGCCTGGGAATCGGTTTCCGCATACTGGGAGCAGGTTGAGACATGAAACTGTGGCAGGGAATCGCGACCGTGTTCGCGAGCTTGATGCTGGGCGCGCTGGCGCCCGTGACTGGGGATGCAAATGCAAGTGATGACGGACTTATGAGTGACGGGGAATATGCTTACCTGCTGGCCGGGGAGCCCATCGCCATTGCCTATTCAGGGTTTCGCGAGGGCCAGTATCCGGACCGCGGCAACGGCGCGGTAAACCCGTCGCGGGCGGAGATCCTCGAAGACCTGCAGATCCTGGTAGCGCACGACCTGCGCCTGATCCGGCTCTACGACACGGGCGAAAACGCGCGGGTAACCCTGGAACTGATCCGCGAGCACGACCTGCCGATCAAGGTGCTGCAAGGTATCTGGCTGAATGCGGAGATCAGCAACCACGAAGGCTGTCCCTGGCTCGACGAGCCGATACCGGAAGAGGAACTGGCAGCAAACGTCCTGGTCAACCAGGACGAGATCCAGCGCGGTATCGACCTGGCGCGGGAGTTCTCGGACATCGTCGTGTCCGTGAACGTCGGCAACGAGGCCCTGGTGAGCTGGAACGATCACATGGTGCCGGTGGAGCGGGTGATCGCCTATGTGCGACAGGTCAAAGCCGCGATCGAGCAGCCGGTGACTGTCGCCGATAACTACGAATGGTGGGCCGAGGATGGCGCTGCCCTGGCGGCCGAAGTCGATTTCCTCGGCGTGCATACCTACCCGGTGTGGGAAGGCAAACCGATCGAGGAAGGCCTGTCCTACACCATCGAGAACATCGAGCGGGTGCGCAAGGCCTTGCCCGGCCATCCCATCGCCATCCTCGAGGCGGGCTGGGCGACGGTGGGGGAGGAGTTCCCCGCGCAGGCGAGCGTCGCCAACCAGGTGCGCTACCTGCGTGAGCTCACCGAGTGGGCGCGCGCGGAACAGATGACGGTGTTCATCTTCGAGGCCTTCGATGAGCCGTGGAAGGGCGACCCCAACAGGCCGCTTGGTGCCGAGAAGCACTGGGGCATGTTTTATGTCGACCGCACGCCCAAGTACCCGATCGAACAGGCAATCGTGCCCGTAGAAAACTGAGGTTCCATGCCCGTCAATCCGCGGTTCTCTCTGCGCGGGCTGCGCTCCTTCTGCGTGGCCGCGCGCTACGGCAGTTTCCGCACTGCGGCGGAGGAGCTGCACATCACGGCTTCGGCCGTCAGTCACCAGATCAAGAACCTGGAGGAGACGATCGGTGAGCAACTGTTCGAGCGGGGCGGTCGGGAGCTGAAGTTATCCAGCGTGGGCGCCTTGCTGTACGAGGAGGTGACGCCGCTGATCGAGCAACTCGATGCGGTCGTGGCGCGGTACAAGAAGGGCCCGGAGCGCAGTTCGATACGGATCTCGGTGCAGCCCTTCTTCGCCAGCGAGTATTTCATCCCGCGGCTGCATGACTTCACGGCCGCTCACCCGACGATCGACATCAAGGTAGGCACCAGCGACGAGAGCGCGGAACGGCATCCGGCGGACGCGGACCTGTCCATCCGGCTGTTTCGCACACCGCCCGCCGACATGCGCTCGGACCTGCTGTTCCCGCTGACCATGGCACCCGCCGGTTCCCCGGAGTTCCAGCGCAAGCTGGTAGTGAAGGGGGGTAAGGTCTGCAGCGACTTTCCCATCATCGTGCACGAGACCTATCCCAGCGCCTGGAAGCAATGGTCCGAGGTTGCCGGCATCAAGCTGCCGGAGAACCAGAAGGTGACCCGCCTGGACTCCATGATCGCCGTGGTGCGGGCGGCACAACGCGGCATAGGCGCGGCCCTGGTCCCGGTGCCCATCGGCAACCTGTGGTTCGAGGAGGGCAGCGTGGTGCGCCTGTTCGAACAGGAACTGGTTGCGAATGTGAGCTATTACCTTGTCGGCCCGGACAACCCGGGAGGTGACGGGCGGGTGGAACTGTTCCGGTCCTGGATACTGGAAACCTTCGCCACCACCGCCTGATTTTTTCTCACCCCAGCACTGAATTCTTTTCGTTTGTGGTCTCCGGGGCACTTGCATAGAGTGCGCTCACGGGAACGATGCTGCTAAGCAGCACGAACAAGAGACCCGTAGCGAAAAGGAGAGAGAGTGCCATGTCAAAGACAGCTGGAAACAAGCGTGATGCATTCACGTTCAGCCTCGGCGGGCTGACGACCATCGCCTCGTTCTTCCCGGCGCCGGCCGTGGCTCACGACAGGATCCGCACGCCGCGCGACGCCTGCACCCGACGCGCTGCGGGGGAGAATGCCGAGCCCCGGCACAGGCTGGATAGCGAGCAGCCCTCGACGGCTTAGCGTTCGAAATTCAAGGCAGTTGCCTTGCGCTTTCCCTGTGGCCCTTGGATGGGAGAACGCGGCGTGCCCGTGTCAAATTGACACCGCTGTCAATGTCTGATAATCCTTAGCCCCGAAAATGAATATATAACGACATCCTCGCGCGACGAGGTCGTTTTTTCGGGGGAGTTATGAGATCTGCTAACGGCATTCCGCCGCGCGTCGCCCTGCCAACGGCAGCGCTGACACTTCTGCATGCATCCATTGGCGAGGAGCGAGCCACGCTCTCGTCCCCGGCCGAACCGCGAACCTGCCTGGCCCCCGCCTTCGAGATGCGCGAAAGCATCCATCATCAATTCAGCCTCAAGCCTTCGGGCTTCCCGTTTCAGAGGGTCACCCTATGATTCCCGGTCCGCGAGGATTGCCACGCTTTGTCGTCGCTCTGGCCACATTGGTAGCGCTGTCTGCCTGTACCGCGGAAGACCGCGACCAACAGCTGGAGCAGGTCGATACGATCGACATCCCGGTGGCGGATACCACCACCCGGACGAACTTCAACATCGACGATCCGACACTCGAGATACCGACCACGTATCCGGTGGCCGACGGCGACCTGCTGACGCTCGTCTGGAGCGATGAATTCGACGGCGCCCAGCTGGATCCGGAGACCTGGTTCTTCGAGTCCGGTGACGGCGCGAATTTCGTCGGTGACGGCGGCATCACCGGGCTGCCCTCCGGGTGGGGCAACAACGAGCTGCAGTGGTATCTGCCCGACAATGCGCAGCTCGAGAACGGGGTCCTCAAGATCACGGCGCGCCGCGAGTCGGTCGGCAATTTCGGCTATACCTCAGCGCGCATCACCACGCGCGACCGGTTTGCGTTCCAGTACGGCCGCATCGAAGCGAGCATCAAGTTGCCCTCCGGCCAGGGCCTGTGGCCGGCATTCTGGCTGCTGTCCCAGGACAGCCCTTACGGCAGCTGGGCTGCGACCGGCGAGATCGACATCCTCGAGGCCGTCAACCTCGACGGCCAGCCAGGGCCCGGCGGAATCGGCGGCGGCAACGACATTTTCGGCACGATTCACTTCGGCGGCGAGTTCCCCGCGAACCGGTCTTCCTCAGTCTTCTACACTCCGTCGGAAGACGTGACGGCAGGCTTCAATACCTACGCCGTGGAATGGGACGAGTTCGAGATCCGCTGGTATTTCAACGGCATCTTGTACGGCGTACAGAACTCCTGGGAGTCGTCTGCCGCCCCTTATCCAGCGCCTTTCGATCAGCCGTTCCACATTCTGCTGAACCTCGCGGTGGGCGGTAACCTGCCGGGCGCGCCCAACGGATCGACGCCCTTCCCGGCGACGATGGAGGTGGACTGGGTCCGCGTCTATTCGGGCGAGGAGTCCGCCGGAGAACCGGCCGCCCCGGGCATCATCCCGGACGACGTCATTTACGCAACTGATCCCAACGAGACCGTGGATCTCGTGTTTGGCGTCGACTACACCGGCTTCGAGCCCTTCGGATCCGGCTCGACCTTCAACAACAATGTCACCTTCGATTCGAGCTTCAGCCCGGTGTTCGGTGTCACGACCGGTAACGGTTACGGCGCCCAGGTCGGCCAGTACGCGATCGTCGGTTTCGCTGCGGGCTTTGCGGCCGGCTATGAGAGGCTGGTCTTCAAGGCGAAGAACCTCAACAACGACCTCATCCGGGTGAGTCTGCTGCCCGACGGCGACTACCTCGACATCGACCTCGCGGGCTCGACCTATTCCACCTCGCTTGGCGACGGCTGGTACCAGGTCGTGGTTCCGATCGCCGACCTGACCGGCGCAGCGACCGCCACCGGTCTGCTGTTCGAGACGGACAATACCGCAGCTGCTCCATTCACCTTCCTGCTGACCGACTTCGGGTTCAGCGGAACCGCGGGCGGCGGCGGAGATCACGGTGCGGGGACCGCGGGTGTCTTCACCGAGACGGCGACGGA
>CAYPTW010000013.1:0-38113 GCA_964413755.1 uncultured Thioalkalivibrio sp. | reverse complement strand
CCGCCACCGAACAGGTTGGCGTGATTCAGCACGTGGTAGAGCTGGTACAGCGGCAGTCGCTGCTGCCACCCGGGCGCCGGCGGCAGCACCGCGTCATAAGCGTCGTAAAAGGCCCGGTCGAAGCCGCCGAACAGGCGGGTCATGGCGAGGTCGCACTCGGGATCGCCATAGTGCACGGCGGGGTCGAACACCACCGGCCCTCCCGCCGCGTCCGCGGCGCGGTTGCCGCCCCACAGGTCGCCGTGCAGCAGGGCCGGCGCCACTTCCCGCCCCGCGAGCAGCTGCGGAATCCGCTCCACCAGGCGTGCGCCCTGCGCCAGCAGCGCCGCGGGCAGCCCGTTGCACCGCCCCAGCTCCAGCTGGGCACCGATGCGGCGGCGGGCGAAGAACTCTCCCCAGTCGTCGTGCGGCGTATTCGCCTGCGGCGAGGCGCCGATGGCATTGTCGCGGCGCCAGCCGAAGTGCGGGCCGGGCTCGGCATGCTGGCGCGCCAGCCCCGCCCCGAGCGCAGCCTCCGATTCTGCCGAGGGCGCGCGCAGCTCCAGCCACTCCAGCGCCAGCCAGGCGGAACCCTCCGCCTCGCCGTGGCCCAGCACGGCGGGCACGCGCAGTGCGCCGGCCGCGGCGAGCGCGGCCAGGCCGTCCGCTTCCGCCGCCAGCATCCACCCGGCGTCGGCCGTGTTCGTCTTCAGGAACACCGGCCCCTGCCCGCCCTCGATGCGCCAGGCCTGGTGGATACAGCCGCCGCCGACGGCTCGCGGCGAGGCGGGATCGAACTCCAGCCCGTGCTCGCCGAGCGCGCTTAGGAGACGTGCGATGGAACTCATGGGCCCTGTCGCAGCGGCGCAGGGCGCGGGTGCGGGCCTACTGCCACCGGCCCGTGGACAGCCGCGCGTGCAGCGGGCTGCTGCGCGGGAAGTGGGCGCGCAGGTATTCCATCTGGTCGGCCAGCACGCGCCGGCCCTTCAGGTAGATGTACTCGGCGTAGGTGGGCTGGAAAGGCACCGCCAGCAACTGCATCCCGGCCTCCTCCGGGGTGCGGCCGGCCTTGTGGTTGTTGCAGCGGCGGCAGGCCGTGACGACATTCGTCCAGCTGTCGCGCCCGCTGCGCACCAGCGGCGTGACATGGTCGCGCGACAGGTCGACGGCGAGGAAATGCTCGCCGCAATACAGGCACAGGAAGGCGTCGCGGCGGAACAGGGCGTGGTTGTTCAGCGGCGGCGTGTAGGCGTTGCGCGCGGGATAGGTCGCGCCGTGGCCGTGCGTGGCGATGATGCTGGAGACCTCGACCGCGGAACGGCGGCCGGTGCGGGCGTTGATGCCGCCGCGCAGGCGAAACAACGGCCGGCCGCACTCATAGGCGACCTGTTCCGTGTGGTAAAGGCGCACCGCGCACCGGTAGTCCACCCACTCGAGAGGCATGCCGGCGACGTCCGTGCGCAGGATCTGCTGGCCCAGGGACATCCCCACCGCCGACGCTCCTTTGCGCTGCCTCGTCGCTGCAAGTGTTATTCCAGAAGGCCGCGGGAAAATCAATCAGGACATCAACGGGCGCGCGTCTTCCTGTACACTCGACCGCCGGGTTAAGAGGGGCCCAGGGGCCCGGGGGAGATTGCCCATGGCGGTGGTCATTGGCGTCCTGCGCGAGACCGTTGCAGGCGAAACGCGTTCAGCACTGGTGCCGGAAGTGGCGAAGAAGCTCGCCGCGCTCGGCGCCACCCTGTGCGCCGAACATGGCGTGGCGGAAGCCGCGCGCATTCCCGACAGCCGCTTCGAGAACGTCGAGTTTCTCGGGCGCGAGGAAGTCGTGAAGCGTGCGGACATATTGTTGTCGGTGAACCCGCCGCCGCTGGAGGTGGCCTCGGGCCTGCGCGAGGGCGCCGTGCTCATCGGGCTGCTGCAGCCGCACCGCTCCGACGAGCTGGTCGGGCTGATGCGCGACCGCAAGATCACCAGCTTCTCCATGGAACTGGTGCCGCGCATCTCGCGCGCGCAGTCGATGGACGCGCTCTCCTCCCAGGCTGCGGCCGCCGGCTACCGTGCCGTGCTCATCGGCGCCATGCAACTGGACAAGTTCTTCCCCATGCTCACCACCGCGGCCGGCACCATCCGGCCGGCCAAGGTGCTGGTGATCGGCGCCGGCGTGGCCGGGCTGCAGGCCATCGCCACCGCCAAGCGCCTCGGCGCGGTGGTGGAGGGCTACGACGTGCGCGCCGCGACGCGCGAGCAGGTGCAGTCGCTCGGCGCCAAGTTCGTCGACACCGGCATCAGCGCCGAGGGCAGCGGCGGCTACGCACGCGAGCTGACCGAAGAAGAGAAAGCCAAGCAGGCCGGCATCCTGGCCGACCACGTGGCGGCAGCGGATGTGGTGATCACCACGGCAGCGATCCCCGGACGGACGGCGCCGCGCATCATCGACGCCGAGACCGTGGGCCGCATGCAGCCCGGCTCGGTCATCGTCGACCTGGCGGCGGAAACGGGCGGCAACTGCGAGCTCACCAAGGCCGGCGAGGTGGTGGACGCCGACGGCGTGCAGGTCGTCGGCCCGGTGAACCTGCCGGCGGCGGTTGGACGCCACGCCAGCGAGATGTACGCCAAGAACCTGCTCAATTTCCTCAGCCCCGCCATCAGCGAGGGGGCACTGCAACTGAATTGGGACGACGAGGTGTTCGCCGGCAGCGTGCTGACGCACGACGGCGAGATTCGCCATGCCCAGACGCGCGAGCGGATCGAGGGCGCCGGCGCAGGAGAAAACTCATGATCGACGGGTTTATCGCGCTCTACATATTCATGCTGGCCGCATTCACCGGCTACGAGATCATCGCCCGCGTGCCGGTGATCCTGCACACGCCGCTGATGTCCGGCTCGAACTTCGTGCACGGCATCGTGCTGGTCGGCGCCATGGTGGCGCTGGGCAAGGCCGACAGCACGCTGGGCCTGGTGATCGGCTTCTTCGGCGTGGTGCTGGCCGCGGGCAACGCGGTCGGCGGCTACGTGGTGACGGAACGCATGCTGGAGATGTTCAAGGCCAGCAGGGAGCGCAAGTGATGGGCTTCGCCGAGTTCATGATCAAGGTCAGCTACTTCGCGGCCGCACTGCTGTTCATCATCGGCCTGAAGCGCATGAGCTCGCCGCGCACCGCGCGCGGCGGCATCGTGTGGGCCGGCTGGGGCATGGTCATCGCCACCATCGCCACCTTCTTCTGGCCCGGCCTCTCCTTCGGCAACATCGCGCTGATCGCGCTCGGCATCGCGGTCGGCGGCGGGCTTGCCTGGTGGACCGGCAAGAAGGTCGCCATGACCGACATGCCGCAGATGATCGCGCTCTACAACGGCATGGGCGGCGGCGCGGCCGGCGCCATCGCCGCGGTGGAGCTGTACCAGGGGGGGAGCCACGGCCTCACGGTCACTTTCCTCGCCGTGCTCGGCGGCCTGATCGGCTCCGTGTCCTTCTCCGGCAGCCTGATCGCGTTCGCCAAGCTGCAGGGCTGGATGACCAAGCCGATCCGCTTCAAGGGCGGCAACCAGGTCAACGCGGCCCTGCTGCTGGGCGCCTTCATCGTCGGCCTGTTCCTGCTCGGCAACTATCCCGCCCACACCACGCTGGTGACCGTGTTCTTCCTGCTGGCGCTGGCGGCGGGCGTGATGCTGACCAACCCCATCGGCGGCGCCGACATGCCGGTGGTGATCTCGCTCTACAACGCCCTCACCGGCCTGGCGGTCGCCTTCGAAGGCTTCGTGCTGCAGAACGAGGCCATGATCATCGCCGGCACGGTGGTCGGCTCCGCCGGCACGCTCCTGACCCAGCTCATGGCCAAGGCCATGAACCGCTCGCTCGCCAGCGTGCTGTTCAGCGGCTTCGGCGATGCGGCCGTGGACGGCGGCGAGGTCGAGGGCAGCATGAAGGAGATCGAAGCCTCCGACGCCGGGATCCAGATGGCCTTCGCCAGCCGCGTCATCATCGTGCCGGGCTACGGCCTGGCGGTGGCGCAGGCCCAGCACAAGGTGTGGGAGCTGACCCGCCTGCTGCAGGAGAAGGGCGTGCAGGTGAGCTTTGCCATCCACCCGGTGGCGGGCCGCATGCCGGGGCACATGAACGTGCTGCTGGCCGAGGCCGGCGTGCCCTACGACCTGATCTACGACCTCGACGAGATCAACGCCGATTTCGAGAAGACCGACGTGGTGCTGGTGATCGGCGCCAACGACGTGGTCAATCCTGTCGCCCGCACCGACCCCTCCAGCCCGATCTACGGCATGCCGATCCTCAACGCCGACAAGGCGAAGAACGTCATCGTCATCAAGCGCGGCAAGGGCAAGGGCTTCTCGGGCATCGAGAACCGGCTGTTCTACCTCGACAACACGCGCATGCTCTACGGCGACGGCCAGGCGGCGGTGTCCGAGCTGATCCACGCGGTGAAGGCCAGCTGATGGCGGCGGGGCTGCCCTCCCCGGCAGCCCCGCAACGCCCGCGCAAGGCCCGGCGCCGGCCTCCCGCGACCCCGTTTCGACCGGCTGCGAGGCGCTCCCC
The DNA here is from genome assembly GCA_964413755.1 of uncultured Thioalkalivibrio sp. Lineage (GTDB taxonomy): Bacteria > Pseudomonadota > Gammaproteobacteria > Steroidobacterales > XN24 > XN24. The sequence continues at coordinate 33,586 of CAYPTW010000013.1, read as the reverse complement.
CAGGGACCCTTTCAGCCTGCTCCGCTGCCGCCTGGTGGAGCACTTATTCACAACACTCGGAAATTACCGTGTGAAACGCGCCTCAGCGCACAAAGCACCGGAACTAGCCGTCATAACATGCTGTTTTATAAATGTATTATTCACATGACCATTTTTTGACCAAACTGAGTCGCCCCTAGAAGTGACGCGGACTACCCCGCAATTCCACCCAGTACTCCACAGAGTTATCCACAGGTTCTGTGGACAACTTCGGCGCTGCCGCCAACGAGCCGCGGCATGACCATCCTCCGGGTCGCGGTCGATGTGCCGCTCGACACCCTGTTCGACTACCTCGCGCCGGCTACCGGCCCGGCGCCGCCGCCCGGCACGCGCGTCCGCGTGCCCTTCGGCCGGCGTCGTCCGGTGGGGCTGGTGATGGCGCACGCGGCGACGTCCGAGCTCCCGCCGGAGCGGCTGAAGCCGGTGCTGGAAATCCTCGACGAGGCGCCGCTGTTCGACCCGGCGCTGCTGCAGCTGCTGGCGTGGACGGCGCGCTATTACCACGAGCCGCCCGGCAGCGTGGCCGCCACGGCGCTGCCGGCGCCGCTGCGCCAGGGCAAGCCGCTGCCCGAACCCCCGCTGCGCGTCTCGGCCCGGGGACCTGCCCCGGAGGCCATGACCCGACGCGCGCCCAGGCAGGCCGCACTGCTGGACCTGCTGGCAGCGGGCCCGCGCCGCGCCGACGACCCTTCGCTCCCGGCCGGCTGGCGCGCCACGGCGGCGCGCCTTGTCGCCCGCGGGCTGGTGGACATCGAACCGGAGCCGGCCGCCGCCTCCTGGGATACGGCCACACCCGGCCCGAAGCTCAACGCGGCCCAGTCCGAGGCGGTGGCTGACGTCCTCGCGTCCCTCGGCAGCTTCTCCGCACGGCTGTTGTTCGGCGTCACCGGCAGCGGCAAGACCGAGGTGTATCTCGCCGCGGCGGCCGAATGCCTGCGCCGCGGGCTGCAGGTACTGGTGCTGGTGCCCGAGATCGGCCTCACGCCCCAGCTGGTGCAGCGCTTCAGCGCGCGCCTCGGTGTCCCCGTGGCGACCCTGCATTCCGGCCTCGGCGCGAGTGCGCGCCTCGCCGCCTGGGCCGATGCCCTCGCGGGACGCGCGGCGGTGGTGATCGGCACCCGCTCAGCGGCTTTCGTGCCCCTCGCCCGGCCGGGACTGATCATCGTCGACGAGGAGCATGACTCTTCCCTGCGCCAGCACGAGGGCCTGCGTTACTCGGGACGGGACCTGGCGGTGATGCGCGCCAGCATCAGCGCGATCCCGGTGCTGCTCGGCTCGGCCACGCCGTCGCTGGAGAGCCTGCGCCACGCCGGCGAAGGCCGCTACGCCCTGGCGCGCCTGCCGGAACGGCCCGGGGCGGCGCGCCATCCCACGGTGCGGCTGGTGGACCTGCGCCGCCACCCGGCCAGCGAGGGGTTGTCCGGGCCGCTGCTGCAGGCCATGGCGCAACACCTGGAAAAGGACGGGCAGGTGCTGCTGTTCCTCAACCGGCGCGGTTTCGCCCCGGCGCTGTTCTGCGCCTCCTGCGGCTGGACCGCCGACTGCCGGCACTGCGACGCGCGCTACACCTGGCATCGGCGCGCCGGGCGCCTGCGCTGCCATCACTGCGGGCACGAGACGGCGCTGCCGCCGGCCTGTCCCGACTGCGGCGCCGACCTGCGCCCGGCCGGCGAAGGGACGGAACGGCTCGAGGAGGCCATGGCACGCCGCTTCCCCGGCGTCGCATTGGCTCGTATCGACCGCGACAGCACGCGCCGGCGCGGCGCCGTGGACCAGATCCTCGACGACGTGCGCGACGGCAGGACACGCATCCTGGTCGGCACGCAGATGATGGCCAAGGGTCACGACTTCCCGGGCGTCACCCTGGTGGGCGTGATCAACGCCGACCAGGGCCTGTTCGGCACCGACTTCCGCGCCAGCGAACGCCTCGCGCAAACGCTGGTGCAGGTGGCAGGCCGGGCGGGGCGCGCCGACCGGCCCGGTGAAGTGCTGGTGCAGACGGCCTTCCCGGAGCACCCGCTGCTACGACGCCTGCTCGAGGGCGGCTACGAGGCCTTTGCCGAGGCCACGCTGGAGGAGCGCCGCGCCGCCGGCTGGCCGCCATACAGCCACCTCGCCCTGTTGCGTGCCGAGGCCGGCCGGCCGCAGCAGGCCATGGCATTCCTCGCCGCGCTGCGCGGCGCAGTACAGTTTCCGCGCGAAGTCACCGTGCTCGGCCCGGCGCCGGCGCCGATGGAGAAGCGTGGCGGGCGCTGGCGCGCGCAACTGCTGCTGCAGTCCGCGGCACGGCCTGCATTGCACCGCGCGCTGGACGCCTGCACCGACGCGGCGCCCGGCCTGGCGGAAAGCCGCGGGGTGCGCTGGTTCATAGAGGTGGATCCGCAGGACCTGTTCTAAATCCGGCGCGCATCAGGTTCCATGCGCGCTACACGCAGCGCCAAGTGCTGACCCATCCTTGGAACACCCGCCCACGCTGAGGAGATAAGCGCTGGAAGCGAGTGAAGCAGGCTGGAGGCATGTTCCCAAGCGCTCCGCCGCCGTGATTGCTCAGCGAAATGTCATGGAGCCACCGCCAGCGCCGAGATTGATGATGAGCTCGCCTTTGCCCGTGAACCCGAAACCTGTCGCCGCCCTGAGAAGCCCCGAGAACCACGCTTCCTGAGATCCTTCGCAATACATTCTCGTAGCCGCGAGTTCGCTGATGCCGAGGCGGTGCCCGTCCACGACATACTCGCCCGCCAAAACATTGCAGTCAGTTGTCGCGCTTAACCGGCCCCCAGGCTGGAACTCCAATGTGAACGCTGCCGCATCGGCAGGCTTTTCCTCGCTGCCGTCCGCAAGAGTCAGTTTCACCCAGGTCCAGCGATGCATCTGGAGTGTCATGCTGGACGGATCGGCTTCGCCCTCGAAGTCCCGTACCAGTTCTCCGAATTGCCGCATGGCCGGATCGAAGTGCAGCCAGAGCGTCTTACCGATGGAAGGCGGCACGGCGAAGCTCTCGCCGGGCGCCCGCTCCGCGAAGTTCACGATCACCCTGCCCGGCGGGCCGCGCTCGATGGACTGCGGCGCGATGCGGTCGCCAAGCAGCAGGCCATGCGAGCCAACCGGGCCGCCGGGCTTGGCCAATGCCGCGACGACATAGAAGTGGACCCCGCTGCCGCCTGACTCGCGGGTCACGAGGAAAACCACGTCCTCGACCCCGTCTCCGTCCAGGTCGTGCCGCAGTTCGTTGCCGAAGTAGCGCGTCACGACCCTGGAGGCGGCGCCAGGCACGAGCTGCACCTCGGACCTTCCGTCGATCAGCACAACGGGTTGGCCGTCGATGACGTACTCCGCGTCGAGGTGGGAACGATCGGAGATAACGTACCGGGCGCCGATGCTTTTCTCGGCGGCCTCTTCCGGCGGCGGAACACTAACGCAGGCTTGCAACATCAAGAGGATCAGCAGGCCAGCCGCCGGCAACGAGGCATGGAAGTACCGGACGGGCCACCGCGCTCGATTCATTTTCGGCAGAAGGGAAGGTTTGCTGCCATCACGCGGCTAAGGCACTCATGGACGGTCCGAGCCAGATTGTCCCGGGAATACGTGTCCTGACGGGAGCGATCATGGGTGATCTGGCCGACTCGTAGTCTATTGGCTGGCTTGAGCGTTGTACTGATAGTTGCCCACAAGCTCGTCGAGAACGATCGTGTTAGGCGGTTCGGAATCGACGGTGGACGTCAGAATCATTTCCTTGTCCAACTTGCGTGATCTGAATTTCCAACCCTCCGGCAATTTCTTCAGGCGATCGCCAAGGGTGGGTAGGTTTTCGATGGTGTTGTTGGGGTCGATCCTCAGGGACAGACTGAACATGGTGTAGACGGCGCCCTCGGGGGTGATCAGCTCATACACCGTTTCGCCGGCACTGAACTTAAAGGAATTGGTGCGTTTAGAGGTCAGCACATGATAAGCAGGCATTTCTCCGGTAGCGGCCTTATCGAGGTCAGGGGTTTCGAAGAGGCCTAAGATGCGATAGGGAACCGTTCCGATCACCTTCTGCTTGCCGCCATCCCAGGCAATTATCCCGGTTATGCTGTTCGCCACGAGGCGACGCGGACCATTGAAGATGACACCATCACCGCCGTATTCCTTCATCAAGGTATCGGCATCCAGCGCGCGGAAGCGCGCGTCCATCTCTTCGTTCGACGCTTCAAGGTCCAAGCCAAGAGAATTGTGGTAGAAACCGACCCCGCTGCCGTCCGCCTGGCGGTTCATGAACAGAATTTCGTAGAAGGCCCTGCCGCGCCAGTTCTCAATCTCGACCTGGACGGGATCCTTCAGGGCAACTTCCTGTTGGGCAAAAGCCGGCGTCATCGCACCTGGCAGTGCAAGCGCAAGCACCAATGCGATTGTCTTCACGGATATGGTTGTCATTGTCTTCATTTTTCCTATCATTTTTGGTTTACCGCCTTGTGACGGTCGTTGGTTTACTGATGTTCACGCACTCTATCCACTAGTCCAACGATTGCGCCTTGGGAAAGCTCCAAGTCCCGTTGATGATCTCCTGCTTCGGCTGATACATCCGCACGATGTAGTTCCAGCCGGGAGTGATCGGCAAATTGTTGATGGCGCCGGGGCCACCGCCGAAATTGATCGTGATGCTTGCGTCCGCGTTCTTTTTGGCAGTCACGTTGTTGTAGGAATTGACGTTCTGGTCGTTCTTCTCCATGTACCCATCCTTGTTGTAGACGGTAATGGACCAGAAGCCGTTGACAGGCACGTCCTTGACGGTGACCACGTAGGGTGTCTTGCCGTCGTTCTTTTCCGGTACAGCGTTGTCGTACATAGCGGCTTCTTCGGGATTTCCGCCCCAGCCGAAGGCCGTGCCCAGCAGGTGACTGATCGGATCAAGCTTTGCTTTGTCACCAAACATGCCCTTGGCATCGGTTCGGGTCGCTGCAAGAACCTTAATGGCATCCCTGACTTTCGCTAACGATGCCTCATCCCACTCCGGAATCTCAAACGCTCCTGGGGTCTCCTGCCGGACAGCGATCTCGTCCTGCAGGGCGTTGGCGGCCTTGATGTCAGCCGGGTCGTTTGCATCGATGAATGTGCGGAAGAGGACAATCATGTAGCGCGACCCGATTTGTTCCTTCGTGAAGGTGAACTCGCCCGCGCCATGCTCGATGGGAAGCATCGAGTGGTCCTGGTTGATGACCATCATCGACTGAAAGCGCCCTTCGGATTCCGGCTTCACGATGGTGACCGGCGTGGTGAGATCGAACACTCCGACCGAATACAATGTATCCAGATTCATGCGGACGACAGCCTGCTTGTCGATGGGCGTGGGCTGACGGATGTGTAGGAATTTGCCGAATGCTCCCTGCTTGACGTAGCGGTCGAGGGTCATGTCGGTCTCTGCACGGACAAAGTTGTCGACCGTGACGGGCTCCGCAGCGTAACCTGCCGAATGAACGAGCAGAGCGCCAACAACGAGCAAACTTCTGAGATTTAACGCCATTTTTTACCTCCTTAGCGCGTCACGTGGTCATGCCGGAAGAATTGCCGAGCGCCGCAAGCCGCATAACTATTGGGCCACCGAGCCGGGTCATACGTCGCCGCGTTCAAGGGCGGCGTCGTGACGATGAGGGTTTCGGTCGACGAAATACAGCTCGAAAACGCGGCGCGCACCAAGCCTTCGAACCAGCTCATTGGCCGAGCAGTACAGGAACAGCAACACGAGCAACCATAGCTGTACGACGAGCACGTGCCACCAGTTGACCTCCGCCAGGATGTCCCGGTTCGCGGCCGCAAAGCTGCCAGAGCGCCGCCAGAAGTGGATGAGGTGTTCGCCGTACCGTACCAAGACCGAGGCGAAGAAATAGACCCCCGTTTTCCACAGCACATTGAAAATGAGCGGCTTGTGCGAAAACCGATTCACGAAGGAGAAATAGTCGGCAATGAGTATGACCTTGGCGACAATCAACGCCCCCACGGCCGCGGCGACATACGATGCGACATGAATGCCCTCTTCTTTCAGCATCAGCGCCTGCGTCAGCGCGAGAAGCTGGAAGGCGACCAGGAAGAACAGGGCCACAGGAATAAACTCCCTGATCTCATGCCTGATCTTCTCGCCCTTCGACGCAGGAGCTGGACCCTTGGAGTTCGGCATCGTGTTTCCGGGCATTCTCTACTCCACAGGAACCAGCGGAATCTCGCTCGCAAGTGCGAAGTTCACCAGCGCATCCAGTTTGTTTTCGATCTGGTATAGACGCGCGACTTTTGTTGCCGGCAGCACTCGATGGAATTTCTTCGCGTACTTCTCACGGATTTTGAGCACTTCCTTCTGGTACCGCAGCATGTCCGCAACGAGTTGCTTGGCAGTCTCGTCGCTGAGGTCTCCGAAGGATCCCGCAAAATCCGTGATCAGCTTGACGCGGCGATCGCCAGCCTTGTCGAGTTCGGCTGCATAGGCGTCATAGACCGGCCAGAACGACTCGGCCTCGGCGGCTGTCAAGCCAAGATTCTCCGATACGAGCAGCTTGTGTTCGGCTTGCAGGATCGTCCTGGCATCCTCAACCGCCAGGTTGAATTCATCTATGGTCGGGTTCTCCTGCGCGTTTGCGGCGCCCCCCAGCACGAGAGTCAACGCAACGGCAGCTGATGCAAGGAGATGTTTCATGATTATTTTTTCCTGTGGTCAGATGGGACATTAGTAGTTGGGAAGTGGGGTCATGAGAACAGGACATCCGAGCTCAGAGTTTCAACTGGGTCTTCTTACCGTCCGCCATGAAGCGCGTCAGTTTCTTGTACGCGTCCTGCAGAGAGTCCTGCATCCGTCAGCACGAACATGCCTGGCAGCCCGATGACCGCTGCCACCGTGACTCTTGCTCTCGAAGAGTTCGTCGTTAGGTTCCTTATTCCAGCACCGGGCGCGCGTTACGTGGCTGAACCGGACGGTTATTAGCAAATCCGAGCATTGCGGAGAACTGCTCGAGCTGCCGTGCAGACACTGCTGACGGGCTCTTCAAGACCGCCCAGACCACACCCTCGGAACATGGGGGCGTCGTGAGAGAACCATTGAAGCGGTAGTAGGACTGGTCCGCAGGCAACAGGGAAGCTGCGCTGAGCCCCGCCGGGAGCGTGCCTTTTTGGCCTGCCTCTGCGGGCACTGCCTTCCACAGGGTCTCCAGGAAGGCGTTCTCGCTTCCTTCCGAAAACATGACGGAGATCACGGCGAGATGGCCATTGGCGTCCTGGTGAACGAGGTGCGCCTCGAGCGGATAATGCTTGCCGTCTATCGTGTTTTCGCTCGGAGAATGGAAATGGAATTGCTTCAATTCGAAACTGCGGCCCTCGATTGTCAGTGCACTCCCGGCGCCGTAGCCAACCTGGATTGAATGCCCGTTGTTGACGATATCGGTGACAGCAGGCCCATAGTCCAGCGACAGCGGCGCCAATTCGGCATCAATCAAGCCATCGAGATCAATGGGTGATTGGTTCACGCCAGTTCCACAGACTGCATACGCGGCATCGAGAGTCGCCCAGCGCTCCGGGCCGACTTCTCCTGAATATCCCCAATGTGCGGCGTGCTGTCCGTGCGCAGGGGCCTCAGCCGCGGCGTCTAATGCGACGGCTGTGAGCAGCGCAATGACTGCCAGTTTGAGTGGGTAGCTGTATGACATGTGAGTTTTCCCTAAGAAAATGAATGCGTGAAGGCGCTATTTTGGCGCCGTGCCTAGAACCGCCATGCGAAAGCAGCAGCCGGCCCGGCTGTCCTGACATCCCAGGCGAAGCGTCCGGGACCGCTGCCGTCCTCGTAATCCACATCGATCACCCGCCAGCCGAGCAGCAGCGTGGCGTTGTCGTTGAAGCTGTACGCAGCAAAAACCATCGCGGCCCAGGTGAAGTCGCTGGCCACGCCGAATCCGCCGACATCGCCCTTCGCCACCAGCAGCCAGCGATCGCCAAGCGGCGCACCGTATCGCAACCCGATCACAGGGTCCGCCCAGCTTTCGCTGCCCTTCCGCACCAGGGTCTCGCCGAGCGGGCCACCGCCGACGACTCCCACATCAAGATCCAGCTCGGTATAGCGGATGCCGCCATACATCCCGAGGCGCTCCGTCAGGGCATGGCCGATGTCGAGTTGCACGATGTACTGCTCGGACTCGACGCTCCCGCTGGTCCCGCCCGCCGGGCCGAGGCCGCTGCCTTCGGCCTCGAGCTCCATGAAGCTGAAATCGAGCCCGACCGACCAGGGGCCACGCTCGCCACGATAGGCAAACATGAACCCGGCATCGAGGTTGTCGAGGATGTCGCTAAAGCTCAGGTCCACATCCGCTGTCACATCCCCGACACCGGAAGTGCCCTCCAACGATGCGCCCACCATATAGACAGCGAGGGTGTGCTCCCAGGCAAGCTCCTCGGCCGATGCAACAGGGCTGCTTAATGCGAGTGCCAGCAGGACAAGTCCTGCCGGGCGGAAAATACAAGCTTTCATATCTGTTCCTTGCGTGAACTTTTCTGCGTCACTGGCGCGAAGTGGACCTCGTCACTTGACCAGGTAATCCTTGCCCTCCAGGCATACGCTGAAAGCTTTCTTGAAGTTCTGCAGTTGCTGCTCGGTCACCTGCTGCGCCTGCTGCGTCTGGGACTGAACCTGTTGTTCCGCTTGCTGCTCTGCCGCATTGCCGCGCCTGCGCCCCGCGATCGCTCCGGCGGCCGCCCCATAGGCCGCTCCCTTGCCCGCATCGTCGTCCGCGATTTCCCCGATCACGGCACCGGCAGCCGCGCCGCGAACAGCCCCCTTGGCGCCCGAGCCCTTTCCAGCCTGCGCGGCCTGCTGCTGTGCCGCTTGTGCCTGCTGCACCTCGGCCGCTTGCTGCTTCTCCAGTTCGAAAGGGTCGACCCCTGAGTTAGCGACCGCCCACTGGTAGCACTCCGCTTCGTCCTTGGACTGTTGTTCTGCCGCCTGCCCAGCAGAAGGAAACACATACATTTCCAGCGTCGCCGCGATTGATTTCTGCGCAGGCGCGGTGGGCGCAGGCGCCTGCGCCTGGCCCGTAGTAACGGCAAGCATCGCGCCCAGCGCCAGCCCGATACGAATCGTGATCATGGTTTATTCCTCCGCATGCTTAGGGAACGACCGCCTGTCGTGACAGGCAAACGCACTGCGTGATCAAGCGAATTACGAAGAGTCGGCATCATTCTGCAGCCTCCCCAACAGACTGGCGGATAGCATCAACTATTCGGTGCCCAGGGTCTGTCTTGTGAAAGAACGCAGCACACCCTCTACGCTCAGCCTCTGCCTGCGCTGCCCGATCCTCGAATGCAGTGATGAATATGACTGGCACCGGGTCCTGCTCCGCTTGAAGACGACGTTGCAATTCGAGGCCCGTCATTCCGCCGAGCTGGACATCCAGCAACAGGCAGGCGAATTGCTTCCGGCCTGGATCCTCAATGAAAGCCTCGGCCGACGGGTAACCAACAGTCTCGATGTTCATCACACGCAACAGCCGACCGAGTGACTTGCGCACGCTTTGGTCGTCGTCGATGAGCGCGACGCGAATGTTCATGAAGACCTTCTTTTTCCGATGGCAAAAGCTTACGCGCCACCGTCGTGGCTCAACTACTGCCCTTTGGGGCAGGTCAAGCCGGAGCATTCATGTGAACCTGCCCGAATGGGTAGTATTGAACGGGCTCCTGCTCGATTAGTCTGGATTCGAACGCACTGACGCAGGCGGCGCGGGACGCGATCTCGAACCCGGTCAGCTTGCCGCTGGACGGAACATGAACCTCGGTGAGGAGCTCGCCGTAGCGTGAGGGCTTTACAGGCTGTCTGGGTATTTTGTATCGGCCTCCTCTTCATACCGGGGGCCGTTGCGCAGACACCCGCGCCCGATACCCGGCCCGGCGTCGCCCCGGACATTCGTGCCGACGAAACCAACCTCAAGCTACAGCGTGGCAACTACGTGGTGGTGCCGATACCGATCTCCAATCCCACTCTGGGCACGGGGCTAATAGCCGGAGGAGCGTACTTCTATCCGCAGACTGATGAACAGCGAATAGCACAGCCGGCATCCGTCACCGCCGCCGCAGCGATGTACACCACAAATGACAGCCGCGCCGCCGCGATCGTGCAACAGAACTACTTAAAGGAGAACCGGTGGCGATTCACCGGGGCACTCGGCGCGGCTGATTTGCGGCTCAGTCTCCCCACTCCGGAAGGCTATGTCGGGCCGCGCAGCGTCGACTGGCAAGTCGAAGGCCAGTTCCTGTTTGCACGGCTTGCGCGACGAGTGGTGCGCGATTGGTATGCCGGCGCATTCACGCGCATCATCGACGCGGACCAGCGCATTGATCTCGTCGACACCTACGATCCGGGTTTCGACACGAGCCTTTCGGTGCGCTCGGCCGGCATCGGCATCAGCCTCGAGCTTGACTCGCGCGACCTGCCATTGAACAGCTATAGCGGCCAGCACCTGATACTGAACGCTCTGTTCAACGAGGAAGCGATCGGCAGTGATTCGACCTATCAATCCTACAGCGCATCATTCCGTTCCTATCACATACTTCGCGAGGGACTCGTCCTCGCAGCTGATCTTCAGGCCTGCAAACGCGGGCGTAATGCCCCGCTCTGGGATGCCTGCACAGTCGGCCTGCGTGGCTTTTCCGTTACTGATTACCTCGGCAAGACCTCCTCGTCGGCCCAGCTGGAACTGCGCTGGCGCTTCGGCAAGCGACTGGGTCTCGTAGGTTTCGGTGGGGCCGGCTATGTCGGCGACTCTTTTAGTGGTCTCCAAGACCAAGAGGTCATCCCTAGCTACGGGGCTGGAATTCGCTTTATGGTCCTTGAGGAAAAACGCATCAACATGAGGCTCGACTACGCACGCTCGAACGACGACGATGCAATCTACTTCTCGGTGGGCGAAGCGTTCTGAAAAAAAAGCGAACCCAGGCTCACTGTAGCCCCTGGGTAGCTTTTTCATGGCCCGTGACAGCGCCCTTGCCGGGCATTGGAGTTCGCGGTGAATACCAGTTCGCCGGCGGGTGATCGCCGCGTGCAGTGACCTGCAGCGTCAACGGTGGTCCGAGCCTATCAGCCCAGCGTCATGACACAGGCTGGTGAGCTCGGCTACGGAGTGAACCCCGAGTTTGGCTGTAATCGCCGTGCGGTGCAGTTTCACCGTGCGCTCGTGGATGCCGAGGTCGGCCGCGATTTGCTTGTTCAGCCGGCCGCGCACCACGTGGAGCAGCACCTGGTGCTCCCTCGGCGTCAACGCCTCAAACCGTGCGTGCAGGAGACGCCGTGCGTTCACCGCGGTAAGTTCCTGCGCGTTGCGCGCAAGCGCTCGTCGGATGGCTGCCAGAAGCTCTTCCGCCGGGGCGGTCTTCTCGATGAAATCTTCCGCACCGCCACGGATGGCACGCACGGAACTGGATATATCGCCATGGCCTGACAGAAAGACGACCGGAAGCAGGCACCCCGCCGCGGCGAGCGCACGCTGGAGCTCGAGCCCATCCAAACCCGGCATCTGCAGGTCGGCAATGACGCAGCCCGGGATCTCGGGATCTGCCGCGGCCTCGGCAAGCAGCCTCGCGGCGCTCGTGAAGCTCCTGACCGAGAAACCCGAGGCGTTCAGCAAGCGCGCCGTGGCGCGCAATGAAGACTCCTCGTCGTCGACCAGGAAGACCACGGGTTCCCTGCCGCTCACGCCGCATCCTTGTCGGGGACCGTTGCAAGGGTGAAGCGAAACACGGCGCCTCTCAACTCTGCCTCGCCATCAAGCCAGATCTTGCCGCCGTGGGCCTCCACGATAGTCCGGCAGATCGACAGCCCGAGGCCCATACCGGTCTTCTTGGTCGTGTAGAAGGGCTCGAATATGCGATCCGCTTCGGCAGACGGCACCCCGGTGCCGGAATCCTCGACGGACACTTCGAGCATCCCGTCCTCACTCAGCCGGCTGCGAATAAACACGAACCGGTCCCCAGTGCCGCGGCTGGCCGCGTCGAGCCCGTTCATCACGAGGTTCATCAGTACCTGCTGCAAATGGATCGGATCACCTCGCACTGATGTGTTTCCATGCTTGAGCACGGTCCGCAGCTGCACGCCGCGGGAGATCGCCTCCGTCCGTAACAACGTAAGCACTTCATCGACCAGGTCCGAAAAGTCCACGCGGTCCGCCTGGAGGACGCGATCCTTGAGCAGGCTGCGGAGCCTCGAGATGACCTTCCCGGCGCGGCTGTCATCGCGCCGAATGTCTTCGGTGATTTCCCGGAGCTCCTGCAAGTCAGGCGAATCCGCCTGCAACAGTATCGCGGCTGCCTCGGCATTCCGCAGGATCGCCCCGAGAGGCTGGTTCAATTCGTGTGCCAGCGAGGATGCAAGTTGTCCCAGCATGGAAACGCGGCCAGCGTGGGCGAGGTCCCAGCGCAACTTGTCACGCTCGAGGGCCGACTCGTGCTGGTCCGTGACATCCAGGGCGATCCCGCGTACCAATACGGGGTTGCCAAGCTGGTTGAGCTCCGCCTGGCCGTGGGCGGCGATCCAGCGAGTCCCGCCGTCCGGCACCTTCACGCGGTACTCGATCCTGAAACGCCCGCCCCGGGTCATGCAATCCAAAAACGCCGACTCTGTAAACTCCCGGTCCTCCGGATGTACCTTGGTAAGCCAGTTGTCCACCGAGGCCGGCTCGGACTCGTCGAAGCAGAGCAAACGCCGGAGCTGCTCAGTCAGCCAGAGACCGCGGGTGCCCGCATGCCATTCCCAGAACCCCAGCCGGCCGGCACCTGCTGCGAGGTCCAGGCGCGCCTGGTGTTCGCGCAGGTCCCGGGAAAGCTGCTCGGAATTGAGCAAGTCTTCGCTCAGCAGATACCCCATCACCAGGATCACCAGCAGGAACGCAGGGCTGATGAAATACGGAGCCAGCAGCATCCCCGCGTGCAGTAATGCCCCGAGGGTCGCCGCCACGGTCATGCTGAGTGATACCGCGATACCGATGATCAGCGAGCGCTGGCGATCGCGGCGATCCCGGCGATCACGACGCCAAGCACTGGTGGTGGCATGGGCAACGAAGAAAACCGCCAGCAGCACCGTCAGAGATTCGATCGGGCTCCACGGGCTCTGCACTCCGATGGGAACGTGGACGACCTGGCCGAACAGGTCGAACGGGGCCAGTGCGGTGATCTCGCTGAAATTGACGCTGCCCGGCCCCGCAAAGTTGATTACCAGCACAAGGACACGGGCGGCCACAACGAGCCAGGCCAGCCACCAGGCGCCTGACCTGAGATAGGTGTAGGTGAACCAGACCAACGACAGGATGTAGAGGAACACCGGCACATGAGCCCATTGCTGGACAAGTGCAGCCGAGGCCGGCGAGATCGCGTGCAGAATCATCAGTTCGGCCACACCGATGGCCGTAACCGAGAAGGCCGCAAGTGCAAACCAGAAATGCGGCCAGGATTGGCGATCGCGGAACCAGACCAGGGTCGATAGCAGCCCGGCCGTGAGGCAGACGCTACCGATCGCCGACCAGATAATCGTGACCCAGTCCATCAATGCTCCCGTTGCCCCGAAAGAGGACCGGAATATTCCTTTGTGGCCGCACTCTACCACCCGAGGGGGGGGCGTCCTGAACTTTTCGGGGCACCGGGGACAGGAAGGCCTGAACAGTGCCGGGGAGGTCGCTGTACAATGCGAAACCCGCCACAGTTTTGGGAATTCCGGCATTGAAGAAGCACATCGAGGCCTTGCTGGCCGAGGCGCTGCGTGCGCTCCGCGACCAGGTTCCGCAGGACAAAATGCCCGACATGCGCGTCGAGCGTGCGCGCGACCCGCGCCACGGCGACCTGGCCACGAATGCGGCGCTGATGCTGGCCAAGCCGGCGGGCCGCAACCCGCGCGAGCTGGCCGAGCTCATCGTGGCGCAGCTGCCTGCCTCCGAGCTGGTGGAGAGCGTCTCCATCGCCGGGCCCGGCTTCATCAACTTCCGCCTCAGCAAGCTCGCCTTCGAGCAGGAGATCGCCGCGGTGCTGGAGCAGGGCCGGAACTACGGGCGTTCCGCCTCCGGTGCCGGCCGCCGCGTGCTGGTCGAGTTCGTCTCCGCCAACCCCACCGGCCCCCTGCATGTCGGCCACGGGCGGCACGCCGCCTACGGCGACTCTGTAGCCAACCTGCTGGAGGCGACGGGCCACGCCGTGCACCGCGAGTACTACGTCAACGACGCCGGGCGCCAGATGGACATCCTCGCCGCGAGCGTGTGGCTGCGCTACCTCGAGGCGCTCGGCGAGTCCTTTGCCTTCCCGGCGAACGGTTACCGCGGCGGCTACGTGCAGCCGGTCGCCGACAAGCTCGTGGCGGAGGCCCACCACAGCCTCCTGCGTCCGGCTTCCGAGGTGTTCGCCGGCCTGCCGCCGGATGCCCCCGAGGGTGACAAGGACGAGTACATCGACGCCGTAGTGACGCGCATGCGCGAACTGCTCGGCGAGGACGATTACCGCAGGGTGCACAAGCTGGGCCTGGACGAGATCCTCGCCGACATCCGCAATGATCTCGAGGAGTTTGGCGTCACCCTGGACGAGTGGTTTTCCGAGCGCAGCCTGACCGACCTCGGCCTGGTGGCGGAATGCATCGACCGCCTCAAGGCGGACGGCCATGCCTACGAGCGCGACGGCGCACTGTGGTTCCGGGCCAGCGCGCTGGGTGACGAGAAGGACCGGGTGGTGGTGCGCGACAACGGCCAGACCACCTACATCGCATCGGACATCGCCTACCACCTGAACAAGCGCCAGCGCGGGCACGAGCAACTGCTGGACATCCTCGGCGCCGACCACCACGGCTACGTGGCGCGAGTGCGCGCCGGGCTGGAGGCCATGGGCGAGCCGGGCGACAGCCTGGAGGTGCGCCTGGTGCAGTTCGCCGTGCTCTATCGCGGCGGCGAGAAGGTGCAGATGTCGACGCGCTCGGGCGAGTTCGTCACCCTGCGCGAACTGCGCGAGGAAGTCGGCAACGACGCCGCGCGGCTGTTCTACGTGCTGCGCTCCAACGACCAGCACCTGGACTTCGACCTCGAGCTGGCGAAGTCGCGCAGCAACGAGAACCCGGTGTATTACATCCAGTACGCGCATGCCCGCGTGCGCAGCGTATTCCGCCAGGCGACCGAGAAGGGCCTCGAGTGGACGCCGGCGCAAGGTGTCGCGGCGCTCGCATCACTCGAGACGGAGCACGAGCGCGCGCTGATGGCGACCCTGGGCCGCTTCCCGGAGGCCGTGGAACTGGCCGCGGCCAACCGCGCGCCGCAGAACATCGTGCATTACCTGCGCGAGCTCGCCCAGGAGTTCCACACCTGGTACAACGCCGAGACCTTCCTCGTCGATGACGCCGCGGTGCGCGCCGGGCGCCTCGCACTGGCGGAGGCTGCGCGCCAGGTCATCGCCAACGGCCTCGCGCTGGTGGGCGTGAGCGCGCCGGAGTCGATGTAAGGCATGGCGCGGGACTACAAGCGCCGCAGCCGCCGGAAGCCGCCCACCCCTGGCTGGGTGCTGTTCACCAGCGGGCTCGCGCTCGGGCTTTGTGTCGCCCTCGGCGTGCACCTGCACCACGGCCGCGCCCAGGCTCCGGAGCAGCCGGTGGCCACGCGCAGCGCCAACCCCGCCTCGCAGCAGGTCGAAGAGCCGGTAGCGGCGGAAGCCGAGGAAGACGGCGGCTTCGACTTCTACACCATGCTGCCCGGCCTCGAAGTCGTGGTCCCGGAAGAGCCGGCCGCCGTGCGCCGCGGCGAGCAGCCGGCGCCCTCGCCGGACCTCGCCCCGGGCCGCTACTGGATCCAGGCCGGCTCGTTCCGCCGCTTTGCGGATGCCGACCGGCGCAAGGCCGAGCTCGCCCTGCTCGGGCTCACTTCCAGCATCCAGGCCGTCGCCATCGAGGGCCAGACCTGGCACCGCGTGCGCATCGGGCCGCTGCCGGACGCGGCGCAGGCCGATGCCACGCGCCGCCGCCTGGCGGAGGCCGGCATCGGCGCGCTTGCCGTCAGGGAACGCGACTGAACAGGGTCTCGCGGAAGACGACGAATCCGGCGATCCCGGCCAGCAACAAACCGAGCCCCAACACCGGGAACAGCGCCGCCAAAGGCAAGCCGAAGCCGACACCGGCCAGCGACCATGCCAGGCCGTCGGCCCGGGCGGCACGCGCGGCTGGCAGCAGCCGGCCCTGCAGCAGGTGATCGAGGCTGAGCTTGCCTGCGCCGTTGAGCACCAGCGGCAGCAGCATCAGTGCGAACAGCAACGGCAGCTTGAAATTGCCGAAACCGTCGTTGCTGATGGCATAGCCCTGCCATAGCTCTCCCAGCGAGGACCAACCGTCCGGCCAGTGCACCGCCGCCGTAGCCACGAAAGTCAGGATCAGCAGGGAGAAGGCGAAAAAGCGCGTGAACAGGCCCAGTACCAGCGCGCAGGCGCCGATGATCTCGAACCAGGTCGCCATGAACCAGCTGATGTCGGTGCTGAGGACGGTGAAAGGGAAGGGGAAGTCGTCCTGCACATGGGCGAACCAGTTATCACCGCGCAACTTCTCCAGGCCGGCTTCGCCAAACTCCCAGGCCATGATCAGCCGCAGCCCGAGCGGCGCCAGCCAGGCGCCGAGCCCCTCGAGGCGTGAAGTCGTAAGGCGCCACAGGGCCGGCAGCGATGGCGACGCGTCGTTCATGAGCTTTCTCCGCAAACATGCAGAGAAAGAGACCCGGGTCAGGGGGAAAACATTACGCCGGCGGGGATTCAGTCCTCGGAACCACTGCTGCGGAAGTCGATGCCGAGCGCGCGCAGCTTGCGGTACAGGTGGGTGCGCTCCATGCCGACGCGCTTGGCGAGGCGGCCCACCTTGCCCTCGCACAGCTGCAACTGCTGCTGCAGGTAAGCGCGCTCGAACTGTTCGCGCGCTTCGCGCAGCGGCAACGCCATCAGGTCCTGGCTCAACAGCGGCTCGTCCGGCGGGGCCGTCTCCGACAGCGACTGCTCCACCTCGCCGAGCCCGATCTCCTCGCCGCCGCCCAGGATCAGCAGCCGTTGCACGAGGTTGCGCAGCTCGCGCACGTTGCCGGGCCAGGGGTAGTTGCGCAGGCGGTTCTGCGCCGCCACGCTGAAGCGGCGGTATGCCAGCCCCTGGCTGTCCACCAGCTTGTCGAGATAGTGGCGCAACAGGTCGGGGACATCTTCCGGGTATTCGCGCAACGGCGGCACGCTCAGCACCACCACGGACAGGTACATCAACAGCTCCTGGCGCAACCCGGCGGGCGGTGAGCGCTCGAAGCCCGGCGGCGCCGAAGCGATGATGCGGGCGTCCAGGGAACGGGCGATATCTCCGCCCAGCGGGCGGTAGCGCCTGCTCTCGAGCGCACCCAGCAACAGGCGCTGGGACTCGGGGCCGAGGTCCTGCAGGTTCTTGATGAACAGCGTGCCGCCTTCAGCGCGCTCCAGCAGCCCGGGCTCGACCTTGCCCTGGAAGACCCTGCCGAACAGTGCCGCCTCAGCGCCCGCGTCCTGCAGCGCGCTGGCGACCAGCCTGACGAAGGGACCGCGCGCGCGCGGTCCCATGGAATGGATGTAACGGGCAAAGAGTTCCCGGCCGCTGCCGGGCTCGCCGGTGACCAGTACGTTGGTGTCATGGCCCGCGACGCGCTCGGCCTGCTCCCGCAGCGCCTGCATCGCGCGGCTGTGTCCTACCGGCGCGGTCAGTTGCGGCACGATGCTGCGCCCGCCCTTGCCGCCCGCGCGATCCGCCTCCAGTGCGCGCTCCACCGTGCGCAGCAGCTTGGCCAGCGACACCGGCTTCTCGATGAAGTCCACCGCGCCGAGGCGGGTCGCTTCCACCGCGGTCTCCACCGTGCCGTGGCCGGACATCATGACCACCGGGCAGCGGCGGGCCGACTTGGCCGCGGACCACTCACGCAGCAGCGTGATACCGTCGACGTCGGGCATCCAGATGTCCAGCAGGACCAGGTCCGGCGCATCCTTGGTATAGCGCTCGCGCGCTTCGGCCGCATTCGCCGCCACCACCACCGCGTAACCTTCCTCGGAGAGAATCTCCTCCAGCAGGCTGCGGATATCCGCCTCGTCGTCGACCACCAGGATCCTGGCGCTGCTCATGCGTGCGTTCTCCTCAACTCGGCACCGCGGCCTTCGCGTCGCAGCATGGCGCTGCGCGCCTCCTCGTCGGCCGGAAGTGCGATGGTGATGCGGACGCCGCCCTCCTGGCGGTTGCTCGCTTCGACCCAGCCACCATGCTCCTCGACGAGCTTTTTCACGATGGCCAGGCCGAGGCCGGTCCCCTTGGGCTTGGTGGTGACATAGGGGTCGAAGATCCGGTCCAGCGCGTCGGCCGGCAGCCCCGGGCCATTGTCCTCGACGATGATGAACACCGCGTGCAGCTCGAACTCCTCGGTACTGCGCGTGGTGATGCGCAGCATGGCGTCGGCCTCGCGGCCTTCCAGCGCTTCGAGCGCGTTGCGGATCAGGTTGTGCAGGATCTGCCGCAGGCGCCCGGCATCCGCCTCCACCAGTCCGAGGTCCGGGTCCATGCTGAGCTCGATGACGACGGGAATCTCGCGCACCCGGTACAGCTCCGCCACCTCCGCTACCAGGTGGTTCAGGTCGAGGCGCGTGATATCCATGTCGGGCGCGCGCGCGTAGTCGGAGAACGCGTTCACCATGTCCTTCATGGACTCCACCTGCTGCACGATGGTGCGGGTGGCTCGTTCGAGCACCTGCGCGTCCTCGTCACTCATGTGCTCCAGGAAGCGGCGACGGATGCGCTCCGCCGAGAGCTGGATCGGCGTGAGGGGATTCTTGATCTCGTGTGCCAGGCGGCGTGCCACTTCGCCCCAGGCCGCGTCACGCTGTGCCTGCAACAGGGCCGTGATGTCGTCGAACACGACCACGAACCCATCCGGCTCGCCGTCGTCACCCGGCAGCGCGGAGCAGGCGCACATCAGCACGCGCCCGCCCGCTTCGCCGCGCAGCACGATCTGCTCGCGCCACTCGTAATCGCCGGCCTCGATGTGGCCGCGCCCCACCTCGATGAACTGCTGCAGCAGCGGCTTGTCGTGCGCCACCTCCTGTAACGGTCGGCCCACGGCGGCCTCGAGGTCGACGCCGAGAATCGCGCCCGCCGCCTGGTTGGCGGTGCTGATGCGCCAGTCGCGCTGCAGCGACACGACGCCGGTCGAGAGGCGGCCGAGGATCACCGCCAGGTAGGCACGCTGGCTCTCCACGGCCTGCTCACTCTGGCGGGCCAGCTCGCGCGCGCCCGCGAGACGCGTGATCATGTCGTTGAAGCTGTGCACCAGGAAACCCATCTCGTCGCGCGCGGGCAGCGGCAGGCGCGTGTCGAAGTCGCCCTGGGCGACCGCCCGCGTGCCGGCTACCAGCGTCTGGATGGGCGCCGTGAGCTTGCGCGCGAAAAAGAACGCGCCCCACACCGCGAGCAACAGCGAGAGGAGCAGCACCAGGGTGAGCGTCAGCGTGAGGCTGCGCGTGAAGGGGCTGCGCAGGAACGACAGCTCGCGATACTCGGCATAGGCTTCCTGCACCGAGTTGGCGAGCAGGCCGACGCGCTCAGGCACGGTAAACAGGCCTTGCAGGACGCGCATCTCCTCGAGCGGGTACAGGCCCGGGATGGCCACGGCCGTGCGGATGATGTAGCCCTCCGGGACGGGGTCGAGGCTGACGAAAGGACGGCCCTGGCGGATCTGCAGCATGACCTCCTCGGTCGGCGCCGAGGGCAGTTCGGTCAGGCTGAGGTCGGACGACAGCGCAATGATCCGGCTGCTCTGTCCGACCACCGTCATTTCCGTGGCGCCCGCGCCGCGCCGCGCGAACTCCAGCTGCGCGCCCAGTTCACGGTCGTCGCTGCCGCGGAGCGACTCGGCGATCTGGCGCGTGGCGTCGAGGTGTTCGCGCATGCGGCTCTCGAGCGTGGCGCGGGACAGCTCCAGCGCGTCACCGAGGCCGGCCTCGACGTTGACGTCGAACCAGGTCTCGATGCCGCGGCTGATGAACTGCACCGAGAAGTAATAGACCATCCCCAGCGGCACCACGGCGAGGCCGACGAAAATCGCCACCATGCGCGAAGCCAGGCGCGAGCCGGGGGTGTTGCTGCGGTACTCGCGCACCAGCCGCACCAGGTTGGAAACGATAAGCAGCAGCAGCACGATGGCGCCGGCCATGTTCAGCAGGAAGATCCAGTTGTAGATCTCGCCGAAACGATCGGCGCTCTCGACGGTGGACACCAGGAACAACAGGGCCGCGAACAGCAGCGCCAGCCCGAGCAGGGCGAACGTCGCCACGCCCCAGCGTTTCAGCGCCCCAGTCGCCATCTGAGCAGGTCG
Source organism: uncultured Thioalkalivibrio sp. (assembly GCA_964413755.1). Classification (GTDB taxonomy): domain Bacteria; phylum Pseudomonadota; class Gammaproteobacteria; order Steroidobacterales; family XN24; genus XN24. The sequence continues at coordinate 13,190 of CAYPTW010000013.1, read as the reverse complement.
CTTTCAGTGTGCCAGTCGTTCCAGAACACGCGCACGATGGCCAGCGGACCTCCCTTGCGCTTGATGTCGACCACGGCGCGGAGCTCGACGTAATGCTTCGTATCGGGATCGACCAGCGCGTCGTCGACCAGCGGCAGGCCGCGCACCTGGCCCAAGGCGGCCAGCGCCGCGCCGAGGGAGGCGTAGCTGGACTGCTCACCGCTGTTCAGGTTTCGCGTGATGTAGCGTTCGGTGAGGGCATGGAACTGCAGCTGGTAACGCTGGCGCAACTCGCCGAACTCTGCGTCCCAGATAATGGGGCGGCGGCGCTCCAGGCGGATCTCCAGCTCGATATCCAGCGGCAGTCCGCTCTCGAGCGCCTCGAGCGCGGTGGCGTTGAGCCGGTAGTCGATCACCGCGTCGAGATACCAGACGCCTTCCTCGAGGCGCGTGCGCGCCTCCGCGATGACGATGCCGTCCTCGGCGTGCGCGGGCGGGAGCGCCAGCAGGAACAGCGCGCACACGCCGGCCGCGACGCGTCGCCATCCAGATGGGCCCATCCATTGCTCCACGTGACGCATCGCCTCCCGCCTAGGCCGTCCGTACCAGGCAAGCATAATAAAACCCGTCCACCCCTGCCTCTCCGCTCAACAGCTGGCGGCCCGGTCCCGCGCGCCGTCCCCAGCCGGGCTCGCCGAGATCCACCGCGCGCGCCTCCGGGTGCCGCCGCAGGAACGCCGAGGCCTGGGCTGCATTCTCCGCGCGCCAGATCGAGCAGGTCGCATAGAGCAGCCGCCCGCCCGGCGCCAGCAGGCCCCAGAGCGCCTCGAGCAAGGCCTCCTGGCGCGCGGCGAGCTTGGCCGTGTCGCCGGAACGCCGCAACAGCTTGATATCGGGATGGCGGCGCACTACGCCGCTGCCGGTGCAGGGCGCATCCAGCAGGATCCGGTCGTAGGCGCGGCCGTCCCACCAGCCCGCGGGGTCCGCCGCATCCCCCGCCAGCACTTCGGCCTCGAGCCCGAGGCGGGCGAAGTTGTCGCGCACCCGCTCGAGGCGGGCAGGCGCCACGTCCAGCGCGGTCAATGCAATATCGTCGCAGCGCTCCAGCAGGTGGCCGGCCTTGCCGCCGGGCGCGGCGCAGGCGTCGAGCACGCGCATGCCCGGCTGCGGCGCCAGCAGGCCGGCGGCAAGTTGCGCCGCGCCGTCCTGCACCGACACCTCGCCCTGCGCGAAGCCGGGCAGGTCCTCGACGGGAAGCGCCCGCTCCAGGCGCAGCGCCTCCGGCGCCGGGTCCCACGGCGCGGCCGCCACGCCGGCCTCGGCGAGGCGCGCACACCAGGCCTCGCGCGTGGTGCGGCGCCGGTTGATACGCACCCACAGGGGCGCCTGTTCATTATTCGCCGCCACCAGGCTCTCCCAGTCGCGCGGCCAGTCGGCAGCCAGCGCGTCCAGCCACCAGCGCGGGTGGGCATGGATCACCTCGGGCTCGCGCGCCACGCGCGCCTTCAATGCATCGCTCTCGCGCAGCCAACGGCGCAGGCAGGCGTTCACCAGGCCCGCATGGCGCGAACGGCCCAGCTCGCGAGCCGCCTCGACGCTGGCGTCCACGGCGGCATGGTCGGGGACGCGCGAGGCCTCGATCTGGTACAGGCCGATGGCCAGCAGCGCCTGGACTTCCGCATCGCGCGCCGGCAGGGGACGCGCCAGCAAAAGCGCCGTCCAGCGCGCCAGGCGCGGGTAGAGCCGCAACGAACCGTAGGCCAGTTGCGCAGCGAGCGCGCGGTCCGGGCCCTGCAACGCGCCCGTGGCGGCAGCCAGCGCATCGTCCAGCGAGCGGCCCGGCCCGATGACTGCGGCGACGGCGCGCGCGGCGGCAGCGCGGGCGGCAGCTCCGGCGCTCATGCGCCGAGCTGCTCGCCGAGCAGCGCCCGGCCGTTGAGAAACTCCCGCGCCGTCAGGACGCGCCCGCCCGGCGCCTGCAACTCCAGCACGCGCACGCTGCCCTTGCCGGACGCCACGTCGATCCCTTCCGGTCCGGTGCGCCAGACGTGCCCGGGCGGCCCGTCGTGCTCGGGCAAGGCGCCGGCGCGATGCAGCTTGAGACGCTGGCCGCGCCAGGTGGTCCAGGCGCCGGGCCTGGGGGCGAAGGCCCGGATACGTCGCGCCAGCCCGGCCGCGGGCTCTTGCCAATGAATCTGCGCATCTTCCGGCGCCAGCTTGGCTGCGTAGGTGGCGGCCGCATGATCCTGTGGCACGGGCTGGAGCTTGCCGGCGACGATGTCCGGCAGGGTGGCTGCCAGCAGCCCGGCACACATCGCCGCCAGGCGTGCGCGCAGTTCCCCGGCAGTCTCGAGCTCGCCGATCTTTGTATCCTGCATTTTGTATACCGGACCCGTGTCCAGCCCTTTATCCATGGACATGATTGCGATGCCGGTAATGGGGTCACCGGCCAGGATGGCCGCCTGGATCGGCGCCGCACCACGCCAGCGCGGCAGCAGCGAGGCATGGCCGTTGACGCAGCCGTGCGGCGGCAGCGACAGCACCGGGCCGGGCAGTATCAGGCCGTAGTCCACCACCACCAGGACCTCCGGGCGCAACGCGGCAAGCGCGGCGACGGCGGCAGGATCGCGCAAAGTGGCGGGGGTCTGGACCTCGAGCCCGAGCGCTGCCGCCCGTGCATCGACCGGCGTCGGCAGCAGGCGGCGCCGGCGCCCGGCCGGGCGCGGCGGCTGGGTGAGCACGCCGACAATGTCCCACGCCGACCCGGCCAGGGCCTCGAGCGAGGGGACTGCGAAGTCGGAGCTGCCCGCGAAGACGAGGCGGGGCACGGGCGCAGCCTAGAGCACGCCGGCGGCTGCAGGTTCCCTCTGGCGACGGCCCTTCTCGATCCGCTTGCGGATGCGCTGCCGCTTCAGATCGGAGAGGTAATCCACGAACAGCTTGCCGTCGAGATGGTCCATCTCGTGCTGCACCACCACGGCCAGCAGCCCGTCCAGCTCAACCTCGAAGCTGTTTCCTTCCAGGTTCAGCGCCCGCACCCGGACCCATTCCGAGCGGGTGACGGACTCGTAGAAGCCCGGCACGGACAGGCATCCTTCCTCCATCACCTCGGTGCCGCGGCGCTCCAGGATCTCCGGATTGATAAATATGTGCGGTGTGTCCTGTTCCTCGGAGATATCCGCGACCAGCATGCGACGGTGGACGTCGACCTGCGTGGCCGCCAGCCCGATCCCCGGAGCCGCATACATGGTCTCCAGCATGTCGGCCGCCAGGCGCCGCAGTTCGTCGTCCACGAGGTCCACCGGCTGCGCCTTGGTGCGCAACCTGGGGTCCGGGTACTCGAGTATGTTCAGAATGGCCATGAGCGCGTTTCCAATTGCTCGTGTAATACGCCACAAAATGCGGGTAACGGTATGACAATTCAAGCCCACCGTGCTAACTTCCCAGCGGTGCAAAGGTGGCGGAAAGGTCCGCGGCCGGGTACCGGCGACACCGCTCGCCGCGGATTATACCAAGCCGCGGTGGGGCACTCTTACAAAGGACAGCATGGAGCAAGGCCCGCCATGTCCCAGTCGATCTTCCGTCATTTTCGCGTCAGTCTGCTGAGCGGTTTCGGCGCAGCCCTGCTGCTCGCCGGCTGCGCCAGCACGCCCGAGGCTCCGCCGCCCGCCGTGTCGGCACCCGCCCCGGCTGCGCAGGCGCCCGCGCCGCGCGCCAGCGCACCCGCGCCGGTCGCAACGCCGGCACCTGCGCCCGCGGTGCGGCTCAACCCGCGCCACCCCGACCGCTACGTGGTGAAGAAGGGCGACACGCTGTGGGACATCTCCGCCATGTTCCTGCGCGACCCGTGGTACTGGCCCGAGATCTGGTATGCGAACCCCCAGGTCCGCAACCCGCACCTGATTTACCCGGGCGACGTGCTGACGCTGGTCTATATCGACGGCCGGCCGCGCATCGTGCTGGAACGCGGCGCGGGACGTGAAAAGCTCGAGCCGCGCGTGCGGGCCGAGCCGCTGGAAGAGGCGATCCTCACCATTCCCTATGACCGCATCGCGGCCTTCCTCAGCCAGCCGGCGGTGATCGAGCGCGACGCCGCAGACCGTGCGCCCTATATCCTCTCCAGCCGCCGCGGCCACATCGCGCATGCGGCACAGTCGGAAGTCTACGTGCGGGGCAGCGAGTTCGCCCTGGACCAGGACCACAGCGTGATGCGCATCGGCGACCGGCTGAAGGACCCCGATAGCGGCGAGTTCCTCGGCTACCAGGGGCACTACGTGGGCCAGGGGCGCATCGTGCGTACGGGCGATCCGGCCACCATGTACCTCACCGCGACCGATCGCGAGGCGCTGAACGGTGACAAGCTGTTCCCGGTCGAGACGGATTTCCCGCTGCGCTTCGTGCCGCAGGCACCTGAGCAGCAGGTGGACGGCAGCATCATCCACGTCATGGACGGCGTGTCGATGGTCAGCTCCTACCAGATCGTCACGCTCAACCGCGGCAGCAGCCACGGCCTGGAGCCGGGCCACGTGCTCGCTGTGTGGCAGGCCGGCCAGCGCGTGTCGGACCGCTTCGGCGGCGGCCGGGTGCAGTTGCCGGACGAATATGCAGGCTACCTGATGGTTTTCAAGACCTACGAAAAGCTGAGCTACGGTCTCATCATGCAGGCACAGAACGAGATTCGCGTGCTGGACAAGGTGCGCAATCCCTGACCGCCCGCGTCCGACCATGAACCGAACCACGACGCCGGCTTCACGCCGGCGTCGTGCTGTCAGGAGCCAGAAATGAACGATGCGGCCGCCTGGCTGCGCCTGTCGCTGACCCCGGGCATACCGGACGAGGTTGCACGCCGCCTGGCGGACCGTCCGGAGGGCCTGGCAGCGCTGCTCGATACCCGCGCCACCGCACTCGCGCGCCTCGGCGTGCCGGAAAGCGCAGCGCGCACGCTCACCGGGCCGGCCCCCGAGTGGCTCCCCGCGGCGCTCGACTGGCTGGCGCAACCCGGGCATGACCTGCTGACCCTCGCCGACGCGGATTACCCGGCGCTGCTGAAGCTCGTCCCCGGCGCGCCGGTGGCGCTGTTCCTGCGCGGGCGCCGGGAACTGCTCTCCGATCCGCACTTCGCCATCGTCGGCAGCCGCAACCCGACGCCGCAGGGCGCCGAGAACGCGCGCGCCTTCGCCGCATACCTCGCCGGCTGCGGCCTGGTCATATGCAGCGGGCTGGCGAGCGGGATCGACGCAGCTGCGCATGAAGGGGCGCTGGCTGCCGGCGCGCCGACGACCGCCGTGCTCGGCTGCGGGCCGGACCGCGCCTATCCTGCGGAGAATGCCGGGCTCGCGCAGCGCATTGCGGCGACCGGGCTGGTGATATCCGAATACCTGCCGGGCACCCGCCCGTTGCGCGAGCATTTCCCGCGGCGCAACCGCATCATCAGCGGCCTGTCGCTCGGTGTGCTGGTGGTCGAGGCCGCCCGGCGCAGCGGCTCCCTGATCACGGCACGGCTCGCGGGGGACCAGGGCCGCGAGGTGTTCGCCATCCCCGGCAGCATCCACAATCCGCTGGCGCGCGGCTGCCACCAGCTCATCCGCCAGGGCGCCGTACTGGTGGAAACGGCCGCCGACATCCTGGCCGAGATCGGGCCGCTGGCCGGCATCCCGACACAGCCCGCGCAGCCGGGAGAGCCGGCGCCGGACACTGCGCAGGAGAACGACGCGGAGTACCAGAAGCTGCTCGAGGCCCTCGCCCACGACCCCTGCGGGGTCGACGCGCTGGCCGCCCGCACCGGTTTGACCGCCGCGGAGGTTTCATCGATGATGCTGATCCTTGAACTCCAGGGAGCCGTGGAGTCCTTGCCGGGCGGACGTTATGCCCGCAAATCGACGAGGTCTTGAAATGACGGAGAGTGTGCTCGACGTTCTGATGTACCTGTTCGAGACCGCGGGCGAGGACGGGGTCCCGCCGGAGCCGAACCGGGACGGGCTGCGGGAAGAACTCGAGCGCGCCGGGTTCCACGACCGGGAAATCGAGCGGGCGCTGGAGTGGCTGGACGGCCTGGCAGGCCACCGCGGCGGAGAGGTCGCGGAGCCGCCCACGGACCGCGCCGTGCGGATTTACGCCCGCAGCGAACTGGCGCGACTGGATGCCGAGGGTTGCGGGTACATGATGTACCTGGAGCAGATCGGTATCCTGTCGCCGCACCAGCGCGAGCTGGTGATCGACCGGCTGATGGCGCTCGACAGCGAGGAAATCGACGTCGACGACATCAAGTGGGTGGTGCTGATGGTGCTGTTCAGCCAGCCGGGCGAGGAAAGCGCCTATGCGCGGATGGAGGACCTGGTGTTCGACGACCGGGCCTGGGCGGTGCACTAGGGCGCGCCCGAAGCGCGGCCCTGGCAAGAGGATACAGGGGTCGTGGCGCGAGCCACGGCCCGTTTTTTCGATCGGCAGACCGTAAGGTGAAATGAGTAAAAACCTGGTAATCGTGGAATCGCCGGCGAAGGCCAAGACCATCGAGAAGTACCTCGGCGGCGACTTCAAGGTGCTCGCTTCCTACGGTCACGTAAGAGACCTCCGGGCCAAGGAGGGCGCGGTCGACCCGGAGCATGGCTTCGCCATGAAGTACGAGGAGATCGACCGCAACAAGCGTCACGTCGACGCCATTGCCCGCGCCATGCGCGGCGCCGATGCGCTCTATCTCGCTACCGACCCCGACCGCGAGGGCGAGGCCATCAGCTGGCACGTATGCGAGTCGCTGCGGGAGCGCGGGCTGCTCGACAGCCGCCCCGTGTACCGCATCGTGTTCCACGAGATCACCAAGCGCGCGGTGCAGGAAGCCCTCGAGCACCCGCGCGAAATTTCCGGCGACCTGGTGAACGCGCAGCAGGCCCGGCGGGCGCTGGACTACCTGGTCGGCTTCAATCTCTCGCCGCTGCTGTGGCGCAAGATCCGCCCCGGCCTGTCCGCGGGCCGGGTGCAGACCCCGGCGCTGCGGCTCATCGTCGAGCGCGAGCGCGAGATCGAGGCCTTCAAGCCGGTCGAGTACTGGAGCATCGAGGCCGGCCTGGAGAAAGACGGCCAGTCCTTCCCCGCGCGGCTGGCGGAATACGGCGGCCAGCGCATCGACGACAAGCTGCAGAAGTTCTTCATCGGCGACGAAGGCCAGGCGCGCGAGGCCGAGCGCACGCTGCGCGAGGCTGCTGCCGGCAAGCTGCTGGTCTCGTCCGTGGAACGACGCCAGCGCAAGCAGAACCCGGCGCCGCCGTTCACCACCTCCACCCTGCAGCAGGAGGCCGCGCGCAAGCTCGGCTTCACCGCGCAGAAGACCATGCGCACCGCGCAGCGGCTCTACGAGGGCGTGGATTTCGGCGAGGGCGCCACCGGCCTGATCACCTACATGCGTACCGACTCGGTGTCGCTGGCGGCGGACGCCGTGCACGAGATCCGCAGCGTGATCGGCGAGCGCTTCGGCGCCAAGGCGCTGCCGGAAAAGCCGCGGCACTATCGCACCAAGTCCAAGAACGCGCAGGAAGCGCATGAAGCCATCCGGCCCACTTCGGCGGCGTGGCATCCCGACAATCTCGTCGGCCGGCTCGACCGCGACCAGCAGCGCCTCTACGAGCTGATCTGGAAGCGCGCCGTGGCCAGCCAGATGGCCAGCGCGGTATTCGATACCGTATCGCTGGACCTGGTGCCCTCGCAGGCGCCCGAGGCCGGCCACCGCTTCCGCGCCTCCGGCTCCATCCTGGTCGAGCCCGGCTACATCGCGGTCTACCAGGAAGGACGCGACGACGCCGAGGACGAGCAGGACCGGCGCCTGCCGCAGGTCACGGAAGGCGAGTTGGTGGCGCTGCAGAAGCTCGAGGCCGAGCAGCATTTCACCAAGCCGCCGCCGCGCTTCACCGAGGCCAGCCTGGTGAAGACGCTGGAGGAGTTCGGCATCGGCCGGCCCTCCACCTACGCCTCGATCATCTCCACGCTGCTGGACCGCGAGTACGTCGAGCTGGATCGCAAGCGCTTCGTCCCCACGGACGTCGGCCGCATCGTCAGCACCTTTCTCAGCGAGCATTTCACGCAGTACGTGGACTATGACTTCACGGCCCGCATGGAAGACCGCCTGGACGCCATCTCGCGCGGCGAGCAGGACTGGAAGGCCCTGCTGGGGCGCTTCTGGGAGCCGTTCCGCGACCTGGTGCAGGACAAGCAGGAGTCGGTCACCAAGAAGGACGTGATGCCGAACCGCGAGCTGGGCCCCGACCCGGCGACCGGCAAGCCGGTGCTGGTGAAGATCGGGCGCTACGGCCCCTACGTGCAGATCGGCACCGCCGAGGACGAGGAGAAGCCGCGCTTCGCCGGCATCCCGCGCGGCAAGAGCATGCAGAAGATCACGCTGGAAGAAGCGCTGGAACTGTTCAAGCTGCCGCGCGAACTCGGCGAGACGCCGGACGGGCTGCCGGTGCTGGTGAACATCGGCCGCTTCGGGCCCTTCGTGAAATACGGCGCCAAGTATGCGTCGCTGAAGAAAGACGACGACCCGTACACCATCGGCCTGGAGCGTGCGCTGGAAATCGTGCGCGACAAGGAAGCGCTGGATGCCGCGCGCACCATCCGCGAGTTCCCGGACGCGGGCGTGCGCATCCTGAAGGGACGCTTCGGCCCCTACGCCACCGACGCGGGACGCCGGGCGAGCATTCCCAAGGACCGCGACCCGGCGAGCCTGACCCTCGAGGAAGTACTGCAACTCCTTGACGAGGCGCCCGCGAAGAAGGGTGCGCGCAAGAAGAAAGCCGCCACGAAGAAGAAAACAGCGACGAAGAAGAGCGCGGCAAAAAAGACGGCGGCGAAGAAAGCCCCGGCAAAGAAAAAGGCGAAGAAAAAGACCCGCAAGAAAGCGGCGGCCGGCGGCAAGAAGACCGCGGCTGCGAAGAAGAAGGCCGCAGTGGCCGGCCGGGGTGAGGCCGGGCAGGGCTGACGATGGCAGGCCCCCTCGCGATCCGTCGGGCAGCCGCCCTCGTTCGCGCCGGCGGCGTCATCGCTTATCCGACCGAGGCCGCATGGGGTCTCGGCTGCGACCCGCTCGATGCCGAGGCCGTCGCGCGCATCCTCGCCATCAAGGGGCGCCCCGTCAGCATGGGGCTGATCCTCATCGCGGCAGACATGGCGCAACTGGAACCCTGGATCGAGCCGGTCTCCCACGAGGTCGAGGCCCGCGTCGCGGCGACCTGGCCGGGACCCGTCACCTGGGTTTTCCCGGCACAGCCATGGGTGCCCTTCTGGGTGCACGGCGGGCGCGACTCGCTGGCGGTGCGCGTCCCCGCGCATGCACAGTGCGCCGCCCTGTGTCGCGCGGTCGGCCATCCCGTCGTCTCCACCAGCGCCAACCGCAGCGGCCACCCGCCGGCCCGCACTGGCGCGCAGGTGCGGCGTTGGCTGGCCGACGACGTAGATTTCATCCTCGGCGGCGCGACTGGCGGACGCGCACGCCCGAGCGAGATTCGTGACGCCCTGACGGGCCGGGCATTGCGCCGGGCCTGAGCAGTCACCGCACGCTGGAGAGTTGATGGAGCCCATGGTCGGAACAGAGGATATTCTCGCCGTAGAACAATGGCTGCGAACACTGCAGGACGAGCTGTGCGAGGCGCTGCAGGCGCTGGACGGCGGCGCCCGCTTTCGCAGCGACCGCTGGGACCGCCCGGAGGGCGGCGGCGGCGACAGCCGCGTCATCGAGGAAGGCGCGCTGTTCGAAAAGGGCGGCATCAATTTCTCCGCCGTGCATGGTGCGGCGCTGCCGCCCTCGGCCACCGCGCGCCGGCCGGACCTGGCCGGGCGCAGCTTCCGCGCCACGGGCGTGTCCATGGTGCTGCACCCGCGCAATCCCTACGTGCCGACGACCCACGGCAACTGGCGTTTCTTCGTCGCCGAGAAGCCCGGCGAGGCCCCGGTGTGGTGGTTCGGCGGCGGCTTCGACCTGACGCCCTACTACCCCTTTCTCGAGGATGTGCAGCACTGGCATCGCGAATCGCGTGCCGCCTGCCAGCCCTTCGGCGCGGACGTCTACCCGCGCTACAAGAAATGGGCCGACGAGTACTTCTACCTGAAGCACCGCGACGAGCCGCGCGGCGTGGGCGGGCTGTTCTATGACGACCTGAACGAATGGGGCTTCGAGCGCTGTTTCGAGTTCTCGCGCGCCATCGCGGCGCAGTTCCTGCCGGCTTACGTGCCGATCGCGCAGCGCCGGCGCGACACGCCGTGGGCCGAGCGCGAGCGGGAATTCCAGCTCTACCGGCGCGGCCGCTACGTGGAGTTCAACCTGGTGTACGACCGCGGTACGGTATTTGGCCTGCAGTCCGGCGGCCGCATCGAGTCGATCCTCATGTCGCTGCCGCCGCTGGTACGCTGGGTATACGACTGGCACCCGCGACCCGGCTCGCCCGAGGCCGCGCTGTACGACGATTTCCTCAAGGAACGAGACTGGCTGGAGGACGCATGAGACCGAGATTTCACCTGGCCTTCCCGGTGCACGACCTGGAAGCTGCACGCGGCTTTTATGGCGGCATGCTGGGCTGCGGCGTGGGCCGCGAGTCGGAGCGCTGGATCGACTTCGATTTCCACGGCCACCAGATCACCGCGCACCTGTGCCCGGAAACCAGCGCGGCGGCGGTCAACCCGGTGGACGGCAACCGCATCCCGGTGCGGCACTTCGGGCTGATACTGGAACGCGGCGACTGGGAGGCCCTGGGCAAACGCCTGGCCGACGCCGGCGCCGACTTTCTCATCAAGCCGCGCATCCGCTTCAAGGGCCGGCCCGGCGAGCAGGCCACCATGTTCGTGCTCGATCCGTCCGGCAACGCGCTGGAGTTCAAGTCCTTCGCCGACGACGGCGCGGTGTTCGCTCCCGATCCGGGCGTCGGCTGACGCCCGCGGACGGCCCCGGCCTCAGGTCAGCGCCAGCCAGAGGTTCAGCAGGGCCGCCAGGAGCAGCACGATCCAGGTAAACAGCGTGCCGAAGAAACGGCCGCGCGAAGTCCCGCCGCTGCTGCTGAGGCCGTAGGCATGGCCGATACGGCTGAGCAGGAACACGCCGCCGAGGGCATGCAGCACCCACGCCGCGGCGCCGCTGAGCTCGGCAACCAGCAGTAACACCAGGAACAACGGCACGTACTCGGCGAAGTTGCCGTGTACGCGGATGGCGCGCTCCAGCTCCGGGTTGCCGCCGGTGCCGAGACCGACCTTGCCCTTGCGCCTGTGGTCGACCACCCGCCAGCACAGGACCAGGAACAACAGGCCGAGCAGGCCGGCGTAAAGTGCGGTGATTTCGGGGTTCATGCGGGGCGCAATCTCCAGGTAGCTTGAGGTGCCTAGCTTACCCGAGCAACTCGCCGGCGGCGACGCACTCCGCATGCCGGTAGCAGCTGACGAGGTGATCGTTCACCAGGCCGGTGGCCTGCAAGTGCGCGTAGACGATGGTGCTGCCGACGAAGCGGAAGCCGCGCGCCTTGAGCTCCTTGCTGATGCGGTCGGACAGTGGGGTGGTGGCCGGTACCTCGCGCATGGTGCGCCAGCGGTTGACCACCGGGCGACCATCGACGAAATCCCACAACCAGCGGCTGAAGCTGCCATGTTGCGCCTGCAGCGCGAGGAAGGCGCGAGCGTTGCCGATCGCCGCCTCGATCTTGAGGCGGTTGCGGATGATGCCGGCGTCGCCCACCAGGCGTTCCACGCTGCGGCGGTTGAAGCGCGCCACGCGCTCGGGATCAAAGGCGGCGAAGGCGCGCCGGTAACCGGCACGCTTGTGCAGCACGGTGGACCAGGACAGCCCGGCCTGGGCGCTCTCCAGCACCAGGAACTCGAACTGCCCGCGGTCGTCGGTGACGGGACAGCCCCATTCCTCGTCGTGGTAGGCCTGGTAGGCGTCGCTGACACCCAGGCACCAGTCGCAGCGAGTCAGCGTCAACGTGTCCTCCTTCGGCGACGGCGACGCCCGGAAACGATGCGGGTGAACGGGATTGCCGCTCCGCGGATAGTATGCGGGACGTCTGCGGCTGGCCAGCAGGCGCTTTGTGCATCATGCTGCGCCAGTCGGTGGATCGTCCCACTGTCTCATGTTCAAGCCAGGCCCAGACACCATGCCCGCAGCACCACTTGCCACCGCCCGCCTCCTCATCGCCTGTCCCGACGCCCGCGGCATCGTCGCCGCAGTGGCCCGCTTCATCTCCGAGCATGGCGGCAACCTGCTGGACGCGGACCAGCACACCGACCGGGAGCACGGCGAGTTCTTCATGCGGGCCGAGTTCGACCTGGCCGGATGCGACCTCGACGAGGGCAACTTCACACCGGCCTGGGCACCGCTGGCGGAACGCCACCAGATGTCCTGGCGTATCCGTTTCACCGGCCGTCCGATGCGCGTGGCAATCCTCGCCGGGGTCCTGCCGCACTGCCTGCAGGACCTGCTGTGGCGCCACCAGGCGGGCGAGCTGCCGATGGAGATTCCCGCCATCATCAGCAACCACGATGCGTTGCGCCCGATTGCCGCGCAGGCCGGCATCCCGTTCCACCACGTGCCGATCCGCAACGGCGACAAGCCCGCGCAGGAAGCCGCCATCCGCGCACTGCTCGAGCGCGAGAACATCGAGCTGGTGGTGCTGGCGCGCTACATGCAGGTGCTGTCCCCGGCGTTACTGCACGGCTGGGAGAATCGCATCATCAACATCCATCACAGCTTCCTGCCGGCGTTCGCCGGCGGCGATCCCTACCGCCAGGCCTACGAGCGGGGCGTGAAACTGATCGGGGCGACCAGCCACTACGTCACCGAGGTGCTCGATGACGGACCCATCATTGCCCAGGAAGTCGCGCAGGTCAGCCACCGCAATTCCATCGACGACCTGAAGCGGCTCGGCCGCGATCTCGAACGCACGGTGCTGGCGCGCGCGGTGCGCGTGCACCTGCACGACCGTGTCCTGGTGAGCCAGAACAAGACCGTGGTGTTCGACTAGAGACGGCGGGCCTGGCGGCCAAAGAAAAGGGGCCCGCGACTTTCGCCGCGGACCCCCGGGAACCAGGCCTCGATGCTTGGGGCCCGGACCTGGCCTCACGCGCCGCCAGGCTTCTTCTTGTCCTTGTCGCCGCCGCACTTGCCTTCGCCGCACTTGCCCTCGGCTTCCTTCTTGTCCTTGTCGCCGCCGCACTTGCCTTCGCCGCACTTGCCCTCGGCTTCC
>CAYPTW010000012.1:30194-38874 GCA_964413755.1 uncultured Thioalkalivibrio sp. | reverse complement strand
GAGGCGTTGTGCAGCACGATGGCGCTGTCGACCTCGTCGAGGAAGCGCTGCGCGGCCGCCTCGTCCGCCGTGACGATGGACTCGGTGTGCCCCGAGCCGTAGCGCGCGATATGCGCGATGGCCTCGCCGACGCCCGCCACGACCCGCACAGCTATGATGGCGTCGAGGAATTCGCGCCCCCAGTCCGCCGCTTCAGCTTCACGCACACGGGGATCGGCTGCGCAGGCGGCCGCATCGCCGCGCACCTCGCAGCCCGCGTCCAGCAGCGCCTGCAGCAAAGGCCGCAGGTGCGTGTCGGCACAGGCGCGGTCGACCAGCAGCGTCTCGGCCGCACCGCAGATCCCGGTACGGCGCATCTTCGAATTGAGCACCACCTGGCGCGCCATCTCGAGGTCGGCGGCGCCGTCCACGTAGACGTGGCAGATACCCTCCAGGTGCCCGATCACCGGCACGCGGGCGTCGCGCTGCACGCGCTCGATCAGGCTGCGCCCGCCACGCGGCACGACCACGTCGACACAACCGTCCAGCCCCCCGAGCAACGCGCCTACCGCGGCGCGGTCCCGCGTCGGCACCATCTGCACCGCTGCCGTGGGCAGCCCGGCGGTTGCCAGCGCCTCCGCCAGGCAGGCATGGATCTGCATGCTGGATGCGAAACTCTCCGAGCCGCCGCGCAGGATCACCGCGTTACCCGACTTCAGGCACAGGGCACCCGCATCGGCCGTCACGTTGGGCCGGCTCTCGTAGATGATGCCGATCACGCCGAGCGGCACGCTGACGCGCCGGATCAGCAGCCCGTTCGGCCGCGACCACTCCGCCAGGGTGCGACCCAGCGGATCAGGCAACGCGCGAATCGCCTCGATGCCCGCCGCCATCGCCTCGACCCGGGAGGCGTCGAGGCGCAGGCGATCGAGCATGGCTGCCGACAGCTCCCGCTCTTCGCCGGCGGCGACATCCTCGGCGTTGGCCTGCAGGATCGTGTCGCAGCGCTCACGCAGCAACGCTGCGGCCGCCTCCAGCGCCGCATCGCGTGCGGCGGGTGCGGCCTGCGCCAAAGTCGCTGCCGCGGCACGCGCCTGCTTGCCGAGATCGCCCATCAGGCGCGCCACCGCGTCCGGCCCTTCCTGTCCCATCAGGTCAACCATGAGTCTCCACCATCGCCAGGTCGTTACGGTGTACCAGTTCCTCGCGCCCGCGGTAGCCGAGCACCTGCTCGATCATGCTGCTGCGCAGCCCGATGATGCGCGCCGCCTCGCTCGAATCGTAGGCCGACAGCCCGCGCGCCAGGACCCGGCCGTCGGTATCCCGCACCAGCACCAGGTCGCCGCGCTCGAAGCGACCGGTCACCTCGACCACCCCGGCCGGCAGCAGGCTCTTGCCGCTCGCCAGCGCGGCGGCCGCGCCCGCATCGACCACCAGTTCGCCGCTGGGCTGGAGCGCTCCCGCGATCCATTGCTTGCGCACTTTCGCCGGGCTGGACGAGGCCACGAACCAGGTGCACTCCGCGCCCGCCTCGAGGGCGGCCAGCGGATGCCTGACGCGGCCCGAGGCGATCACCATGTGGCAGCCGGCGGCGAGCGCGATGCGTCCCGCCATGATCTTGGTGATCATCCCGCCGGAGCCGACGTCGGTCGCCGCTGCGCCGGCCATGGCCTCGATGGCGGGCGTCACCGCGTGCACCTCGGGCACCAGCCGCGCGGTGGGGTCGTGTGCCGGGTCGGCGGTGTGGAGCCCGGTGGTGTCGGACAGCAGCACCAGGCAGTCCGCGCTGATCATCTGCGCCACGCGCGCCGCCAGGCGATCGTTGTCCCCGTAGCGGATTTCCTCCGTGGCGACGGTGTCGTTCTCGTTAATGACCGGCACTGCGCCCAGCGCGAGCAGGGTCTCGAGGGTGCCGCGGGCATTCAGGTAGCGGCGGCGCTGCTCGGTATCGCCCAGCGTCAGCAGCACCTGCGCCGCCGGGATCTGCTGGCGCCCCAGCGCTTCCTGCCATGCATGCGCCAGCTGCACCTGGCCGGCCGCGGCCGCCGCCTGGCTTTCTTCCAGCCGCAGCGTGCCGGGGCGCAGGCCGAGGTGGCGCCGCCCCAGGGCGATGGCGCCGGACGACACCACCAGCACTTCCTGGCCGCGCGCACGCAGGCGGGCAATGTCTGCTACGAGACTCTCGAACCAGGGGGCGTCGAGACGGTTGCTGGCGCGGTCCACGAGCAGCGCCGAGCCGATCTTGATCACGACCCGCCTGGCTGCCGCGATGCGGCTGGGCGTGCTTTCCGCTGGATCCCGCGTCATCTTGTCAGACAGCATGACCGCTGCAGCGCATCATGTGAAGCCCTGCCACCTGCCTCAATCCTTGTCCGGATTCCTGGCGCCGGCACGCCGCGCGGGCAGCCGGCCGGCCTGGCGCAGTTCCTGCCGCAGCAGGTAGTCGATCTGGGCGTTCAGGCTGCGCAGGTCGTCGTCGGCCCAGCGCCGCAGGGCGGCGAGGATCTCCGGGTCGATGCGCAGCAGGAAAGCGTCGCGTTTGGCCAAGGGCCGGCTCTCTCCCCGCAGTGCGGGCTAGTTGTAGAGCGTACCGGTGTTCACCACAGGCTGCGTGTGCCGGTCGCTGCAGAGCACCACCAGCAGGTTGGAGACCATCGCCGCACGGCGCTCGTCGTCGAGTTCGACGATCTGGTCGCGCGCCAGGTGGTCGAGCGCCATCTGCACCATGCCGACCGCGCCTTCGACGATCTTGGTGCGCGCCGCAACCACGGCCTGCGCCTGCTGGCGCTGCAGCATGGCTGCCGCGATCTCGGAGGCGTATGCCAGGTGACTGATGCGCGCCTCGATGACGTCCACCCCGGCCTTGTCGAGGCGCTCCTGGATGTCTTCACGCAGCTGCGCGGAGATCTTGTTGGTGTCGCCGCGCAGCGACACCTCGTGATCCTCGCTGTCGTAGGGATAGCGGCTCGCCATGCTGCGCAGCGCGGCCTCGCTCTGCACGGCGACGAAGTCCTCGTAGTCGTCGACTTCGAACAGCGCCTCGACCGTGTTCACCACGCGCCACACCACCACCGCGGAAATATCGATCGGGTTGCCGTCACGGTCGTTGACCTTGGAGGGCCGGCCGTGAGTGCGCGTCTTTTCCTGCACCACCTTGCCGGCCGCATCTTTCTTCTCCGGGGTCGAGAGCGAGCCGGTCTCGAAGTTGCGCACGCGCAGCGACAGCTTCTTCTTGCTGAAGAAGGGGTTCACCCAGAAGAAGCCCGAGGCGCGCACCGAGCCCTTGTACTTGCCGAACAGCAGCAGCACGCGGGAATCGTTGGGCGCAATGGCCATGAAACCAAAGCCCATGAGCAGCCCGAGCCCCAGGGTCACGATGCTGCTCCCGATGTGCCAGCCGGAGGCGCCGACGTGGAGGGAATAAAAGAAGTACCAGGGACCGCCGATCACCAGCGCAACGGTGACCGCCAGCGGCAGCCAGCCCGACAGCGGACGATATTCTCTTTCCTGGACCATGGCTCTTTCCTCGACTGAGCGGATGATGTCAGGATGATATCACTTTGGTATCGCCGTGGCTAGCCCGCCGCTACTGCCGCGAGCGGCGTGGTCGCGGCGCCATGCGCGCGGTCCAGTGCCGCCTCGAGGTCGGCCACCAGGTCCCCGGCATCTTCGATACCGACCGACAGGCGCAGCAGCGCGTCGCTGATGCCGGCGACGCGGCGTGCTTCCGGGTCCATGGCGGCATGCGTCATCGACGCCGGGTGGGCGACCAGGCTCTCCACGCCGCCCAGCGACTCGGCGAGGAAGAACAGCTCCAGGCCTTCGAGGAAGGCGCGCACCGCGGGCTCGCCGCCAGCCAGCTCGAAGCTGAGCATGCCGCCGAACCCGGACTGCTGCCGGCAGGCGATCTCGTGCCCCGGGTGTCCCGGCAGCCCGGGATAGTGGACGCGGCTCACGGCCGGATGCCCGCACAGCAGCTCGGCCAGTGCCGCCGCGTTCTCGGCGTGGCTGCGCAGGCGGGCATGCAGGGTGCGGATGCCGCGCAGGGTCATGAAGCTGTCGAAAGGGGCGCCGGTAAGCCCCATGCAATTGGCCCACCAGTCGAGACGCTCGTGCAGCTCCGTGCTGCCGGCCACCACCGCGCCGCCCACCACGTCGCTGTGGCCGTTCAGGTACTTCGTGGTGGAGTGCAGCACGATGTCCGCGCCGTGCGCCATGGGACGCTGCCAGCCGGGCGAGAGAAAGGTGTTGTCGGCGACGAACAGCGCGCCGGTCGCCCGGCACAAGCGTCCCACCGCGTCCAGGTCGGTGATCCTGAGCAGGGGGTTGCTCGGCGTCTCGACCAGGATCATGCGCGGCTGCGCGGCGAAGGCTGCGGCCAGCTGCGACGCGTCGGACTGGTCGACGAAGGACAGGCGGAACTGGCCGCGCGCGGCGAGCGAGGACAGCAGGCGGTGCGTCCCGCCGTAACAGTCGTGCGGCGCCAGCAACAGGTCGCCGGGCTCCAGCAGCTGGCACACCAGCGTGATCGCCGCCATGCCGGAGCAGGTCACCACGGTGCCCGCCCCGCCCTCGAGGCCGGCCAGGGCCTCGCCCAGCGCGTCGCGCGTGGGGTTGCCGGAGCGCGTGTAGTCGTAACGCCGCTTGTCGCCGTAACCGGCGAAGGTGAAGTTGGAACTGAGGTGGATCGGCGGCACCACCGCGCCGTGCTGGGCATCGCTGCCGAGGCCGGAGCGGGCGGCGCGCGTGGCCGGGGCGTTCTTGCTCATTACTGTCCTCCGTCAAGGCTCCCGTGGGAGCGGGTTCGGCTCATCGCGAACCCTGCGGAGGCGTCGGGTGGGGTCACCGGGCCCACGAGTCCGCCGGCAAAGGCGGGGCTGCCCGGCAACTCATCTCCCGGCAAGCGCACGGCCTTCGCCGTCTCGCTCCCCGCAGGACTTGGCACCGTTGCGGGATGGTTAGTCCCGCAGGTTGCCCCGGCATCAAAGGGCCTGTCCCTCCGCCGGTCTCGATGAGTGTGCGTCTGTACTGTAACCGTTCTTGCCGCTCAGGCAATAGCCCGCGCGGCGTCTCTCGTGCCCAGCGCGCCGGCCACCGCCGCCGCGACCTGCTGCGTGGTGACCGCGCGCTCGCGTCCCACCACGTCCGGCGTGCCGATGCCGCGCACGAGGGTATCCTGCACCGCCTGCTCCACCGCGCGCGCCTCGTCCTCCAGCCCGAGCGAGTGGCGCAGCAGCATGGCGGCGCTGAGGATGGTGCCGCAGGGATTGGCGATGCCCTGCCCCGCGATGTCGGGCGCCGAGCCGTGGATCGGCTCGTACAGCCCCGGTCCGGACTCCGCCAGCGAGGCCGACGGCAGCATGCCGATGGAGCCGGTGATCACCGACGCCTCGTCGGTGAGGATGTCGCCGAACATGTTCTCCGTCACCACCACGTCGAAGCGCCGCGGGTCCTGGATCAGCTGCATCGCTGCGGCATCGACCAGGGCATGTTCCAGGCGCACGTCGGGGAACTCGTCGCGCCCCATGCGCGTGGCCACCTCGCGCCACAACCGCGAGGTCTCCAGCACGTTGGCCTTGTCGACCGAGGTCAACCGCCCGCTGCGCCCGCGCGCCAGCTCGAAGCCCAGGCGCAGCACGCGCTCGATTTCCGCGCGGCTGTAGCTGCACAGGTCCGACGCGCTGTCGGCATCGCGCTCCTTGGCGCCGAAGTAGATGCCGCCGGTGAGTTCGCGCACGAACAGGATATCGACGTCCGCCAGCAGGTGCTCCTTCAACGGCGAGGCGCCGTACAGGGCCGGCTGGGTGGCGACGGGACGCAGGTTGGCGTACACGCCGAGCGCGCGACGCAGCGCCAGCAGGCCTTGCTCCGGACGCACCGGCGCCGCCGGGTCGGACCACTGCGGCCCGCCCACCGCGCCGAGCAGCACGCCCGCGCTCGCCAGGCAAAGTTGTTCCGTCTCGCCCGGCAGCGCCGCGCCCGTGGCGTCGATGGCGCAGCCGCCGATCATCCCCTCGCGGAACTCGAAGTCGTGCCCCCAGGTGGCGGCAACCGCTTCGAGGACGCTGCGCGCCGCCGCGACGATCTCCGGCCCGATGCCGTCGCCGGGCAGGAGCGCGATCAGGCGTGACATGTGCGGCCTTCCTCATAGGCCTCGATGGCCGGTGCCTGGCTGAGCAGCCAGCCCAGCGGGTCGACCCCGTTGAGCATGCAGTGCCGCGCGAAGGCCTCGACCTCGAAGGCGGCCTCGCGACCATCCTCCAGGCGCACGGTGCAGCTGCGCAGGTCGATGGTGATCTCGGCGCCGGGATGCGCCAGCAGCCAGGCATGGGACTCGGCGTCCAGCACCACCGGCAGCAGGCCGTTACGCAACGCGTTGCTGCGGAAGATGTCGGCAATCTCGGTGCTGATCACGGCGCGGAAGCCATAGTCGAGCAACGCCCACGGCGCGTGCTCGCGCGAAGAGCCGCAGCCGAAGTTGCGCCCCGCCACCAGGATGCGCGCGCCCTGCGATTCGGGGCGGTTGAGCACGAAGTCGGCGCGCGGGCCGTTGGCCGCGTCACGGCGCCAGTCCGCGAACAGGTGCCGGCCGAGCCCGGTGCGCTGGGTGGTGGTGAGGAAGCGCGCCGGGATGATCTGGTCGGTGTCCACGTTGTCCACCGGCAGCACGGCGGTGCGCGCGGTGAGCATGGAGAAAGGTTCGCTCATGCGATGCGCCTCCCTTCCTCCAGCAAGGGCCGCGGGTCGGCCACCTTGCCGGTGATCGCCGAGGCGGCCGCAGTCAGGGGGCTCGCCAGCAGCGTGCGTGCGCCCTGGCCCTGCCGCCCCTCGAAATTGCGGTTGCTGGTGCTGACCACGTACTGGCCGGCCGCGGCGCGGTCGCCGTTCATGGCGATGCACAGCGAACAGCCCGACTGGTGCCACTCGGCGCCGGCTTCGCGGAACACCCGGTCGAGGCCCTCGGCCTCCGCGTCGCGTCGCGTCTGCTGGCTGCCCGGCACGACCAGGGCGCGCACACCGGCGGCCACGCGCCGGCCGCGCAGCAGTGCCGCGGCCGCGCGCAGGTCGCTGAGGCGCGAGTTGGTGCAGCTGCCGATGAACACTACCTGGATCGGCTGCCCCGCGATCGCGGCGCCGGGCGCCAGGCCCATGTAGTCCAGTGCCTTGCGCTGGCCGCTGCTGAGCGACTCGGGGATGCGGCCGCTCACCGGCATGACCATGCCCGGGTCGGTGCCCCAGGTAACCTGCGGCTCGAGCTCGGAAACATCGATGCTGACGCTGCGGTCGTACACCGCGCCGGGATCCGCGCGCAGCTCACGCCACTCCGCCACGGCGCGGTCCCAGTCGGCGCCACGCGGCGCCATGGGGCGGCCCTGCAGGTACTCGAAAGTGGTCTCGTCCGGCGCCACCATGCCGGCGCGCGCCCCCGCCTCGATGGCCATGTTGCACAGGGTCATGCGCTCGTCCATGGACATCGCCTCCACGGCAGCGCCGCGGAACTCGATGACGTGGCCCGTGCCGCCGTCCACGCCGATGCGCCCGATCACGGCGAGGATCACGTCCTTGGCGGTCACGCCCGGCTGCAGCCGGCCGGCCAGCTCCACCAGCAGGGTCTTCGGCATGCGCTGCAACAGGCACTGCGTCGCCAGCACGTGGCCCACTTCCGTGGTGCCGATGCCGAAGGCCAGCGCACCGAAGGCGCCGTGCGTGGTGGTGTGGCTGTCGCCGCAGACGATGGTCATGCCCGGCTGCGTGGCGCCCTGCTCCGGGCCGATGACGTGCACGATGCCGCGGCGCGTGCTGTTGACGCCGAACAGCCGCACGCCCGCGCGCCCGCAGTTGTCGCCCAGCATGCGCACCTGGTGGCGCGCTGCCGGGTCCATCTCGCCCAGTCCCTGGGCCCAGCTGGCATCGTTGGTGGGGATGGAATGGTCCACCGTGGCCAGCGTGCGCTCGGGACGGCGCACCGGCAGGCCGCGCTCGCGCAGGGCGGCGAACGCCTGGGGCGAGGTCACCTCGTGCACCAGGTGCAGGTCGATGTACAACACCGCCGGCGTCTCCGCGGTCTCGGGCACCACGACGTGCCGGTCCCAGACCTTGCGGAACAAGGTGCGCGGCGCACTCATACCGCCACCGAGGCGACCGGCGCGAAGCCCGCCTGCGGGGCCTCGACCGGCTGCAGCCAACCCCACTCGTCGCGCGTCTCGCCGTTGAACAGGCCGAAGAAGCGTTGCTGCATGAGCTCCGTGACAGGGCCGCGCGTACCGCTGCCGATCTCGATGCGGTCCACGGAGCGCACCGGCGTCACCTCGGCCGCGGTCCCCGTAAAGAAGATCTCGTCGGCGAAGTACAGCATCTCGCGCGGCATCGGCTGCTCGAGCACCTCCAGCCCGGCGGCGCGCGCCAGGGTGATCACGCTGTCGCGCGTGATGCCGGCGAGGATCGAGGACGCGGCGGGCGGCGTGTAGATCTTGCCGTCCTTGACGATGAAGATGTTCTCGCCGGCGCCCTCGCCGATCATGCCGTCGGTGGTCAGGCCGATGCCCTCGGCATAACCGTGGCGCTTGGCTTCCATGCTGATGAGCTGGCTCGACAGGTAGCCGCCCGCAGCCTTGGCACCGGACGGAATGGTGTTCGGCGCCACGCGGTTCCAGGAGGAGACGCAGACGTCGACACCGTTCTTCATGCCCTCGTCGCCGAG
>CAYPTW010000012.1:13386-30094 GCA_964413755.1 uncultured Thioalkalivibrio sp. | reverse complement strand
GGTTCCAGGAGGAGACGCAGACGTCGACACCGTTCTTCATGCCCTCGTCGCCGAGATAGGCGCCCCACTGGATGGCGGCAATGGCCACCTCCACCGGCGAATCGGCGGGCGCGGTCAGGCCGAGGCCGGCATAGCCGCGAAACACCACCGGACGCACGTAGGCGCCGGCATTCAGCTCATTGGCCAGCACCGCCTGGTTGCAGGCGGCCTCGATCTCCTGCGGCGAGAACGGCATGCGCAGGTGATAGATCTTGGCCGAGTTGAACAGGCGCTGGATGTGCTCGCGCAGGCGGAAGGAACGAGAGCCTTCCGGCGTGCGATACACACGGATGCCCTCGAACACCGATGAGCCGTAATGCAGGGCGTGCGACAGCACGTGCACCGTGGCGCTCTCGCCGGGGACGATCCTGCCGTTCTGCCAGATATAGCGTGGAAACTGGGGCGCCACTTGAATACTCCGTTGACTCGCGTCTGGTAAAAAACTCTGTCGTACTGCCGCTCAGGCGG
Organism: uncultured Thioalkalivibrio sp.; assembly: GCA_964413755.1. Taxonomy (GTDB): domain Bacteria; phylum Pseudomonadota; class Gammaproteobacteria; order Steroidobacterales; family XN24; genus XN24. Next base: position 29,587 of record CAYPTW010000012.1, on the reverse strand, counting down.
CCTGCTCCGCGTCGCGGCGCGCCGCGATGCGGTTCACCGCCTGCAGGAAGGCGAGCGCGCTCGCCTGGATGATGTCGGTGTCGAAGCCCTTGCCCTGCCAGCTGCGGCCGCCGTGGGCCACCGACACCACCGCCTCGCCCTGGGCATCCTCGCCCACGGTGACGTTGCGCACATCGAAGCTCTTCAGCTCCACTGCCACGCCGGTGGCGCGCTCGATGGCGCTGAAGGCCGCCTCCACCGGGCCGTCGCCCTCCGCCCGCTCGCGGCGGCGACTGCCGTCGGCATGCGCCAGCTCCGCCTCGGCGGTGGCCCGCGGACCGTCGCCGGAGGCGATGCGCAGCTGCACCAGCTGCCACGGCCCGGCGCCGACCTCGTCGGAGCGCAATACCAGCGCCTCGATGTCGGCGTCGAAGATTTCCTTCTTGCGGTCGGCCAGCGTCTTGAAGGCGATGAAGGCGCGATCCAGCTCGGCCTCATCCAGCGCCAGCCCGAGTTCCTCGACGCGGCTGCGGAAGGCGTGTCGCCCGCTGTGCTTGCCGAGCACCAGGCGGCTGCCGCCCAGGCCGACGTCCTCGGGGCGCATGATTTCGTAGGTCTCCTGGTTGCGCAGCATGCCGTGCTGGTGGATGCCGGCCTCATGGGCAAAGGCGTTCTCGCCCACCACCGCCTTGTTGCGCGGCACGGCGACACCGGTGACCGCGGCCACCAGGCGGCTGGTAGGGGCCAGGCGTCGCGTATCGATGCCGGTGTGCACTGCGAGGCGGTCGGCGCGCGTGCGCACCGCCATCACCACCTCTTCGAGGGCGCAGTTGCCGGCGCGCTCGCCGATGCCGTTGATGGTGCACTCCACCTGCCGTGCGCCCGCCTGCACCGCGGCCAGGCTGTTGGCCACGGCCATGCCCAGGTCGTCGTGGCAGTGCACGCTGAGCACGGCGCGCTCGATGCCGGGCACGTGCTGGCGCAGGTAGGCGATGCGCTCGGAGAACTCGGCCGGCACGGCGTAGCCGACCGTGTCCGGGATGTTCACCGTGGTCGCGCCCGCCTCGATCACCGCCTGCACCACCTCGGCCAGGAAATCGAGCTCAGTGCGCGCCGCGTCCTCGGCGGAAAATTCCACGTCGGCGCACAGCGCGCGCGCCACGCGCACACCCTCCACCGCGCGCCGGATCACCTCGTCCCGGCTCATGTTCAGCTTGTGCTCGCGATGGATCGGGCTGGTGGCGATGAACACGTGCAGGCGCGGGCGCTCCGCCTCGCACAGCGCCTGCCAGGCGCGCTCGATGTCGTTGCCGCCGCAGCGCGCCAGACCGCAGATGACCGGCCCGCGGATCTCGCGCGCGATCAGGCGCACGGACTCGAAGTCCCCGTCCGAGGCGGCGGGGAAGCCCGCCTCGATCACGTCCACGCCCAGCTCAGCCAGCGCGTGCGCCACGCGGATCTTCTCGCGGTCGGTCATGCTGCAGCCCGGCGCCTGCTCGCCGTCGCGCAAGGTGGTGTCGAAGATGACCAGCCGATCCGGCTCAATAGCCATAGGACAGCTCCCCGATCGGGAAGTACGGCATCGCTTTCGGCTGGTGCATCGGCCGCTCGTCGTGCAGTGCGCGCAACATCGTCTCCGCGTCGATGTTGCCGCCGGTCAGCACCACCGCGATGCGCTTGCAGCGGTGCTCACGCACGTAGTGCTGCGCGCCGGCCAGGGCTGCGGCGCCGGCGCCCTCTGCCATCTGGTGCACGTTGCGCGCGTAGGTCGCGATGGCGGCCTGGATGTCGCGCTCCGAGACCAGCAGCATGTCGTCCAGGCGGCGCTGCATCACTTCCAGCGTCGCCTGCACCGGCACGCGCACGGCCAGGCCGTCCGCCAGGGTGTCGACGGCGGCGAAGGGATGGCACTCGCCGGTGTGCCAGGCGTGATGCATGGCCGGCGCGTTCTCCGCGCACACGCCGATCACGCGCGTGGCCGGGCTGCGCGCCTTGATGAGCGTCGCCATGCCGGCCGCGATGCCGCCCGCGCCGACGGGGACGAACACCGCGTCGAAGGGCTGCCGCGCCTGCGCCAGCATCTCCATGGCGATGGTGCCGGCGCCGGCCACCATGGCGGGATCCCGGCCGGTATGCACCAGGCGTGCGCCGGTGCGTGCGGCGTGTTCTTCGGCGGCGATCATGGCGGCGTCGAAGTCGTGCCCGGTCTCGATCACGCGCGCGCCCAGCGCCGTCATGGCGTCGTTCTTCTCGCGACTGTTGTCGCGCGGCACGAACACCGTGCAGCAGACACCATGCATGCGCGCGGCATAGGCCACGGCGTGGCCGTGATTGCCGCGCGTGGCGGTCACCAGGCCGCGCGCGCGGTCCTCGGCCGACATGCCGTGCAGCAGGTTGAGCGCCCCGCGGATCTTGAACGAGCCGACGTCCTGGGCGTTCTCCAGCTTGACGTGCACTTCGCAACCGACGTGGCTGTCGAGCATCGGGTGGTGCAGCAACGGCGTCGGCGGCAGCTGGGCGCTCACCACGGCCATCGCCGCCTCCACCTGCGCCACCGTCACCAGCGGGCTAGCCGCCGTGTCGTCAAAGGCGCCGCGCGGGGTGTCGTGAACGGCGGGATTCACCGCCTCCGAAGCGTTGTTCAGCATGCCACGCTCTCCCCTACTACGGCCGGCGCCTCGCCGGCGGTCAGGCAGGCCACCGTGCGCACGTCGTACAGCTTCTGGATCTGCCGCGTCAGGGTTTCGACCGAGCGACCCGCGGAGTGGACGTGCACCGTCACCTCCACGTGTTGCGCGCTCTCGTCCGGGTGGGCGTTCATGGAGGTCACGGCGAAGCCGCGCCGCTCGATGAGGCCGAGCAGGCGGATCAGGGCGCCCTCGACCTTGTGTATGTTCATCCGCAGCGTGTGGTTCATGCGCTCAACTCCTCCATCATCACATCGTTACTCTGGCCCGGCGGCACCAGCGGCCAGACGTTGCTCTTCGGGTCAATGCAGACATGGGCCAGCAGCGGGCCCTCGGTATCCAGCAGCCTGCGGATCGCGCCCTCGACCTCGTCGCGCCGCGTGATGCGGAAGGCGGGAATGCCGAAGGACCGCGCCACCTCGACGAAGTCGGGGTTGTCCGACAGGTCGACCTCGCTGTAGCGCTCCTGGTGGAACAGCTCCTGCCACTGGCGCACCATGCCCAGCGAGGAGTTGTCGACCAGCAGGATCTTCAGGTCCAGGCCGTAGCGCTTGATGGTCTGCAGCTCCTGGATGTTCATCATGATGGAGCCGTCGCCGGAGACCGTGACCACGCGCGCGCCCGGCCGCGCCAGGCAGGCGCCGATGCCGGCCGGGATGCCGTAGCCCATGGTGCCCAGCCCGGCACTGGTCAGGTGCTGCTCGGGGCGGTCGAAGTGGCAGTGCTGCGCCACCCACATCTGGTGCTGGCCGACGTCGCAGGCGATGGTCACGTCGGGCGCCTCCTCGGTCAGGCGGCGCAGCATGTGCGGCACGTAGATGTATTCGCCGGGGGCGTCGTAGCGCCAGGCATGCTCGGCCTTGCGCTCCGCGCACCACTGCTGCCAGGGCGCGATGTGCAACCCGGTCGGCATGGCGCCCAGCGACTCGACCAGGTCGCCCAGCAGGCCGGCGTCGGCGAAGCGCAGCTTGCCGATCTCGCTCGGGTCGGCGTCCATGTGGATCACGCTCGCCTTGGGCGCGAAGCCGTCCAGCTTGCCCGTGGCGCGGTCGTCGAAGCGCGCGCCGACGCAGATCAGCAGGTCCGACTCCTGGATGGCGCGGTTGGCGGCGCGATTGCCGTGCATGCCCAGCATGCCGAGGAAATTCTCGTCGCGCGTGGACACCGAGCCGATCCCCTTCAGCGTGGTCACCACCGGGATGCCGCTGGCCTGCGCGTAGGCGCGGAAGGCGTCCACCGCGCCGGCGATGGGGATGCCGCCGCCGCCGTACAGCACCGGGCGCTCGGCGCCGCGGATCAGCTCGCGCGCCATCTCCACCTGCTCCGGGTCGGGCGACTGCCGCTTCTGGCGGCGCGTCTCGTAGATCGGCGTGGTGGCCGGCACAGCGTTGGTCACGTCCTTGGGCAGGTCGACCAGCACCGGGCCGGGACGGCCTTCGCTGGCGATCTGGAACGCCAGGGCGATGGTCTTGGGGATGTCCTCGGCGCGCCGCACGATGAAGCTGTGCTTGACGATGGGCATGGTGATGCCGAACACGTCCACTTCCTGGAAGGCATCGGTGCCCATCACCACGGTCGGCACCTGGCCGGTGATGACCACCAGCGGCACGGAGTCCATGAAGGCGTTGGCGATGCCGGTGACCAGGTTGGTGGCGCCCGGGCCGGAGGTCGCCATGCACACCGCGGGCCGGCCGGTGACGCGGGCGTAAGCGTCGGCGGCCAGCGCCGCGCCCTGCTCGTGCCGCGCCAGGATGTGCTTGATGGGCGAGTTCAGCAGCGCGTCGTAGACGGGCATGATGGCGCCGCCCGGGTAACCGAAAATGATCTCGACGCCCTGCTGTTCCAGGGCGCGGACCACCAGCTCGGCACCCTTGACGCTCATGCCGCGTCCTGCTTGTCCGAGCGCAGCCACGACATGCGGGCGCGCAGCTCGCGCCCCACCTTCTCGATGGGATGGGCCATGTCGGCGGCCATCATGGACTTGTAGCGCGGCATGCCGGCCTCGGACTCGGCCTGCCATTCGCGCGCGAAGGTGCCGTCCTGGATCTCCTTCAGCACCTCGCGCATGCGCTCGCGCGTGCTCGCGTCGACCACGCGCGGGCCGCGCGTCAGGTCGCCGTACTTGGCGGTGTCGCTGACGAACTGGTGCATCTTCGCCAGCCCGCCCTCGTGCAGCAGGTCGACGATCAGCTTCAGCTCATGCATGCACTCGAAGTACGCGACCTCGGGCTGGTAGCCGGCTTCCACCAGGGTCTCGAAGCCCTGCGTGACCAGCTCGGTGACGCCGCCGCACAGCACGGCCTGCTCGCCGAACAGGTCGGTCTCGGTCTCCTCGGCGAAGGTCGTCTCCAGCACGCCGCCGCGGGTGCCGCCGATGCCGTGGGCGTAGGCCAGGGCGCGCGCCTTGGCGCGGCCGGTGGCGTCCTGCGCCACGGCCATCAGGCAGGGCACGCCGCGGCCCTCCTCGTACTGCCGCCGCACCAGGGCACCCGGGCCCTTGGGCGCCACCAGGATCACGTCGATGCTGTCGGGCGCCTGGATCGAGCCGTAGTGGATGTTGAAGCCGTGCGCGAACAGGATCGCCGCACCGGGCTTGATGGACGACTCGATCGCCCGCCACACGGCCGGCGCGGCCATGTCCGGCACCAGGATGGCGACGATGTCCGCCCCGGTGGCCGCCTCGGGCGGCGGCGCGACCTTGATGCCGTCGCGCTCCGCCTGCTTCCAGCTCGGCCCGCCCGGGCGCAGCCCGACCGTGACGTCGAAGCCGCTGTCGCGCAGGTTGAGCGCATGCGCCCGGCCCTGGCTGCCGTAGCCGATAACGGCGATGCGGCTCACCCCCGCCTTGCCCTGCTCAACATCCGATTCGACGTAGATCTTCATGCTCAATACCTTTCCTCAAGTCCAAGATTTTTCAGGCCCAGAATGCGAGAACCCCGCAGCCGTTTCCGGTTGCGGGGTTCTATGGTTTGGTTGCTCGCTGCTTTTTCGCCTACCTACACCACGACCCCGCTCTTCCCAAGTACGAGAATCACGATAAGGAGGCCAAGGAGGGCGCTGACTGCGTGCAACGGCAGGCGCTCGGGCACGCGGGCGACGGCGATGGGCCGCTGCCTCGTGTGATTCCTGCGCTGTGACTTGCCGTGGCTCATTGTTTAGGTGACGCTTGTTGCGGTGCAATCAGGTTGGACGGATTCTAAGCACGATGCTCTCCGGCGTGTCAACACCTTTTTTCACATCTTCGCCGGGGCGGCCTGCCGCACGACCCGATCCGGGCCGCTCCCTACCTTATATATGCCGAGGCGGTTTTTGCCATGACTGACCAGCGCTCCCGCAAGTATTCCAGCCCCGTCGTCGACGGCGTGACCCGCGCGCCGAGCCGTGCCATGTTACGCGCGGTCGGCTTCAGCGACGCGGATTTCAGCAAGCCGCAGGTCGGCATCGCCTCGACCTGGGCGCAGCTCACGCCCTGCAACATGCACATCGACCAGCTGGCGCGGGAAGCCGCGGCCGGGGCCGACGCGGCCGGGGGCAAGGCCGTGATCTTCAACACCATCACGGTCTCCGACGGCATCTCCATGGGCTCGCCGGGCATGCGCTACTCGCTGGTGTCGCGCGAAGTGATCGCCGACTCCATCGAGACCGCGGTGGCCGGCGAAGGCTTCGACGGCTTCGTCGCCATCGGCGGCTGCGACAAGAACATGCCCGGCTGCGTCATGGCCATGGCGCGCCTGGACCGCCCCTCGGTGTTCGTCTACGGCGGCACCATCCGCCCGGGCGCCAACCACACCGATATCGTCTCGGTGTTCGAGGCCGTCGGCGGACACGCCCGCGGCACGGTCTCCGAGGCCGAGCTGAAGCAGGTCGAGCGCACCGCCATCCCCGGGCCCGGCTCCTGCGGCGGCATGTACACCGCGAATACCATGGCCTCGGCCATCGAGGCGCTGGGCCTCAGCCTGCCCAACAGCTCCGCCCAGGAAGCCGTCGGCGCCGCCAAGGCCGAGGACTGCCGGCGCGCCGGCGCCGCGGTGCTGGAGCTGCTGGCGCGCGACATCAAGCCCTCGGACATCCTGACGCCGGAAGCCTTCGAGAACGCCATCGCCGTGACCATCGCGCTCGGCGGCTCGACCAACGCGGTGCTGCACCTGCTGGCGATCGCCGACGCCGCCGGCGTACCGCTGGCGCTGGAGGACTTCAGCCGCATCGGCGCGCGGGTGCCGGTGCTGGCCGACCTCAAGCCCAGCGGCAAGTACCTCATGTCCGAGCTGATCGCCATCGGCGGCATCCGCCCGCTGATGAAGATGCTGCTCGACGCCGGGCTGCTGCACGGCGGCTGCCTCACCGTCAGCGGCCGCACGCTGGCGGAGGACCTGGCGGACGTCGCCCCCTACCCGGCCGGCCAGGCCGTCGTGCGCGGCCTGGACGACCCCATCAAGGCCGACAGCCACCTGGTGGTCCTGCGCGGCAACCTGGCGCCCGACGGCGCCGTGGCGAAGATCACCGGCAAGGAAGGCGAGCGTTTCGTCGGCACCGCGCGCGTGTTCGACGGCGAGCAGCAGGCGCTCGACGCCATCCTCGGCGGCCGCATCACGGCCGGCGACGTGGTGGTGATCCGCTACCTCGGCCCGAAGGGCGCGCCCGGCATGCCCGAGATGCTGTCCCCGACCTCGGCCATCATGGGCCGTGGCCTCGGCGACACCGTCGCGCTCATCACCGACGGGCGTTTCTCGGGCGGCAGCCACGGCTTCGTGGTCGGGCACGTGGCGCCGGAGGCGGCCGCGGGCGGCCCGCTGGCCGCGGTGGAGGACGGCGACGAGATCGAGATCGACGCGCGCCAGCGCACCCTGACCGTGCGTGTCGGCCCGGCGGAACTGGCGCGACGGCTGGAGGACTGGCGCCCGCGCGACGGGGAGAAGCGCGGCACCGTGCTGGAAAAGTACGCCCGTCTCGTCAGCTGCGCCTCGAAGGGCGCCGTGCTGAGCTGAGCTCAGAGCCAGCGGCGCACGCTGCGCCGGTAGGCCTCGTACTCGGCCCCGAACAGGGCGGCGAGCGCGCGTTCCTCGGGCCGGATCTGCCAGCGGTTCATTGCCAGCACGAAGGCCGGCACGACCAGCAACGCCGGCCAGGACCCGAGCCACGTGGCCCACGCCGCCAGCGCCAGCAACAGCGACAGGTACATCGGGTTGCGGCTGTAGCGGTAGATGCCGGCGGCCACCAGCCGGCTGGCGCGTTCCGGCCGCAAGGGGTTCACCGTGGTCTCGTGGCGCGCGAAGGTGCGCACGCTGGCGAGCCCCACCAGTCCCGCGGCCAGCAGCAGCAGGCTGGCAGCAAGCAACTGGCCGGTAAAACTGAAGCGGGGGCTGCCTGTGAGCGCCGCCAGGCCGCCCATGAGCGCCGCTGCAAGCAGGAACAGCGCCACCGGCGGAATGCGCAGTTCAAGCACCTGCATAAAGCATTCCCTCCCGTCAGCTCAGCACGAAGGCGTCGACGTGGGCGCGCGGCTGCGGGCGGGTCAGCAGCGACACCGCCACCAGCACCGGCACATGCACCGCCAGGCCAAGCAGGCCCTCGTGCAGGTCCCAGGGGCGCAGCCCGGGGTTGAAGAAGAACACCAGCGTCGCCAGCCCGCCGGCGACCAGGCCGGCGAGGACGCCCGCCGTGGTGGCGCGACGCCAGTACAGCGCCGCCAGCACCGGCGGCGCGAGCTGCGCGATCACGCCGTAGGAAGTGAGCAGCAGCACGACCAGGGAGACGCCCTCGGTGACGGCGAAGAAGTACGCCACGGCCCCCACCAGCAGCACGCCGAGCCGGATGAGCAGGCGCTGCATGCCGTCGCTGAGGGCGAGGAAGGGCCGCACGCCGTCCTCCACCGCCACCGACGCCGTGGCGTGCAGCACGGCGTCCCCGGTGGACATGGAGGCAGACAGCGCGCCGGCGCAGAACAGACCCACCACCAGCAGCGGCAGCTGCACCTCGAGGACCAGCTGCGGCAGGATGAAATCGGGCCGCTCCAGGCCGGGCATGTACAGCGCCCCGGCGAAGCCGATCAGGAGGACCGGCACGAGGAACAGCTGGAAGGTCGGGAACAACACGACGGTGCGCTTGAGCGTGCGCTCGTCGCGCGCGGTGAAGGCCTTCATGAACAGGTGTGGCCAAAGAGTGAGGCCGATGGCGCTGACCAGGATGGCGCTGCTGTAGCCGCCCCAGCTCCAGGGCGCGCCGCTGCCGGTGAGTCCGGGCAACTCGAGCAGGTCGGGACGCTCGCTCAGGATGGCCTCGAACATCGGCCCGACGCCCCCGTACAGCGCATACGGCAGGTACAGGCCGAGCGTCCAGGCCATCACCACCATGAAGATGCCCTGGAAGGTATTCGTCCAGCCGACCCCGCGCACGCCGCTGACCAGCACGTAGAACAGCACGATGCCGTAGGCCACGGCGGCGCCGGCCCACAACGGCACGTTGCCGTCCGTGACCACCTCGATGACGATCCCGGCGCCGCGGATCTGCAGCGTGACGTACGGCACCAGCGCCACCACGCTGAGCACGGCGATCAGCAGCGACAGCACGCGCGAGGGGAAACGCCCGGACAGGAACTGCGCCTGGGTGACGTAGCCCAGCGTGCGCCCGATGCGCGCCACGCGCGGGCCGATGAAATACCAGGGCGCGATGCCCAGCACGCCGTAGGAGAGGATGTAGAAAGCCGCTGCGCCGCGCGAATAGGCCCAGCCCGGCCCGCCGAGGAAGGCGAAGGCGGAGAACACGGTGGCGCCGGTGACGAAGTACATCACCAGCAGGCCGAAGTCGCGGTCGCCGGCGACGAAGCCCGTCACCGTGTGCGTCGTCTTGCGCCCCGCGCGCAGGCCGATATAGAGCGTCAGGGCGAGGTAAGCCAGCACCACCAGGGAGACCCCCTGCCAGCGCTCCATCAGTCCTGTTCTCCGCGGCGTTCGAAATGATCGAGCAGCAGCAGTGCCGCAAAGCCGAGCAGGATCCACAGGATCGTCCACGCCATGGGGCGCGGCAGGCCGAACACCAGCGGGCCGCCCTCGGCCACCAGCAGCGCCACCGGCCAGGTCGCCGCCGCGGCGTACACCAGGAAAAACACCATCACGGCGCGGCGCAGGCGAGGCAGGCGCATCATCCGGCCCGGCGGGTCTCGCCCGACACGGCACGCTCCGCCTCGTGGCAGGCGACGAGATGGTCGCCCACCTGGCGCAGCGGCGGCACCTCAGCGGCACAACGCGGTCCGGCGATGGGACAACGGGTGCGGAAGGCGCAGCCCGAGGGCGGGTTCACCGGCGACGGCAGGTCGCCCTGCAGGGGCGCGAATTCCTTGTTGCGTTCTTTCTGCGGATCGGGGATCGGCACGGCGCGGATCAGCGCCTGCGTGTAGGGATGCAGCGGCCGCTCGTAGAGGGCGACGCGGTCCGCGATCTCCGCCACGCGGCCGAGATACATCACCATGATGCGGTGGCTGATGTGCCGCACCACCGCCAGGTCGTGGGCGATGAACACCAGCGACAGGTTCATCTCCGCCTGCAGGTCCATCAGCAGGTTGACGATCTGCGCCTGGATGGACACGTCGAGCGCGCTCACCGGCTCGTCGCAGATCACCAGCTTCGGCTCCAGCACCAGCGCGCGCGCGATGCCGATGCGCTGGCACTGGCCACCGGAAAATTCGTGCGGGTAGCGGTTGACGTGCTCCGGGCCGAGACCGACGCGCTCGAGCATGGCGTCGACCTTGCGCCGCACCTCCACGCGACCCATGCGCGGGAAATGCGTCTGCAGGGGCTCTGCGACGATGTCGCCTACCGTCATGCGCGGGTTCAGCGAGGCCAGCGGGTCCTGGAAGATCACCTGCATGTCGCGCCGGTGCGGCCGCATGGCCTTCTTGTCGAGCGGCGTGATGTCCTCTCCCAGCAGGGTCACCCGCCCCGCCGTCGGCGGCACCAGGCGCAACACCGCGCGCGCCAGGGTGGACTTGCCGCAACCCGACTCGCCGACCACACCGAGCGTCTCGCCCGGATGCAGCGCCAGGCTCACGCCGTCCACCGCCTTCAGGGTGCGCGTGCGTCCCAGCAACGTCTCCGGCAGCAGCTTGAAGTGCACCTTCAGCTCGTCGGCCTCGAGCAGCGGCGCAGCAGCCCGGTCCGGCTCGCGACGCAGCCGCTCGGGGTACGCTTCGTCCGCCTGCCGGTCCTCGCCCTCCCCTGCGCTTACCGCGGCGAGACGCCGGATCTCGGCCTGGTCCAGCCGCGGCACTGCGGCCAGCAGGGCGCGGGTATAGGGGTGCTGCGGCCGGTAGAAGATCTCGTCCACCGGGCCGGATTCCTGCTCCTCGCCCCGGTGCATCACCATCACCCGGTCGCACAGCCCGGCCACCACACCCAGGTCGTGGGTGATGAGGATGATTGAGGTGCCGAAGTCGCGCCGCACCTCGCGCATCAGCTCGAGGATCTGCGCCTGCACCGTCACGTCCAGCGCCGTGGTCGGCTCGTCGGCGATGAGCAGGTCCGGCTGGCACAGCATGGCCGAAGCGATCATCACGCGCTGGCGCATGCCGCCGGAGAACTCGTGCGGATACATGTCGACGCGCTTGTTCGCTTCCGGGATGTGCACCGCGTCGAGCAGCTCGATGCAGCGCGCCCGCGCCGCCTTGCGGCCGATGCCCTCGTGATGCTGCAGCACCTGCGCCATCTGCTGGAACACCGTCATGTACGGGTTCAGCGAGGTCATCGGGTCCTGGAAGATCATGCCGATGCGCCGTCCGCGCACGCGGCGCAGCGCCGCCAGCGGCATGCCGATGAGCTCGGTGCCGTCGAAACGCGCCGAGCCGGTGGCGCGGCCGTTGGACGCCAGCAGGCCGATCAGGCTCATCATCGACTGGCTCTTGCCGGAGCCCGACTCGCCGACGATGCCGAGGGTCTCGCCCTTGTCCAGGCTGAAGCCCAGGTCGCGCACCGCGTGCACCTCGCCGTCGGGCGTGTGGAAGCGGACGTTGAGCTGGTCGACCTCGAGCAGCGCCATCAGCGGTCCTTCGGGTCGAGCGCGTCGCGCAGGCCGTCGCCGACGAAGTTGAAGCAGAACAGCGTGAGCGCGAGGAAGGTGGCGGGGAACACCAGCATCCACGGCGCCGTGCCCATTTCCTGCGCACCCTCGTTCACCAGCGCGCCCCAGGAGGTCATCGGTTCCTGCACGCCGAGGCCGAGGAAGCTGAGGAAGCTCTCCACCAGGATCACCTGCGGGATGGTGAGCGTGACGTACACCACCACCACGCCGAGCAGGTTGGGCACGATGTGGCGGCGGATGATGTTGAAGGTGGAGACGCCCTGCGCCTCGGCCGCCTCGATGAACTCCTTGTGCTTCAGCGACAGCGTCTGGCCGCGCACGATGCGCGCCATGTCGAGCCAGTTGATGGCGCCGATGGCGACGAAGATCAGCAGGATGTTGCGGCCGAAGAACACCATCAGCAGGATGACGAAGAACATGAAGGGCATGGCGTAGAGGATGTCGACGATGCGCATCATGACGTGGTCGACCCGCCCGCCGAGATAGCCCGCGGTCGCACCCCAGCTGATACCGATCAGCAGGCTTACCAGCGTCGCCACCACGCCGATGAGCAGCGAGATCCTGCCGCCGTAGAGCGTGCGCACGAACAGGTCGCGGCCGAGGGCATCCGTGCCGAAGTAATGGCGGCTGTCCCAGTCCGGCCCGATGGAGACATTGTCCCAGTCGGTCTGGGCGTAGTCCCAGGGCGAGAGCCAGGGGCCGACGATCACCAGCAGCGCCATTGCCAGGATCAGTGTCCCGGCGACCACGGCGGCGCGGTTCCGGCGCAGCACGTTCCAGGCGTCCACCCACAGGCTGCGGCCCTTGATCGGGGCCGGCGCGGCGTTGCCGACGGCGGGCTGCGGCGTGGCGCTCATGCGTACTTCACCTTCGGGTCGAGCCAGGCATACACCAGGTCGACCAGCAGGTTGAACAGGATGATCAGCGCGCCGTAGAACACCACCACGCCCATCACCAGCGTGTAGTCGCGGTTCAGCGCGCCCTGCACGAAATAGCGGCCGAGGCCGGGCACGCCGAAGATCTGCTCGATCACCACCGAGCCGGTGATCACCGCCGCGGTGGCCGGCCCGAGATAGGACACCACCGGCAGCAATGCCGGCTTGAGCGCGTGGCGCAGGATGACGGTGCGCTCGGGCAGGCCCTGGGCGCGCGCGGTGCGGATGAAGTTGCTGCGCAATACCTCGATCATGCTGCCGCGGGTGAGGCGCGCGATGTAGGCGACCTGCGGCAGGGCCAGCGAGATCACCGGCAGGACCAGGTAACGCAGGCTGCCGTCGCCGATGCCGCCCGCCGGCAGCCAGCCGAGCGTGACCGCGAACAGCAGGATCAGCAGCGGCGCCATGACGAAGTTCGGGATGGAGATGCCGGTCATGGATACCGCCATCACGGCATGGTCGGTGCGCGAGTTCTGGCGCAGCGCGGCGATGGTGCCGGCCGTCACGCCGAGCAGCAGCGCCAGCAGCATGGCCGAGCCGCCGAGCCGCAGCGACACCGGGAAGCCGGCGGCGATGAGCTCGGTGACGCTGTAGTCCTTGTACTGGAACGACGGCCCGAAATCGCCGCGCGCCAGGTTGAGCACGTAGCGGCCGAACTGCTGCACCAGCGGCTCGTCGAGGTGGTAGGCCGCGCGCAGGTTGGCCTCGATCTCCGGCGGCAAGGCCTTCTCGGAATCGAAAGGACCGCCGGGCGCCGCCCGGATCATGAAGAACGCCAGCGTGACCAGGATCAGCAGCGTGGGGATGGCGCCGAGAAAGCGCGTCAGTGCGTAGCGGATCACGCCAGGCCGCCTCCCTTCAGTCCCCTTGTGTTGCCGTAGCTCCGCATCAGTGCTTCAGGATCTTGAGGTCCTTGGTGAGGATGAAGTCCTGCACGTGCGGCCGGTAGTTGCCGACCCAGGGCTTCACCAGCCGCTTGGTGACGTAGAAATATACCGGGATCACCGGCACCTCCTGCAACACGAGCTGCTCGGCCTGGTGCATGAGCTCGGCGCGCCGCTCCAGGTCGATCTCGTTCGCGGCCGCCTCGAGCAGCGCATCGTACTCGGGATTGTTCCAGCCCGGGTCGTTGAGGCCGCTCTGCGAGTGCAGGATCTCGAGGAAGTTGTAGGCGTCGTTGTAGTCGCCGATCCAGCCGGCGCGGAACACCTGCGTGGTCTGCTTGGTGCGGCGCGTCTCCAGGTAGACCTTCCACTCCTGGTTCACCAGCTCCACTTCCACCCCCAGCGCCTCCTTCCACATCGAGGCGATGGCCACCGAGATGGTGCGGTGGTTTTCGTGGGTGTTGTAGAGGATCTGTACCTTGAGCGGGTTGTCGCGCGAATAGCCCGCGGCCTCGTACAGCCGCCGCGCTTCGGCCACGCGTTCCTCCTGCGTCCAGTGCGCCCACTCCGGCACCACCTGCTCGTAGTTCGCCGCCGCCGGGACGTAGCCGTAGGCGGGGATCTCGCCCGCCGTGGTCACCTGCTGCGTCAGGATCTCGCGGTCCACGGCCAGGTTGAGCGCGCGGCGCAATTCCACGTTGTCCTTGAACGGCGGCTGGGTAGTGTTGAGGCCGAAGTAGTACACGCCGAGGTACTCGCTGATCACCAGCTCGTCCGGCAGGTTCTCGCGGATCCAGCCGAGCTGGCGGAACGGCAGGTCGTAGGTCAGGTCGAGCGCATCGGCGCGATAGCGCTGCAGCTCGGTCGACTGGTTCTCTATGGGGTAGAACCAGACCTCGTCGATAGTCGTGTTTGCGTCATCCCAGTAGTAAGGATTGCGCTCCATGATGATGTGCGACTGCATCACCCAGTCCTTGAGGCGGTACGCACCGTTCGACACCAGCCGCCCGGGGCGCGCCCAGCGGGTGCCGTAGCGTTCCACGCTGGGACGGTGCACCGGGTATGCGGAGGAATGGCTCAGCACGCCGAGAAAGTACGGCGTCGGCGCCTCGAGGCGGATCTCCAGCGTCAGGTCGTCGATGGCGCGCACGCCGAGCGCCTCGGGCGGCAGCTCGCCGGCGATGACTTCCTCGGCGTTGAGGATCGGCCGCAGCATGATGCTGTAGTTAGACAGGGTGGCCGGGTCCACCGAGCGCCGCAGCCCGTATTCGAAGTCACGCGCCGTGACCGGGTCGCCGTTGGACCAGCGGCCGTCCTCGCGCATGTGGAAGAGATACACGGTGCCGTCGGCGCTGACTTCCCAGGCGCGCGCCGCGCCCGGCACGACGCCCTGGTCCGCGTCGTCGTTCACCAGGCCCTCGAACAAGTCCCGCTGCAGGTTCGATTCGGGCACGCCCTCGCTCTTGTGCGGGTCCAGCGACTGCGGCTCGGCGCCGTTGCCCCGGCGCAGCACCTGGCGCGCTGCCAGCTCGCGCCCGGACTCGCCGCCGATCTGCGCTTTGCCTGCGGCGTCGCGACCCGCAGACCCCGGGTCGGTGCAGCCGCCAAGAAGCAGCAGCAGGCCGGCCAGGACGTATAGAAAAACGGCACGAGGCATGAGTGGAGGTGTAGTGGCCAAACGAACGCCGGAAGTTACCACAAAGCGGCAGCATCGATGCTCGCGGCTCTGGTGGCTTGCGTGCCGCCGCTCTAGAATCAGTTACCGACCCGCGGGGCGCGCGGCCGGTACCATCAAGTCAGCGCTCGATTCGGCGACAGGAGCAGGGTCATGAGCAAGGGCATGGATCGGAAGAAAGAGACGAAGAAGAAACCGGCCAAGACGCCGGAGGAAAAGCGTGCGGAGAAGCGTGCCAAGAAGGGCAAGTAGCCTCGATACGGAAGACCATGGAATGGTGCCGGAGAGTGGATTCGAACCACCGACCTACTGATTACGAATCAGTTGCTCTGCCGACTGAGCTACCCCGGCACTGGGGTCTTCGCGAGGCGGCGAAGTATAGGAGATGGCCGCCGTAGCGGCAATGCCGCAGGGCCGGCCTAGCTGCGCCGGCTGCGCACCCGGATGATCACGTCCACGCCCTCGCGCTCCATGCCCTCGGGCGCGTTGGGCACGCCGGCGAAGGACACGGACTCCACCGGGATGTCGATCATCTCGCCGGTGTCGACGTTGTAGAAGTGATGGTGCTCGTGGACCGTGGAGTCGTAATAGACCCGGTCGCGATCGACCACCAGCTCACGCAACAGGCCGCACTGCACGAACAGGTTCAGCGTGTTGTAAACGGTCGCCTTGGATACGCGAATGCCGGTGGCACGCGCGCGCTGGAGCAACTGCTCAGCCGACACATGCTGCGGGCGCGACAATACCAGCTCGGCCAGCTTGAGCCGCTGCGTGGTGGGCTTGGCGCCGTGCCGGGCCAGGCGGGAGGCGATTTTTTCCTGCGTGTTCATAGGCATCTGAACCTGTCTTGACCGCTGCATTATATTCACACCGGCCCCGGTGTGCCATATGCCGCGCCGCATCGTGCCGGGCAGGGGCCGGGCCGGGGCCGCCCCGCTGCCGCATATTTCCCGCAAAGCCCCGGATTCCGGC
>CAYPTW010000012.1:0-13286 GCA_964413755.1 uncultured Thioalkalivibrio sp. | reverse complement strand
CCGGGCCGGGGCCGCCCCGCTGCCGCATATTTCCCGCAAAGCCCCGGATTCCGGCCCTGTTCCGCGCGCGTCCTGCCAGGGCAACCTTGCCACACGGAGGGAGACCGTGAAACAGGCGCAAGGAATGACGCTGATGGAACTCTTGGTGGCGCTCGCCCTGCTGGCGATCCTGGCCGCGCTGGCGACGCCGGCCCTGGAAAGCCTCAGGCTCAACGCGAGCCGCGCCGCCGTCATGGAAGGCCTGTTGCGTGCGGCCTGGTATGCGCGCAGCGAGGCAGTCCGACAGGGCCGCCCGGTCGTGCTCTGCCCGGCCGGCCCGGGCGACGCCTGCACGGCGCGGCGCGACGCCTGGAGCGGCGGCTGGACGGTGGCCGCGGCGGCGACGCCGGATGCCCCGCTCAGGACCGGCCACGGCGTGGGACGGGCGCGGGCGGTCCTGATGGCCAACCGCGACAGCTTTACCTTCGAAACTCACGACCGGCGCAGCACCAACGGCACCCTGGCGTGGTGCGACGCCCGCGGCGAGCGCGCGTCGCGGGCCATCGTCATCTCGCCTACCGGGCGGCCGCGGCTGCAACGCGGCTCCGGCTCCATCGAGTGCAGCCCGCCATGAAGGCGCGCGGCTTCGCCATGACGGAAGTGCTGGTCGCGTTGCTGGTGTTCGGCATGGCGCTGACGGGCGGGCTCGGGCTGGCGCTGGACGGCTTCGCCACGACACTCGAGGCGCGAAGGTCGCAACAGGCCGCGGCGCTGGCCGCGGACCTGGCGGGACGCGTGGCGCTGCTGCCGGGCGTCGACTGGACCAGCCTGCCGGGGATTACGCCTTGCGAGCCGGCCTGCAGCCCGGCGCAGCTCGCAGCCGTGGAGCTGGCGCGGTGGCGGCGGCTGCTCACGGATACTTTGCCGGGCGGGACGGCCACGCTGGAGCGCGGCGCGACCGGCACGTTGCTGCTGCGCCTCGAGTGGACCGAGACCGGCGGCGCGCCGCGCCGGCTCGAGCTGGGGATGCTGCCGTGAGCGGCCTGGCGCGGGGCCGCCGCCACACTGCCGGGTTCAGCCTGGTCGAGGTGCTGGTGGCCATGGGACTGATGCTGCTGCTCACGCTGTCCATGACCACGCTGCACGCGCGAGTGCTGCGGTTGTCGCTGGACTCGAGCGGGGCGGCGGATGCCCAGGACGCCCTGCGCATCGCCCTGGCGCTGCTCGAGTACGACCTGGCGCACGCTGGTCACTGGGGCCTGGCGCCGGAAGCAACGCGGATCGCCGGGCGCCGTGCCGCCGCCGTGCCGCTGGCCGTGAGCGTCAGCGGGGACTGCGGGCCCGACTGGGCCATCGACCTGGACCGGCCGCTGCAGGCCTGGTCCGCCGGCTGGCCGCTCGACTGTGCGCCCTACGCTGCCGCCCCGCCCCTTGGCGGCGTGCTGGTGCTGCGCCGGGTCGAGGCGCGGACCGCGGCTCCCGAGGCCGGCAGGCTGCAGGTGCAGGCGGATTTCTGGGGTGGCCGGCTGTCCGCGGACGCAGCTGCGCCCCCGCCCGGGCACGAGGGACGTAACCTGGTGGCCCGGGCCTACTACGTCAGCCCCCGCTCCACCGGCGACGCCTCGCGCCCCTCGCTGCGGCGCAAGACACTGCAGCGCGGACCGCGCGTGGTCGACGAGGAGATCATGCCGGGGATCGCCGCGCTGGAGATCGAGCTCGGCATCGACGCCGACCTCCCGGGCGATCCGGGACACGGCCGGGCCGACGCCTTCGTCTCACCCGAGGCGGCCACCGCGCCGGTGGTGGCCGTGCGCATCACGCTGCGCAGCGACGACGTGCCGGGCCTCACGCTGGTGCGCACCATCCCGCTGCACAACGGGCCCCTGCCATGAGCCCGTCCTCGCCCGCGCGGAATCGCATCGGGGGCAGCGCCCTGGTGGTGGTGCTCGCCTTCCTCGCCGCAGGCACGCTGCTGGCCGGCGGCCTCGCGCGCTCTGCCGCCCTGGAGATGGCCATGGCCGAGCACGACCTGTCCCGGGTACGGGCGCGGGCGGCGGCCGAGGCCGGCCTGGCCGCGGCCTTGCGCGCACGCGGCTGGTCCGCGGCGACCCCGTGGGCGGGACACGGTGTACTGGCGGGCGGTGCCACGTGGACCGCAGAGGTGCGCCTGGTCGCAGCGCGCGTCGCACCCGGCGGCGGCGCCACCGACTGGGTATTCGAGGTTCGCAGCACCGGCCGGGCCGCCGCGGCCCGGGTAGAGCTCTCGCGCGGCTTCAGCGTCAGCGGCGCCTTGCCGGGCACGGCACGGCTCACCTGGTGGCGCCAGCTGGAGCCGGCGCCATGAAGAAAGGGTTCACCCTGGTCGAGTTGCTCGCCTGCATCGCCATCGCTGCGATCCTCGCCGCCGTGGCGATCCCGACATGGCGCGGCGTCGTCATGCGCGCCCACCGCGGCGACGCCATCCAGGCCCTGTACGCCGTGGCCGCAGCGCAGGAACGCTACCGCATGGTGCACGGACGCTACGCGGACCAGGCCGGCCCGGCCCCTCCCGTGGGGCTCGGCCTCGCGGCCAGCGAGCGGGGCTGGTACCGGCTGCGCATCGAGCGCGCGGATGCGACGGGCTTCGTCGCCAGCGCCCGGCCGCTGCACGGCACGCCGCCGGCCAACGACGCAGCGTGCCGGCTGTTCACCATGGATGAGCTCGGCGCGCGCGGTTCTTCCCCGGCGCCGCCCGACACCTGCTGGCCCTGAGCCGCGCCACCAAACCGATGGCGGCGGGACCGCGGGCGGCACGATGTCAGGCGGAACGCAGCACCTTGGGCAGCGAGAACACCACGTGCTCCTCGCGACCCTTGATCTCCTCCGGCAGCTCCCCGCCCCATTCCTTGAGGCGCGACACCACCTGCTGCACCAGGACTTCCGGTGCCGACGCGCCGGCCGTGACGCCGACCGTGGCACAGCCCTCGAACCATTCCTGCTTGAGGTCGTCCGCGCCGTCCACCATGTAACCCGGGATGCCGGACTTGAGCGCGATTTCCTTCAGGCGGCTGGAGTTCGAGCTGGTCTGCGAGCCGACCACCACGATGGCGTCACAGCGCTGCACCAGGTCCTTCACTGCATCCTGGCGGTTTTGCGTCGCGTAGCAGATGTCTTCCTTGCGCGGGCTGACCAGCGCCGGGAAGCGCTTCTTCAACGCCTCGATAACGCGCGCGGTGTCGTCCACCGACAGCGTGGTCTGCGTGACGAAGGCGAGCCGCTCGGGATCGCGCACCTGCAGGCGCTCCACGTCGTCCGGGTTCTCCACCAGGTAGATCTCGCCGCCGCGGCTGCGATCGTACTGGCCCATGGTGCCTTCCACCTCCGGGTGCCCCTGGTGCCCGATGAGGATCACCTCGCGGCCGTCGCGGCCGTAGTTGGACACTTCCATGTGCACCTTGGTGACCAGCGGGCAGGTGGCGTCGAACACTTCCAGCCCGCGCCGCTCGGCCTCGCTCTGCACCGCCTTGGACACGCCGTGGGCGCTGAAGATGACCGTGGCGCCGTCCGGCACCTCGTCCAGCTCGTCCACGAACACGGCGCCGAGATTACGCAGCCGGTCGACCACGTAGCGGTTGTGCACCACTTCATGGCGCACGTAGATGGGCGCACCGAACAGCTGCAAGGCGCGCTCGACGATGTCGATGGCGCGGTCGACGCCGGCGCAGAAGCCGCGGGGATTGGCGAGCAGTATCTTCATCATTGGAACCTGAAATCGGTCGGCGCCGGCGGCGTCTCGATCTGCCGCGGCGGGTTCTCCTCCAGCGCCTCGAGCATCACCTCGACCGCCTTTTCGAGGCTCGGGTCGCGCCCGGCGGCGATGGCCTCCGGCCGGTCGATGACCTCGATGTCCGGCGCCACGCCCTCGTCCTCGACCGCCCAGTTGCCCTCGGTGTCGAGGAAGCGGAAGGTCGCCGGGATGATGCTGCCGCCGTCGGCCAGGCCCGGGTTGCCGCTGATGCCGATGAGCCCGCCCCAGGTGCGCGTGCCGATCAGCGGCCCGAGACCCAGCTTGCGGAAGTAATACGGCAACGCGTCGCCGCCCGAGCTGGCGAGGCCGTTGATGAGCATGGCCTTGGGCCCGTCGTGGCTCAGCAGCGGCCGCGGCTGCGGCTCGAAGCCGCGCCACACCCAGTAGTTGAGCGGCGTGCGCGCCAGCATCTCGATCATGCGGTCCGGGATGAAGCCGCCGCCGTTGTAGCGGTCGTCGATGATGAGCGCATCGCGGCGCGCCTCCGCGAGCATGCCCTTGAACAGCTCGCGGTTGCCCTCCACCGCCGTGTTCGGCACGTGGATGTAGCCGACGCGGCCGCCGGACAGCTCGTGCACGCGCTCGCGGTTGCGCGTCACCCACTCGAGGTAGCGCAACGACGTCTCGCTGGTCACGGTCTTCACTTTCTCGACCCGTGCGCCGCGCTCGCTGGGCCGGTCGTTGAGGGTCAGCTCGACGACGCGGTCACCCTTGTTCTGCAGCAGGCGATAGAAGTTGTCCACGCCCCGGGTGCTGACGCCGTCCACGGCGAGGATGAAGTCGCCCGCGTTGGCGTTCACGCCGGCCTCGGTGAGCGGCGAGCGATAGTAGTCGTGCCAGTTCTCGCCGGGGAAAATCCGCGCGATGCGGTAGTAACCCGACTCGTGCGCCTCGATGTGCGCGCCCAGCAGGCCGCCGGCCTTGCGCTCGGCGCCCGGCGTGCCGGGGCTGCTGTTGACGTAGATGTGGCCCGCGTTCAGCTCCCCGCCCAGCTCGCCGAAGATGTAATCGAGGTCGGCACGGTGCGCCACGTGGTCCACCAGCGGCGCATAGCGGTCGCGGATGGCCTCCCAGTCCTGGCCGTGGTGGCCCGGATCCCAGAACCAGTCGCGCAGGATGCGCCAGCCGTCGACGTACATCTGCTGCCACTCGACGCGCGGGTCGACCAGCATTTCCATGCCGTCCAGCTTCAGCGCCGTCTTGCCGGCGTCCACCTCGGGCTTGGCGTCGGCGATGCCGAACTTGTCGCGCTGCTGCCACAGCAGCTTCTTGCCGTTGGCGGACACGACGTAGCCGGTGACCCCGTCCAGCACCTTCTGCGCCTCGCGCTTCTCCAGGTCGTAGTAACGCAGCTCGTTGCCGTTGCCCTGCTGGGCCGAGACGAAGAACAGGCCACCCTCCGTGGCGGACAGGCCGACGTAGTTCGCCGCGGGCATATCCAGCACCGTCACGCGTTCGTTGAAACCGGCGATATCGAAGCGCACGGGTTGCGGCTTGTCGTTCTTCTCGCCGCTCTTGTCCTCTTCCTTGTCACCCGCGTCCGGCGTCACCTCGTCGCTGCGCGGCCGGTTCAGGGCCGGCCCGTCGGCGGCCAGGGTGGCGGCGTAAATGCGTGTGGCATTGTTGTAGAGATAGTTGAACTCGTAGCTCGAGAACACCAGGTTCCAGTCGCGCGTCGAGGTGAAGTAAAGGTATCGGCCCTGCGGATCGAAGGCCGGGCTCTGCTCGTTGGTCGCATCCGTGGTCAGCTGCGTCGCCTCGCCGGACGCCATGGAATACACCCAGATGGAGCTGTTGTAGCTCTCGTTGACCTTGGTATAGGCCAGCCAGGCGCTGTCCGGCGACCAGGTGTACTGGGTCAGGTTACGGAAGGAATTACTGGTGTAACGGGTGGTGTCGACCACGCGCACGCGACCGCTCTCCACCTCGACGATGCTGAGGCGGTTGTCGCTGTCGGAGAATGCCAGCTTCTTCGAGTCCGGCGACCACACGGGCGGGAAACGCCACACCTTGCTGTCGCGCGTGACCTGGCGCGGCTCGCCGCTGCCGTCCTGCGGCCGCACGTAGAGCTCGTACTCCCCCGTGGCGTCGGACAGGTAGGAGATCCAGCGGCCGTCCGGCGACCAGGCGACGCTGATCTCGCGCGCCCCCGGCGTGCGCGAGATATTGCGGATCTCGCCATGCTCGGCCGGCACGGTAAAGACTTCGCCGCGGGCGCCAAACACGGCACGCTCGCCCTGCGGGGCGATGTCGAAGCTCTCGATGTTGCCGCTGACGTTCTTGAAAGTCGCCAGGGCATGCGGGCGGTCGCCCGTCACCTGGATGGGAATGCGCGAGGTCTGGGCCGTGGCCGGGTCGTGCAGCCAGATGTAACCGCCGTTCTCGAACACGATACGGCTGCGATCGGAGCTCGGCCACAGCACGTCGAAGTCCTCGAACTGCGTGACCTTGCTGAGGTTGCCGCCGTCCATGTCCATGGCGAAGAGATTCAGCGTGTAGTCGCGGTCGGAAACGAAATAGATCCGCCCGTCGACCCACAGCGGCTGGTGGTCGGTGCCGACGAAGTCGGTCAACTGCCGCGAGGTGTTGTTCACCAGGTCGTAGGTCCAGACATCCTGCGCGCGCCCGCCGCGATGGCGCTTCCAGGTGCGGAACTCGCGGTCGATGGGCGTGTAGACATAAGTGTTGCCGTCGGCGGAGAGCATGCCGCCACCGGTCTCGGGCGGTCCCAGCGGCTGTTCCATGCCGCCGGCGAAGGGCACCAGCATGGGCACGCCGTTGCGCTGGCCGTAGGGCGTACGATTCGCGCGCACCAGCACGTGCCGGCCGTCGGGCGTCCAGTCCAGGATCCGGTAATCCGTGCCACCGCGCGGCGGCATCGGGCCGACGTCGGTATAGAAGGTCAGCTGGCGGGGCGTGCCGCCGGCCGCGGGCATGACCCAGACCTGCCGCGTGCCGGTGTACTCGGCGGAGAACGCGATCCACTGGCCGTCAGGCGAGAACTTCGGATACAGCTCATTGCCCTCGTCCGAGGTCAGGCGCTGCGCCACGCCCCCCGCAGTGGACGCGGTGTAGATGTCGCCGCCGTAGACGAAGGCCACCTGTCCGCCCCACACGTCGGGGAAGCGCAACAGGCGCGTGTCCTCTGCGGCCTGGACGGGCGCAGCCACGGTCAGGGCGAGGACGAGGAGTATCGATAGTCTCATGCCGGATCTCCGGTGAAAGTCATGTTGCTGGCTTGTTGTTCTGCAACGTGGTTCAGGATTCTGTTGACCGCCTAGATCACTTTTTGTTTCCGGCGGCTCTCATAAAAGCTGTCGATGATGAGTATCGCCGCGCCCACCGTGATGGCCGAGTCGGCAACGTTGAAAGCGGGGAAAAACGACCGCTCCCAGTGCACGCTGATGAAATCGATGACGTAGCCGTGCAGGACCCGATCGATGACGTTGCCCACGGCGCCGCCGACCACCAGCGCCAGCGCGGCCGCCAGCCAGCCCTGGCCACGGGCCGGCATGCGGTACAGCCAGAAGCACACCATCACGGTGACCAGCAGCGCGATGGCGATGAAGAACCAGCGCTGCCACCCGCCCGCGTCGGCGAGAAAGCTGAAGGCGGCGCCGGTGTTGTGCAGGTGGGTCAGTCCGAGCACGGGCAACAGCTCGATGCGCTCGTACAGCGCAAGGTTGTGCGTCACCAGCCACTTGGTCAGCTGGTCGGCGGCCACGATCGCCACCGACAACCACAGCCACTGCAGCGCGCCGCGTCCCTGCCCTGCTCCCTGCTGCTGCGCGTTCATGCCCAGCGCCTCTGCTCGCCCTCGCCGGCCACGTTGGTGGCGCAGCGGCCGCAGATCTCCGGATGTTCGGGATCCACGCCGACGTCCGGGCGCCGGTGCCAGCAACGCGCGCACTTGGCATGCGCGCTGGGCGCCGCCACGGCATACAGCCGGCCGTCGAAGCCTTCCAGCGCGGTCGCCTCGGCGGGGCGCGCCTCGAGCGCTTCGACCTGCGCTGCGGAAGTCAGGAACAGGAAGCGCAGCTCCTCGCCGGGGCGCCGCAGCTTCCCGGCCAGCCCGGGCTCCGCGTACAGCACCAGTTCGGCGTCCAGCGAGCCGCCGATCTTGCCGGCGTTACGCAACACCTCGAGCTCGCGCGCCACGGCGTCGCGCACCTCGTGCACGAGCTCCCAGTCGGGGTCGTCGTCGCGCAGCGGCACCTCCGGCAATTGGTGCCAGGTCGCCAGCAACACCGACTCGGGGCGCGCCCCCGGCAGGCTGGCCCAGATCTCTTCGGAGGTGAAGGCCAGCACGGGCGCCAGCCAGCGCACCATCGCCTCGATGACGTGGTACATGGCCGTCTGCGCCGAGCGCCGCGCATGGCTGTCGCGCGGCGTGGTGTAGAGGCGGTCCTTGAGCACGTCGAGGTAGAAGCCGCCCATGTCGAGCACGCAGAAGTTGTGCACCTTCTGGTAGATGTGGTGGAACTCGTAGTCGCGATAGGCCTGCAGCACCTCCTGCTGCAGGGCCGCGGCGCGCGCGATGGCCCAGCGGTCAAGCGCGATCATTTCCTCCGGGGCGACCTGCTGCGTCGCCGGGTCGAAGCCGGCCAGGTTGCCGAGCAGGAAACGCGCCGTGTTGCG
Organism: uncultured Thioalkalivibrio sp.; assembly: GCA_964413755.1. GTDB lineage: Bacteria > Pseudomonadota > Gammaproteobacteria > Steroidobacterales > XN24 > XN24. Next base: position 4,882 of record CAYPTW010000012.1, on the reverse strand, counting down.
CATGCGCCGGTAGGAATCCGACATGCGCTTGAGGATCTCGTCGGAGACGCTGATCTCGCCGCGGTAGTCGGTGGCCGCCACCCACAGGCGCAGGATGTCCGCGCCCAGCGTGTTCAGCACCTTCTGCGGCGCGATCACGTTGCCCAGGCTCTTCGACATCTTGCGGCCCTTCTCGTCCACGGTGAAGCCATGGGTAAGGACCGCGCGATACGGCGCCACGCCATGCATGGCCACCGAGGTGAGGAGCGAGCTCTGGAACCAGCCGCGATGCTGGTCGGAGCCCTCGAGGTAGAGCTCGGCCGGAAAGCCGACCTCGGCGCGGGTGGCGCTGAGGCAGTGATGCATCAGGCCCGAATCGACCCACACGTCCATGATGTCGCGCACCTTCTCGTAGCGCGCAGCCTCCTCGCCCAGCAGTTCAGCGGGATCGAGTTCCCACCAGGCATCGATCCCGTCACGTGCCACGCGGTCGGCCACCTCGCCCAGCAGGCGCACGGAGTCGGGGTGCGGCTCGCCCGTGTCGCGATCCACGAACAGCGCGATGGGCACGCCCCAGCTCCGCTGGCGCGAGATACACCAGTCCGGGCGGCCCTCGACCATGGCGCGGATGCGGTTCTCGCCCCACGCCGGCATCCACTGCACGCCGCCGATGGCTTCCAGCGCGTTCGTGCGCAGGCCCTCGCGGTCCATGCTGATGAACCACTGCGGCGTGGCGCGGAAGATCAACGGCGTCTTGTGCCGCCAGCAGTGCGGGTAGCTGTGCTGCATGGGTTCGTGGTGCAGCAGCGCGCCGCGTTCTTCGAGCAGCGCGACGATGACCGGGTTGGCTGCGAACACGTTCTGGCCGGCGACGAACTCCGTGCCCGGCTTGAAGCGGCCGTCATCGCCGACCGGGTTTTCCACCGCCAGGTCGTAGCGCTGGCCGACCACGAAGTCCTCGTGGCCGTGCCCGGGGGCGGTGTGCACCGCGCCGGTGCCGGCTTCGATGGTGACGTGCTCGCCGAGGATCACCGGCACCTGGCGCTCGAGGAAGGGATGCTGCAGCAGCAGCCCCTCCAGCGCGGTGCCCCGGCAGACGGCGAGCTCCTCGAAGTGCTCCACGCCCCAGCGGCGCGTGGCCTGCGCCAGCAGGTCGCGCGCCACCACGATGCGCTCGCGGCCGGCCGCGCCCGCGAAGCTGATCAGCGCGTACTCGAGTTCCGGGTGCAGCGCGACCGCCTGGTTGGCCGGCAGGGTCCAGGGCGTGGTGGTCCAGATCGGGACCGACAGCGGCCCGGCGGTGTTGCCGCGGGCGTCGCCGCCGAAAGCGTCCAGCGCCGCCGCCTCGTCCACCACCGCGAAACGCACGTCGATGGCCGGCGACTTCTTGTCGGCGTACTCGACTTCGGCCTCGGCCAGCGCCGAGCCGCAGTCCAGGCACCAGTGCACCGGCTTGAAGCCCTTGTACACGTGCCCGTTGGCGAAGATGCGCGCGAAGGCGCGCAACTGTTCGGCCTCGTAGCCGGGGTCCATGGTGAGGTACGGCCGCTCCCAGTCGCCGAGGATGCCGAGGCGGCGGAAGTCCTTGCGCTGGCCGTCGACCTGCGCGCGGGCGAACTTGCGGCAGGCGTCGCGGAACTCACGCGGCGCCAGCTTGGCGCCCACCGGGCCGTGCTCGCGCTCCACCACCAGCTCGATCGGCAGGCCGTGGCAGTCCCAGCCGGGAATGTAGGGCGCATCGTAGCCGTCCAGGGTGCGGGAGCGGATGACGATGTCCTTCAGCACCTTGTTGACGCAGTGGCCGAGGTGGATGTCGCCATTGGCGTACGGCGGGCCATCGGGCAGCAGGAACGCCGGGCGCCCCTGCGCCGCGGCGCGGAGCTTGCCGTAGAGGTCGCGCGCCTCCCAGTCGGCCAGCATGCCCGGCTCGCGCTGCGCCAGCCCCGCACGCATCGGGAAATCCGTCTGCGGCAGGTTCAGCGTGTCCTTGTACTCAGCCACCGTGTCGTTCCTCTGTTAATGCCCCGTGTGCTGCTGGAGCGGGTTCGTAGCCCGCGTCCGCCAGGATGCGGCGTGCCTGCGCGGCATCGCGCTGCATCTGCGCCGCCAGTGCGTCCAGGTCCGCGAAGCGCTGCTCGTCCCGCAGCCGCGCCACGAAATCCACCGTGATGCGGCGCCCGTACAGGTCGCCGCCGAAATCGAACAGGTGCACCTCGAGCAGCGGCTCGGTGCCGTCCACCGTCGGCCGGATGCCCAGGTTGGCCACCGCCGGCCAGGGCTGGTCCGCCACGCCGCGCACCAGCACCGCAAACACCCCGGTCACCGGCAACACGCGGCGCCCGGGGCGCAGGTTCGCCGTGGGGAACCCGAGCTCACGCCCGCGCCTGCGGCCCTCGATCACCCGCCCGCTCATCCCATAATGCCGTCCCAGCAGCCGTGTCGCGAGCCCGAGGTCGCCCTGGGCCAGGGCCTGGCGCACCGCCGTGCTGCTCACGCGCATGCCGTCCACCATGCAGGTGGGCGTGTCGGCGACCTCGAAACCATAGCGCTCTCCCGCCGCCCGCAGGGTGCCAAAGTCGCCGGCGCGGTCGCGGCCGAAACGGAAGTCGTCGCCGATCACCAGGTAACGCGTGCCGAGGCCGTCCACCAGGTACTCGCGGATGAAATCCTCCGGCGGGAGTGCGGCCATGGCGGCGTCGAAGCGCACGCTGAACAGGCGGTCCACGCCCTGTGCCGTCAGCGCCTGGTATTTTTCCCGGAACCTTGCCAGGCGCGGCGGCGCGGCCGCGCCCATGAAGTACTCCCGCGGCGTGGGCTCGAAGCTCATCACCACCGTCGGCAACCCACGCGCGCGCGCCGCCTCGATGAGGCCGCCCAGCACGGCGCGGTGGCCCAGGTGCAGCCCGTCGAAGTTGCCGATGGTCACGGCCGAACCCCGGTGCTCCGGACGCAGGTTGTGTTTGCCGCGGATCAGTTCCAAGTCAGTTTCCGGTGGTGGCCCGGGCAGCGGGCCCAAAGACACCGGATTATACGGAATGCGGCGGCGGCGGCGCGCCCGTGCCGCTGCGCAGGTGACGGGGGCGCAGCCCGGCCAGCAGCAGCGCGGCGAGATAGGCACCGAAGCCGAGGAAAATGATGGCGGCGAGGCGCAGGCCGCGCTCGTGCCAGGCCGCATCCAGCCAGCCGTCCAGCGGACCGGCCATCACCCACAGCCCCAGGCCCATGACGAGGTTGGCGAACAGCACGCGACCGAGCAGCGCGCCCCACCCCTCCCCGCGCGTATAGACCCCGGCCCGGCGCAGCCCGAGATACAGCGCGGTCGCGTTATAGATCGCCGACAGCCCGGTGGCGGCCGCAAGCCCGGCATGGGCGCCCGGGACCTCGTTGAGGTACATCGGCACCACGATGATCATGTTGAGGACGACGTTGAGGAGCATGGCCCGGATGCTGATGCGCACCGGCGTCTTGATGTCCTGGCGGCTGAAATACCCCGGCGAGAGCACCTTTACCAGCGTGAAGCCGATCAGGGCCAGCGCATACGCCATCAGGCTCAGGCTGGCCATGCGCACGTCGAAGGGTGTGAACTCGCCGTACTGGAACAGTGTCGCCAGCATCGGCCCCGCCAGCAGGAACAGCCCGACGGCGGCCGGCAGCGCGATCACCACCACCAGCTTCAGCGCCCAGTCGAGCGTGGCGGAGAACGCCGCCATCGACTGCTCGGCATGCCGGCTCGACAGGCTCGGCAGGATCACCGTGGCCACCGCGATGGCGAAGGTGCCGAGGGGGAACTCCAGCAGGCGGTCGGAGTAGTACAGCCAGCTGATGCTGCCGGTGACCAGGAAAGAAGCGATGACGCGGTCCACGATGAGGTTGATCTGCGCCACCGAGGAGCCGAGGATCGCCGGCGCCATGAGGCGGCCGATCTGCCGCACCCCGGGATGGTGCCAGCCCCAGCGCGGCCGCGGCAGCAGCTTCAGTGCACGCAGGAAGGGCAGCTGGAAGGCGAGCTGCACGATACCGGCGAGCAGCACGCCGACGGCCACGCCGATGATCGGCCGCTCGAAGTGCGGCGCCAGCCAGATCGCGGCGGCGATCAGCACCAGGTTGAGGAACACCGGGGTGAAAGCCGGCACGCCGAAGCGGCCGTAAGTGTTGAGAATTCCCCCGGCCAGCGCCGTCAGGGAGATGAAGAACAGGTACGGGAACGTCAGGCGCAGCATCTCGCTGCCCAGGGCAAGCTTCTCGGGTTCCTCCAGGTAGCCGGGCGCGAACAGCATGATGAACAGCGGTGCTGCCAGGACGCCGACCAGGGTCATGCAGAACAGCACCACGCCGAGCGTGCCAGTGACCCTGTCCGCCAGCTCCTGAACCTCTGCGTGCGAGCGCTTCGCCTTGTACTCGTTCAGCACCGGCACGAAGGCCTGCGAGAACGCGCCCTCGGCGAACAGGCGGCGCAGGAAATTGGGGATCTGGAAGGCCACGACGAACACGTCCATGCCCACGCCGGCGCCGAACAGGCGGGCGAACACCACGTCGCGCGCGAAACCCAGCACGCGCGAAGCGAGGGTGTTGGCGCCGACGACGGTAGTGGAGCGGGCGTGGCTCATGGCGTGCTCGAGCGGTCCTCAGTCGGGCCGCATCATAGTCCCACGCGCCATGGCAAGGCGAGGGACTGCGGCCGCAGGCAAAGAAAAAGGCCGGGAGATTGCTCTCCCGGCCTGAATGTCTTTCATCTTTTCGGTCGGTCGGGGTGGGCCCGGAGGCCCACCCCTTGGTCCGAGTGTTACTTCACTGCGTCGATGATCGTCTTGCGACCCTCAGGCAATGCCTGCGGGACCCAGCCGTTCTGGTACGCATGTGCTTTCAGCGTCGCTTCCACAGCGGGGTCGCCGCTGCGATGGCA
>CAYPTW010000011.1:16511-39496 GCA_964413755.1 uncultured Thioalkalivibrio sp. | reverse complement strand
GCCACGGCATCCGTTTCCCGCGCGAGTTCACCCTGCTGGTGAAGCAGTTCCTCTACTTCGACCGCTACATCCGCATGCTCGCGCCGGGCATGGCGCTGTTCGGCGACGAGCGCCTCACCGGGTTGCCCGGGCCGGGCTGACGCCGTCCCACCGGACCCGGTGGGTTTCCCAGGTCTCTATGGCTCCAAGGTGGCGGCCCGCCGGCATCGACCGGCGGGTGGTTGACATGCTTTTCGTAAAGAGTATTATGTTTTTCGTAAAGTCTATTACGAAATACATTTATTCCAGACACGGAACACGGGCATGAGCATTCGCATCAACCTGGACGTCGAGCTGGCAAAAAAGAAGATGTCCCTGACGGAGCTGTCGCAGCAGGTCGGCGTGTCGCTGACCAACCTGTCTCTGCTCAAGACCGGCAAGGTCAAGGCCATCCGCTTCAGCACCCTCGAGGCCATCTGCCGTGCGCTCGAGTGCCAGCCCGGCGACCTGCTCGAATTCGTGCCCGACGACGCCAGAGGAGACGAACGGAATGAGAAATGAACACGCGTTGCCCGGCTACCTGGCCGTGGCCCTCGCCCTGCTGTTTCCGGTCTACTGGATCTCCGTGCTCGGTGCCGGCGGCCACTGGAACCTGTTCGAGACCGTGCGTGCGGACGTCATGCGGCTGAGCGGCTGGGACGCACTGTTCGTTCTCATCGGCGCCATCGAGATCTATCTTTACCTCAGCCTGCGCAAGATTCTCGCGCAGCGGCTGCACACGTCCTTACCCACAGTGCTTTTGCTGATGATGGCCATCGTCGTCGGCGTGTTTCACGCCACCGTGCTGTTCGACCTCGCCTTCGCGGTCGGCCCGGCCTTCGACGAGAGCACGGGCGACCAGCTGGTGTTCGCCAGCATGGTGGTCGGCATCGCCGGGCTATTCGTCTACGCGGTGCTCGCGCTGGTGCTGTCGATCACCCTGCTGCGTGCGAGCGCCGAGTCGCCCACCATGCTCAAGGTGTTCGCGATCCTGCTGCTGGCCTGCTGCGTGCTGCAGTTCACCATCGTGCTTGGCTTCGTGAACCTGGCACTGTTCCCGGTGGCGCTGCTGGCGCTGGCCGCGTTCTTCCTGCGCGGCGAGCATGCGGTGGAGGTGGTGTGACTCCGCGCGTGCCCTAGTTGGAGCCCTCCTGCAGCCAGCGCGAGAGATACCCGGCGATCACCGCGCCGATGATGGGCGCGACCCAGAACAGCCACAGCTGCGGCACGGCGCCGGCATCGGCGAAGAACGCCACGCCCGTGGACCGGGCCGGGTTCACCGATGTATTGGTCACGGGAATGCTGATCAGGTGGATAAGGGTCAGGCACAGGCCGATCGCAAGCGGGGCAAAGCCGGCCGGAGCCGCCTTGCTCGTGACGCCGATGATCACCAGCAGAAAGAACAGCGTCATCACCACCTCGGTGAGGAACGCGGCGCCGAGGCCGTAGCCGCCCGGCGAGCGCTCACCGTAGCCGTTGCTGGCGAAGCCGCCGACATCCACGCCCGCCTTGCCGGTGGCGATTAGATATAGCACCAGGCCTGCGACCAGGCCGCCCACAACCTGGGCGGCGACGTAGGGAGCAAGGTCCTTACCGTCGAACCGGCCGGCCGCCCACAGGCCGAAACTGACGGCCGGGTTGAAGTGCCCGCCGGAAATGTGGCCGACCGCGTAGGCCATGGTCAGCACGGTCAGGCCGAAGGCCAGCGACACGCCGACCAGTCCGATGCCCAGCGGGTTGCCGTCGCCGCCGAACTGCGCGGCGAGCACGGCGCTGCCGCAGCCGCCCAGCACGAGCCAGAAGGTACCGAAGAACTCCGCACCCAGACGCTTACTCATCTGCATTTCGAGCTGCCCCTTGTTGTTGGTTGTTGCAGGCTTACCCGGGTGTGCCCCGGGGCGTCAGCCCCTTATCGCTGACAGGATCCGGCGAAGCATAAGCTATTCGAGCTTTGTTGCAGCCATGCGTCGGTGCTTCGGCCGTGACGCACCGCCGCAAGAAGGTCAGAACTTCGCCCGCACCCGCGCCCCGGTGATCGGGCGGCGGCGGCTTTCGCGCCAGATGATCAGCGCGTTGGAGGCGATCACGATCGCGGCGCCGGCGAGCACGTGCGGCAGCGGCCAGTCGTTCCAGATCAGCCAGCCGAACAGCGTGGCCCAGACGATGCCGCTGTAATTGAACACCGTGACCACCGCCGCCGGCGCATTGCGGAAGGCGGTGGAAAGCAGCCACTGCGCGGCCGCACCTGAGAGGCCCACGCCGAACAGCAGCGGTATTTCGGCGAGCGTCGGCGTCACGGCGACGAAGGGCAGCGGCAGGGCGGTCACGAGGGTGCCGATCACCATGAAGTAGAAGGTCACGGTCTCGGGGCTTTCGTAGCGGCCGAGGTAGCGCAGCACCACCTGCAGGCTGGCGTGCATCAGCGCCGCGACCAACGCGATCGTCACGCCGAGCATGTTCACGTTGCCGGTCGGGCTGGCCATCACGGCCACGCCGGCGAAGCCGATCACTACGGCCGACCAGCGCCAGGGCCCGACCTTCTCCCCGAGCACGAACACGCCGAGCACCGGCAGGAACAGCGAGGCGGTGAACAGCAGCACCGTGGTCTCGGCCATGGGCATGAGCGAGAAGGCGAAGAAGGTGGTCATCAGCGAGACTGCGCCCAGCACCGCGCGCAGCCCGACCAGCGACGGCTTGCTGCGGATCACCAGGATCTCGCGTCGGCCGAGCACGAAAACCATGAACAGGAAGGGCAGGCTGGCGATCAGGTTGCGGTAGAAGGCGATCTCGACCACCGAGTGGTTCGCGCTCAGCAGCTTGGCGAACACGTTCATCAGGGTGAACATGAAGAACGCGCCGAGCGCGGCGAGCATGCCGCGGACGATGTGTTCCCGGTGGGCGAGAGGTTCGGAATTCATGGCTACCGTTCCGCTACCAGCGGAACCGGTCGAAGTTGTGCGGGTTGGCCCAGTCCTCGGGGTTGTTCCAGCGCCGCTCCGGGTTGTAGCGGTCGAGGTCGTAGCGCCAGGCGACGCGGCCGTCGGCCAGGTGTTCGAACGGGGCCAGCGCCAGTGCCAGCAGGGCGTCGTGCCCAAGGGAGGCGCGGGCCGGGTCGGCCAGCAACAGGAAGCGGCTGGTGTGCAGGTTCTTCAGCCGCCCTAGCACCGCCTCGGCGTCCGCGGCCTCGATCTCCTCGAGCAGGCCCGACACGACGGCGAAGTCGAAGCGGCCGAGCTCTTCCAGTTGTGCGGGCGCCTCGGCGGCCGCAAGGAGGGTCACCTCCGCCGCTGTCTTCGGTGCCATATCCCCGATCACCAGCATGCTCGCCGGCGCGTACTCGGCCAGCAGCGCCGCGATGCAGTCTTCGGCGGATACCGTCATCAGCCGCGCGTCCTCACCCGGCCGCGATGACGCGCAGGATCTGGCCGCACAACCAGGCGCCGTAGGTGCCGACGGCATAGCCCAGCACGGCCAGCAGCACGCCGACCGGCGCCAGCGAGGGATGGAAGGCCGAGGCCACCACCGGCGCCGACGCGGCGCCGCCGACATTCGCCTGGCTGCCCACGGCGAGGTAGAACAGCGGCGCCTTGATCAGCTTGCCGACGATCAGCAGCAGCACGGCGTGGAAGCCGATCCAGATCATGCCCACCGCGAACAGCCCCGGGTTGGACAGCACGGCGGTGATGTCCATCTGCATGCCGATGCTGGCGACCAGGATGTAGAGAAAGGCCGAGCCCACGGTCGAGGCGCCGGCGCCCTCGAGCTTGCGCGCGCGGGTGAAGGACAGCAGCAGGCCGCCGGTGGTGGCGATCACCACCAGCCAGAAGAAGCCGCTGGTCAGGCTGAAGCGGTCCAGCCCGGGCGCCGTGGCGGCGATCCAGGGCGCGAGGGTATCGGCGCCGAGGTGCGCCACGGCAGTGACGCCGAAGCCGATGGCGGCGAGGAACATCAAATCGGCGAGGCGCGGGATGCGCGCATGCTGGGCGTGGTACCGCTCGATGCGATGCTTGAGATCCTCTATGGCCGTGGTGTCGGCGCCGGTGCGCGCGTCGATCTCCTTCGCCCGCGAGGCGAAGAACAGCAGGATCGCCAGCCACACGCTGGCGCACAGCACATCGACCGCGATCATCTGGCCGAACAGGTTGTCGCCGACGTCGAACACCTCTTTCATGGCTGCCTGGTTGGCGCCGCCGCCGATCCAGCTCCCGGCGATGGTGGTCATGCCGCGCCACACGGCATCCGGCCCGTCGCCGCCCACGGTTTCCGGGGAGATTGCGCCCACCACCAGCAGCGCCAGCGGGCCGCCGACGATGATGCCGAAGGTGCCGGTGAAGAACATGATCACGGCCTTGTTGCCGAGGCGTGCCACTGCGGGGAGGTCGATCGACAGCGTCAGCAGCACCAGGCAGGCGGGCAGCAGGTAGCGCGAGGCGACGAAGTACAGGTTCGAGGCCTTGCCGTCGATGATGCCGAAAGTGTTCAGCAGCGAGGGCAGGAAGTAGCACAGCAGCAGCGCGGGGACATAGGTGTAGAAGCGCTGGAAGAAGGGGATGCGGCTCTGCTGCGTCCAGAACACGCCGCCGAGGATCAGGGCCAGCAGCCCGAGCACGACGGCGTCGTTGGTGATCAGTGGTCCGTCCGACATCGCTTCCCCCTGGCGCGCGTGGTCGGGCGATTCTACCTGAGCCATGCCAGGCGGGCCCCGGCGGGGTATGCTGCGAGAGCCCGAACGACGAGACCGATCCCATGCCCGAACTCGCCGATTCCCTGCGCCTGCCCTGCGGCGCGACCCTGCCGAACCGCATCGCCAAGGCCGCCATGACCGAGGGCCTGGCCGGGGCGGACGACCAGGCCAACGAGCGCCACGCGCGCCTCTACCGCCGCTGGGCAGCCGGCGGCGTGGGGCTCTCGATCACAGGCAATGTGATGGTGGACCGGCGCTGGCTGGAGCGCCCGGGCAATGTGGTCATCGAGGACCGCCAGGGCTGGGCGGCGCTGGCCGAGTGGGCGAAGGCGGGGACGGCGGCCGGCAATCACCTGTGGATGCAGATCAGCCACCCCGGCCGGCAGTGCTCGAAGATGAGCTCTGCGCAGCCGGTCTCGGCCTCCACCGAGGGACTGAAGCTGCTCGGCCTGTTCGCCCGCCCGCGCGCGCTCAGCGGCGCAGAGATCAAAGATGTCATCCAGCGCTTCGCCACCACCGCGGCGATCGCGCGCGAGACCGGCTTCACCGGGGTGCAGGTGCATTCCGCGCACGGCTACCTGCTGGCGCAGTTTCTCTCGCCGGTGACCAACAAGCGCGAGGACGAGTGGGGCGGGCCGCTGGAGAACCGCGCCCGGCTGCTGCTGGAGATCGTGCGCGCCACGCGCCGTGCGGTGGGTGACGACTTCCCGGTCGGGGTGAAGCTCAACAGCGCAGACTTCCAGAAGGGCGGCTTCGACCTGCCGGATTGCGTGCAGGTGGCGCGCTGGCTGGCGGAGGAGAAGATCGACCTGCTGGAGGTCTCCGGCGGCACCTACGAGCAACCCAAGCTGTTCGGTTACCAGGGACGGGCCGAGACGGCGGCGGAGCCGCAGCGCGCCAGCACGCGCAAGCGCGAGGCCTATTTCCTCGAGTACGCGCGCGAGATCCGCGCGGCCTATCCGTTGCCCATGATGGTCACCGGCGGGTTCCGCACCCGCGCGGCCATGGCCGAGGCGCTGGCGGCGGACGAGCTGGACGTGGTGGGGCTGGGGCGGCCGCTCTGCATCGACCCGGACCTGCCTGGACGCCTTGCGGCGGGCACGGTCGAGGCCGCCACCCCGCCGCCGGCGCTGCGCTTCGGCCAGGCTCGCTGGGCCGGGCCGGCCAGCCCGCTGATGCTGATGAAGTTCATGAACGTGCAGGGCGAGATGGCCTGGTACTACCGCCAGATCCTGCGCATGGCCGACGGGCTGCCGCCGGATCCGTCAATCAGCATCGGCGCCGCGCTCGCCGCCCATGCCCGCGACGAGTTCCGGCTTTCGCGCGCCAGGGGCCGTCACGGTTAGAATGCGTCCATTAGTTAATTCCGGAGCCCATGCAATGAGCCAGGACGACAAGGACAACAAGGACAAGAACGCGCTGAGCGCGCAGATGAAATCGATCATGAATCGCTACCAGTCGCTGGGTGACGTGCCCGGCGGCGCAGCCGGCCAGGGCCAGCACGGCCAGCTGAAGTTCCGCATGGAGAACCCGACGGCCGAAGAGGACCTGCGCGACCAGGAAGAGATCGACCGGGAGTTCCGCGCCGTGGTCGACAAGTTCATCGCGCTCGCCAACGAGCAGATGGAAAACGTCAAGCGCGAGCACGTCAGCATGGCGCTGCTCTATGCCGCGGCGCGTTTCAATTCCTTCGTGGTCGCAGCGCATGCCGGCAACCTCGACAAGTACCGCGCCGATCGCCCGACCGCGACCAAGTTCTTCAAGGGCGAGTACGACCGCATGCTGGCGGAGAACCTGCAGGACTACGAGCGGATCTTCGAGCACGGCTGAGGGTTCCGGCCGGCAACCTGCGTCGATTGTTTCAAGCGGCGGGGGGCTTGCGCAGCAGCGCCACGTCGTCGTCGCGCAACTCCAGCTCGGCGCGCCAGTGCCGGGCCAGCCAGGCGAAACTCTGCTCGGCAAAGAACCCGATGTGCGTCGGGTCGCGCCGATAGTGCCAGCGCTCGAACTGCGCCAGCCCGGGCAGGCGCCGGGTCATCACCGCGAGCCAGCCGCCGGGGCGCAGCAGGCCCCACAGGCGCTCGAGTTCCATCGCCGGGTGATGCAGGTGTTCCAGCACCTCGGTGGCGGTGATGAAATCCCATTCGCGAGTGAACACGCTCGCATCCGGAGCGAACTGCGGGTCGTAGAGGGCTACCTCGAGGCCGGCCTCGCGCAGCATCGCGGCGAGCGCCGGCTCCGGGCCGCAGCCGAAGTCTAGGCCGGATGCCGGCGGCCGCAGCCGTTCCAGCAACGGCACGGTGATGCGTGAAAGCCAGGCACGATAGCCCGGATCTTCGCTGGCGTTCCGATGGGTGAGGTAGTAGTCCCGCTCATCCTGCAGCGGGAGGCGCTGCGCTGCGGGCACGTGGACGAAGCCACATTGCCCGCAGCGCAGGTAATCCCTGGTGCCGTCGACAAACCACGGCGCGGCTTCACCGCCGCACAGCGGGCAGGCGTCGCTCCTAGAGCGGACGCCCGTCGGCATCCAGCACCGTGACCTCGCCGAGGTCGAGCGCGCGCACCTGCGGCTCGATCTGCTCCAGGTCGCCGACAATCACCCAGGTGAGTTGATTGACGTCCAGCGTCGTCGCTGCCTCGCGTACCTGCTCCAGCGTCATGGTCTCGATGCGCTCCTGCTCACGCACGACCTGGTCGTCCGGCCAGCCGTAGGCTTCGATGCTGCTGAGCGTGCCGAGCACTGCCGAGGCGGTCTCGTAGCGCCCGGGCAGGCTGCGGATGCGGTTGGCGCGGATCTTCTCCAGCTCCTCGGCCTCGGCCGGGCGCGCGCCGGTAAAGGCCTCGAGCTCCGCAATCAGCTCGCTGATCGAGTCGCCGGTGCGCGCGATGTCCACGGGCGCCAGGATGAACCAGGGGCGCTGGCCCTTGGCGCCGGAGGCGGAGCTGCGCACGCCGTAGGACCAGCCCTTGTCTTCGCGCAGGTTCATGTTGATGCGCGAGGTGAAGGAACCGCCGAATATGCCGTTGGCGATATCGAAGTCCAGCGACTCCGGGTCGGCGGTGGATTGCACCAGTTGCGCGGCGATGATGTTGGCCTGCGGCGAGCCCGGCTGGTCGACCAGGAACACGCGTGGCTGGTCCGGCCGGGCGACGGTGGCGATGTTCTTCTGCGGCAGCGGAGTCGCCGGGGCTTCCCAGTCGCCGAAGTGCTTCTCCAGCAGCGGCACGATCTCGCCCATGGTGATGTCGCCGACCACGATGAAGCGGGCGTTGTCGGGACGGAGCCATTCGCGCTGGTAGGCCACGAGGTCCTCTCGCGCCAGGCTGGCGATCGCCTCTTCGGTGCCCGTGCCGCTGAAGGGAATCGCGTAGGCATGGCCTTCGCCGTACAACAGCGGCGGCACGAGGCGCAGCGCCACGCTCTGCGGGCGGGTCTTCTCCTGGGCAATCCCGGCGAGCCACTGGCGCCGCACGCGCTCGATCTCGTCTTCGTTGAAGGTCGGGCGCAGCGCCACGTCGGCGAACAGCGCCAGCGAAGGGTCGAGGCGATCCTTCAGGGCGTTCAGAGACACCGAGGCGGTGTCCAGTCCGGCGCCCGCACCGATGAAGGCGCCCTCGGACTCGATGGCGGCCGCCAGTTCGAGCGTGTCGCGCTTGCCGGCGCCCTGGTCGAGCATGTTCATGGCAAAGCTGGCGGTGCCCAGCTTGCGCCCCACGTCGGCGGCATAGCCGGCATCGAACTGCAGCTGCACCTGCACCACGGGGATTTCGTGCCGCTCCGCCAGCACCACCTCGATCCCGTTCTCCAGCGTGGCGCGCTGCAAGGGCGGGAAGCTGACCTGCGGGAACTCGACCACCTCGGGCACGCCCAGGCTGCGGTCCACGTCGCTGCTCACCGTGCTGTGCTGCGGGAAGGGCAGGATGCTGAGCGTATGGTCGCCCTGGGACAGGCGCAGGCGCGCCGCCGCGCGGATGTCGGCGGCGCTCGCCGCCTGGATGCGCTCCGCACTGGCGCGGAAGCAGCCCGGGTCGCCGGTGTAGACCGCGCAGCCGGCAAGCACGTCGGACTTGCCGCCGAATCCGCCGACGCGCTCCACGCCGCGGATGAAGCCGGCCTGGAAGCGGGTCTTGGCCTGCGCCAGCTCGGCGCGGCTCGGCCCCTTGTCGAGGAACTGCGCCACTTCCTCGTCGATGATGGCCTCGACGCGGGCCGGATCGACGCCGTCCTTCACCGTAGCCACGATCATGAACACGCCGGACAGCTCCAGCGGCATGGCGTTGGCAAACACGCTGGAGACCAGCTGCTCCTGGTGCACCAGCCGGGCCTGCAGGCGCGAGGAGGCGCTGCCGCCGAGGATCTGCGCCGCGAGGGCGAGGTGGTCGGCCTCGACGGTGCCGTAGTTGCCCATGTTCCAGGTGCGGTAGATGCGCGCCTGGGCGACACGGTCGTGCATGGTTTCCCGTGTCGACTCGCTGCGCGCGGCGATCCACTTCTCGGGCCGGTTCAGCGGCGGGCCGGCCGGGATGTCGCCGAAGTAGCGCGTGACCTTCTCGCGCGCCGTCGGCACGTCGATGTCGCCGGCCAGCACCAGCACGGCGTTGTTCGGGCCGTACCAGGTCTTGAACCAGTCCTTGACGTCGTCCAGCGTGGCGGCGTCGAGGTCTTCCATGGAGCCGATGGGCATCCAGGAATAGGGATGGCCGGCGGGATAACCGGCTTCGAACAGGCGCTCCCAGGAGCGGCCATAGGGCTGGCCGTAGCGCTGGCGCTTCTCGTTCTTCACCACATCGCGCTGCTCGTCCAGCCGCTCCTGCGTGATCGCCCCGATGAAATGGCCCATGCGATCCGATTCCATCCACAGGGCCATGTCCAGCGCCGTGGTCGGCACGTTCTGGAAATAGTTGGTGCGGTCGAAGCTGGTGGTGCCGTTCTGGCCGGTGGCGCCGACCTGTTCGAAGGGCTTGAAGTACTCGTCGTTGTAGTTCTCCGAGCCCTGGAACATCAGGTGCTCGAACAGGTGGGCAAAGCCGGTGCGGCCCTCGGGCTCGTTCTTCGAGCCGACGTGGTACCAGATGTTCACCGCCACGATGGGCGCCTTGCGGTCCGTGTGCACGATGACACGCAGCCCGTTGTCGAGGGTGAACTCCTCGTAGGGGATGTCGACTGCGGGTGCGGCGCCTGCGGCCAGGGGCAGCGATAGCGACAGCAGCAGGACGGCCAGAACACGGCTAAGCCTGGAAATCATGGCAACACTCTCTCGGGTCGTTGTTTTGAAGGTGCGGCGTGTTTCGTTGCGCCGACCGCGGGCGGATTCTTCCGCCGCTGAACGGGGACGGGCGCCGCAGCCAGGCGGCGCCCGTCCCGCAGGGATTACTCGCCCGCGGTCAGGCCGCGGCGCTCGAGCAGGTAGCGGATATCGGGATCACGGCCGGCGAAGTCGCGGTACAGCTGCATCGCGTCCTTGCTGCCGCCGCGCGACAGCAGGGTGGCGCGGAATTGCTCGCCGTTCTCGCGCTTCATGCCGCCGTTTTCCTTGAACCAGGCGACGGCGTCGGCATCCAGCACTTCGCTCCAGATATAGGAGTAGTAGCCGGCCGAGTAGCCGCCCATGATGTGGGAGAAGTAAGTGCTGCGATAGCGCGGCGGCACCGGCGCGAAGTCCATGCCGGTGTCGACCAGCACCTGCTTCTCGAACGCCACGGTGTCGGTCGGGACGTCGCCCGCGGCGCGCTGGTGCCAGGCCTGGTCGATCAGCGAGGCGGCCACGTACTCGGTGGTGCGGTAGCCCTCGTTGAACTTCTGCGCTTCCAGCGCCTTCTCCAGCATCTCCTTCGGCAGCAGCTCGCCGGTCTCGTAATGGCGGGCGTAGTTGGCCAGCACTTCCGGCCAGTCGGCCCACATCTCGTTCACCTGCGAGGGGAACTCGACGAAGTCGCGCGGCACGCTGGTGCCGGAGAACCGCGGGTAACGCACGTCGGAGAACAGGCCGTGCAGCGCATGGCCGAACTCGTGGAACATCGTGGTGACCTCGTCGAAGGTCATCAGCGTCGGCTCGCCCGCGGGCGGCTTCGGGATGTTCTGGTGGTTGGCGACCACGGGCTTGGTGCCCTCCAGGCCGTTCTGCGGCACGTAGGCGTTCATCCAGGCGCCGCCGCGCTTGGAGTCACGCGCGTAGAAATCGCCGATGAAAATGCCCAGCGGCGTGCCGTCGGCCTCGAACACTTCCCAGGCACGGGCGTCGGGGTGGTACAGCGGCAGGTCCGGGCGCGCCTTGAAGGTCAGGCCGAACACCTTGTTGGCGGCATAGAACACGCCATTGTTGAGCACGGACTCGAGCTCGAAGTAGGCGCGCAGCTCGGCCGGGTCGAGGTCGTAGCGGGCCTGCTTCACCTGCTCGGCATAGAAGTCCCAGTCCCAGGCCTGCAGCTGGAAGCCGCCGCCCTGGGCGTCGATCAGCGCCTGGATGTCGGCCGCTTCCTTGCGCGCGTTGGCGACTGCGGCGGGGGCCAGGCCGGCGAGCATCTCGTTCACCGCCGCCGGCGTGCCGGCAGTGGCGTTTTCCAGCACGTAGGCCGCATGGCTCGGGTAGCCCAGCAGCGCGGCGCGCTCGGCACGCAGCGCGGCGACGCGGGCCACCACCGGGCGGTTGTCGTGCTCGTTGTCACGCGCGCCACGGTTCACCGAGGCCTCGTGGATGCGCTGGCGCAGGGCACGGTTGGTAAGCAGCGCGAGGGGCGGCTGGCCGGAAGTGTTCTGCAGCGAAATGAGGTACTTGCCTTCGTGGCCACGGGCCGTGGCGGCGTCGGCGGCGGCGCGGATCTGGGCGTCGGAGAAGCCGTCCAGCTCTGCTGCGGTGTCCACGATGACGGCCGAGTCCAGGGTCTCGCGCAGCACGTTCTGGGCGAAAGTGGTGCCCAGCGAGGCGAGCTCGGCATTGATGGCGCGCAGCTTGTCCTTGTCTTCCTCGGACAGGCGGGCGCCGGCGCGGACGAAGTCGATGTAGTAACGCTCCAGCAGGCGCAGCGACTCCGGATCGAGGCCCAGGGTGTCACGCTTGGCGTGCAGCGCCTCGACCCGCGCGAACAGCTTCGGGTTGAGGAAGATGGCGTCACGGTGCGCGGCCAGCTGCGGCGACACGGTCTTCTGCACGTCCTGCATGGCCGGGTTGGTGTGCGCCGAGTTCAGGTTGAAGAACACGCGCGACACGCGGGCCAGGACATCGCCGGTCTGCTCCATGGCGACGACCGTGTTTTCGAAGGTCGGCGCTGCCGGGTTGTTGGCAATGGCCTCGATCTCGACCAGCTCCTCCGCCATGCCGCGCTCGAAGGCGGGCAGGTAATGCTCGTCGCGGATCTGGTCGAAGGGCGGCACCTGGTAAGGCAGGGTGCTGGCGCTGAAGAAGGGGTTGGCGGCGGCCGTGTCGACGGTGGCCGGCTGCTCTGCAACCTGCTGGGCCGCGCAGGCGCTGAGCGCGGCGGCCGCGACGAGGGTGAAGGGAAGCGCGAAAAGTCGGCTCATGCGTGGTCTCCTGGAGTGGTCCCGGGCACGGGCGCCCGGCGCTGAAAAACGGCCATTCTAACCGCTCGAGGCGGAATTTCCCTCTGCTATAGTCGGCGCCATGTCCCCAGCTGCCGTCCTCGAGGGCCTCAACGAGGCCCAATGCCGTGCCGTGACCCATGCTGCGCCGCAGCGCGAGGGCGGGGGTCCGGCGGCCGGTCCGTTGCTGGTGATCGCCGGCGCGGGCACCGGCAAGACCATGACCCTGGCGCATCGTGTCGGACACCTCGTGCTTGGGGGAGTTCCGCCGGCTCGCATCCTGTTGCTCACCTTCAGCCGCCGTGCCGCGCGCGAAATGACGCGGCGCGCCCGGCGCGTGGTGGGCCAGGCGTTGGCGGACGAGGGGCGGGGCCAGGCGGTGAAGCTGCCCTGGGCCGGGACGTTCCACTCCGTGGCCAACCGCCTGCTCCGGGAATACGCCTCGAACCTCGGGCTGGATGCGGGCTTCTCGGTGCTGGACCGGGGCGACGCCGCCGATCTCATGGACGTGGCACGCCAGGAACTCGGGCTCGCCGACGGGCGCCGCCGCTTCCCGCGCAAGGACACCTGCCTGGCGATCTATTCGCGCGTCGTCAACTCGCGCGCCGAGCTGGCGGACTGTCTCGACGCCAACTGGCCGTGGTGCGCGGAATGGGCCGACGAGCTGCGCGGGCTGTTCGGGCGCTATGTCGAGCTGAAGCAGGCGGCCGCCCTGCTGGACTATGACGACCTGCTGTTGTGGTGGCACGCCCTGATGGCGTCGCCGGCACTGGCGGCGGCGGTGGGGGAACGCTTCGACCACGTGCTGGTGGACGAGTACCAGGACACCAACGTGCTGCAGGCGGAGATCCTGCTGCGGCTGAAGCCCGACGGGCGCGGCCTGACCGTGGTCGGCGACGACGCCCAGAGCATTTATTCCTTCCGTGCGGCAGAGGTGGAGAACATCCTGCGCTTCCCGGGCCAGTTCCAGCCGCCTGCGGAGATCGTCGCGCTGGAAGAGAACTACCGCTCGGTACAGCCGGTGCTGGATGCGGCGAACGCCCTGATGCGCGGCGCCGAGCGCCAGTTCCGCAAGCAGCTGCGCTCGGCGCGGCCCTCGGCGCAGAAGCCGTTCTACGTCACGGTGCAGGACGACGAGGCGCAGGCTGATTACGTCATCAGGGCCATCCTCGCCGCGCGCGAGGCCGGGCATTTGCTGCGCCACCAGGCCGTGCTGTTCCGCGCCAGCCATCACAGCGACCGGCTGGAACTGGAACTCGTGCGGCAGAACATCCCCTTCGTGAAATACGGCGGGCTGAAGTTTCTCGAGGCGGCGCACGTGAAGGACCTCCTCGCCGTGCTGCGCTGGGCCGACAACCCGAAGAACCGCATCGCCGCCTTCCGCTGCCTGCAGTTGCTGCCCGGCGTCGGTCCCGCCCTAGCCGCGAAGGCCTTCGGCTGGCTGGAGTCGCACGGCTTTGCGCCGGATGCGCTGGCGAAGTGGCAGCCGCCGCCCGCTGCAGCGCCGTACTGGGACGGGCTGGTGGCGCTGCTGGCCGAGTCCGGCGCGGGCGAAGGCGAGTGGCAGTCGCAGGTCGGCCGCGCGCGCGAGTGGTACCGGCCGCAGCTGGAGCGCATGTACGAGGAGTGGCCCGTGCGCCTCGGGGACCTCGACGCGCTGGAGCAGATCGCGGCGAAGTTCGCCACGCGTGAACAGTTTCTCACCGAGCTGTCGCTGGACCCGCCGCAGGCGACCGGCGATCTCGCCGGCCCGCCGCTGATGGACGAGGACTACCTGGTGTTGTCGACCATTCACTCTGCCAAGGGCCAGGAGTGGGACTCGGTGTACATTCTCAACGTCGCCGACGGCAATTTCCCCTCGGAGTTCGCTACCGGCAAGCCGGCACTGATCGAGGAGGAGCGGCGGCTGTTGTACGTGGCCATGACGCGGGCGAAATCGGCGTTGCACCTGGTCGCACCGTTAAAGTACTGGGTGCCGCAGCAGCCGCGGCACGGGGACCGGCACGTCTACGGCGCGCGCAGCCGCTTCATCGATGACGCGATGCTGGCGACCATGGAAGCGCGCTTCCATGGCGGTGCGGAACCCGGGGCCGGCGCGGCGACGCGGCCGGCGGAAGTGATCGACGTGGCGGCGCGCATGCGCAACATGTGGTGAGGAAGACACTATGAGTATTCTCGGCATCGACGTGGGCGGCTCCGGTATCAAGGGTGCCCCGGTGGACCTGCCCAGCGGGCGCCTGCTGACGGAGCGGCACAAGATGCTGACGCCGCAGCCCGCCACGCCGGCGGCAGTGGCTGCCGCGGTGGCCGAGGTGGCGCGGCAGTTCGACCCGTCCGAGCATGTCGGCGTGGCGGTGCCTGCAGTGATCAAGCAGGGCGTGGCGTACACCGCCGCCAACATCGATCCCGAGTGGGTGGGCTGCGATATCCAGGGCGTGTTCTCAGTTGCCTTGGGTGCGCGGGTGACCGTGCTCAACGACGCCGACGCCGCCGGGCTGGCTGAGATGCGCTTCGGCGCCGGACGCGACGTGCCCGGCACGGTGATCATGCTCACTCTCGGCACGGGGATCGGCAGCGCGGTGTTCCTGGACGGCCGGCTGGTGCCGAACACGGAGTTCGGCCACATGGAGATCCGTGGCGACGAGGCCGAGCATCGCGCCTCGGCCCAGGCGCGCAAGAACAATCACCTGTCGTGGACCAAGTGGGCCGCGCGAGTGTCCCAGGTGCTGGTCGCGCTGGAACAGCTGGTGTGGCCCGACCTCTTCATCATCGGCGGCGGCGTGAGCCGCAAGTCGGACAAGTTCCTCCCCCTGTTGAAGTGCCAGACGCGCGTGGTGCCGGCCGCGCTGGGCAACGACGCGGGGATCGTCGGCGCCGCGCTGGCCGCGCAAGAGGCAGCGGCCGACGTCTTGGCAGTCAGGGAGTGATAACGCAGCAACCCGAGGGGCAATTTATCCCGTCGTAGCAGCAGCCCCCGCTACCCGCCCAGCAGCACGTGCACAGGCCGGCCTTACAGCAGACCTGGTCCTCCGCCATGGCGCCGGGTTGGCCTGCAGGCGCCCGCGCCTCGGGCTCGGGGGAGACCGCGTCGCCCTCTCGGGGCGGGGAGGAGCAGATATTCTCCTGTTGCACTGGGAAAGCTCGTTCTGACTTCATCGCGACCAATGCAATCTCAAGTGTCTTGGCGTAAAGGGCGCCGGTCGGTGACGGTACCGATTGTGCACTGATATCCAGCTGTACCGTGGCCGTGTTGCCGAGGAAAAGACGAAGCCCCGGCGCCGCAATACGCGTCCATCGACCATTCACGGGAAGCAGTAGCTCGAGCTCGAGCGACAAGTCCCCGGGTGGGTCAGTGCCGTAACGGGCATCCTCAGTGAGGACGACTGTGTGAAGGGAATACCTGCCCGCGATGGTAGCCGTCCCGGCGGACCCGCTCTGCATGACTAACGTGGGCATACCGATAATCTCGCCATCCAAGGCGATACTCATCGCGATCGAGTAAGCGGGGTTGCCCGGTTCATCCGCGGCCGCGGCCAGGCCCGTAATGCCTGACAGTAGCGTAACGGCGATAAACACATGCAGCATCGCCCTGCATGCGGCGGCTGCAGGAGCAGTCAAGTCAGATGACATGGTTGCCCTTACCTTGAGCCGATGGTGAAAACTCCGCGGTCCGACGCGATGGTAACGACTGCATATTTTGGTCGTCAATCGCCATATACGTCGCACATGCGCGGGGCTTGACGGCATCAAGCACCATGCGACAGGCCCAGCTGCGCCAGCAGCGGCAGGTGGTCCGATGCCTCGCGGGCCAGCGGGCTGTCGTGGACAGCGATATGCTGCAGGCAGCGCAGCGGCTTGACCCATATACGGTCGAGCGCGAACAGCGGTCGATGCGCCGGGAAGGTGCGCGGCGCCGGGGTTTCACCAAAATGTGCATGCAGGCGCCGCAGGGGACGGCCCCACATGAACCACTCGTTGAGGTCGCCCATCAGCACGGTCGGACCGGGGATGCCCGGATCGATCGCTGACAGCAATGTTTGTATCTGCTGCCGCCGCTCGGCCGGGCGCAATCCCAGGTGCGTCGCGATGACCCGCAGCGTTGCCCCCCTGGCCGCGAGCGTCGCGTCCAGCGCGCCGCGCGGCTCCCGGCCTGGCACGCTCAGGTCGAGTCGTTGCAGTTCGAGTACCGGCAACCGCGTCAGCAGCGCGTTACCGTAGTTGCCGACCGGGCGCAGCATGGTCGGGCCGGCCAGCGCGCGCATACCGGTACGCTCAGACAGGAGCTCCAGCACCTCGAGATCGCCGTGGTGGGACTCCACCTCCTGCAGCGCCACCACGTCGGCGCCGAGCTCGCGGATCACCGCGGCGATACGCGCGGGATCGCGGCGTCCGTCGCGGCCGACGCCGCTGTGGACGTTGTAGGTAGCCAGCCGCAGGCTGCGCTTGTCGCTCAGCTCGCCGATCCCGAGCCTCGCTTGCCAGTATGCCTGCGGCGCAGGGAGCGGCGCAGCCATGCCATGCCGGCAACGATGAGCACCACCACCATGGTGAGCAATCCCAGCGTGCCGGGCTCGGGATTGCGCAGGGTGGCGAGTATGCGATCGATGAACAGTGCGATGGCGATGATGCCCGGGCCCATGCCAAGGATTGTGCCGAGCAGGTAGTCGCGTAGGCTGATGTGTGTCGCGCCGGCGACCAGGTTGATGATGGTGAACGGCGCTACCGGGAGCACGCGCACCGTGGTCACCGCCAGCACGCCGCGCTTGCCCAGCGCCCGGCTGAGGCGGTCCAGCCGCGAACCGGCGATGCGCCGCACGGCGCCGCGACCGACCGCCTGTCCGATCCAATACGTCACCCCTGCGCCGAGCAGCGAGCCGGCGGCGGCGTAAATCGCCCCCTCGACCGGCCCGAACACCAGCACCACGACCGCGATCATCAGCGTCACCGGGACCACCAGCAGCGTGCCCAGCACGAAGGCGCCGACCACCACCAGCGGCGCGGCGGGCATGGTCTTGATGGTCTCTACCAGGCCGGCGAGCTTCGACGGCGCCAGCCATTCCCCGAGCTCGGTCCAGCGCCAGGCGGCGGCGAGGGCGATGAACAGCGCCAGCAGGCCGCCCATGATCAGCATGCGCCCGACGTTGGAGGCCTTGGTTTCGGCAGGCAGCAGCCGGGCCGCCAGCTTGGCGGGCTCGATCGGCATTTCTGGATCGATGATGTGACCTTCCGGGATGACCGCGTCCACGCTGTCGGACAGCTCGGGCTCCAGGTGCGCCAGCGTGCGCCCCTCGCCGCCGAGGGTGCTGATGGTGCGCAGCAGGGAGTCGGTGTCCCGCTCCGTCCGCGCGACCTCGTCTGCCGAGGTGTCGAGATGCTCCGCGAGGAGGCGATGGCGCAGCCCGCGGATGGCGCGCCGGATGCGCTCTTCACCGCCGGACTCGATGGCGAGGTTGCACTCGGTGTCGAAACCCATGGAGCGGTTGTTCAGGTTGGCGGAGCCGATGCTGAGGAGGTCGTCGTCCATCACCAGCACCTTGGCATGGACGTTCAGGTAGCCGTCGCCGCTGCGCCCGAGGTCCGGATAGTAGGTGCAGTAGCGATCTTCCGGCGCTGCCTCGCGGAGCTGGCGGTGCAGGCGCGCGCGCATCACGCCGATGGTGAATTCCTCCAGCCAGCTGTTGTCGTCGCTGCGCGTCACCAGTGCGATCTCCGGTCCCTCCGGCTCCGCCAGGCGCTGCGCCATGGCATCCGCCAGCGAGGCCGCGCTGAAGTACTGGTTCTCCAGGTACAGCTGCTTGCGCGTGGCGGCGATGGCATCGAGGTGCAGTTGCTTGATTTCCTGCACCTCGTCCCAGTCCTCGTATTTCGGCTCGGTGCGCGCGATGGCCACCTCGACGTCCTCGACATCGGGCGCCAGCGTGCCCGGCCAGCGGTCCGGCGCGCGTTTCACCCGCGGCGGCTTGAGCTTCTTGCCCGTGGCGCGGCGCCAGCGCTCCCGCACCAGCTCGCCCAGTGCGGCGGCCGCCTGGCCGTCGACCGCCATCTGCACGTCGTGAAAGGGCGGGCAGGGATCGCCCGAGGGATGCCGCCGGTGCGGGTCGTCGGCCCGGTGTGCCGGCGTGTCCCAGCGGCAGTGCGTCAGGTCCAGCCCGCCGACGAAGGCGACGGCGTCGTCCACCACCACCACCTTCTGGTGATGCGAGGCGCCCACGGGGTGGCAGCCGTCGAGCTCGAAGTGCACGCGGCGATGCGAGCGCCAGCCGAGCTTGTAGCTCGGCAGGACTTCGCGATCCGGTGCGTACAGCATCGCGAAGTCCCAGTTGAGAATGTGGATATGCAGTGAGCGCCGGCGCTGCGCCAGCGCATCGAGAAAGTCCCCCAGCGGTTCCGGCAGGCCGTCGTCGGCGCCCTCCGGCACGAGCCGCATGCGGCTGTCGATGTCCCAGGCAAGGATGTAGATCGAGCGCTCGGCCCGTGCCGCGGCGGCACGCACCGCGGCGAAATATTCGGCGCCGTCGACCAGGAACGCGACGCGATCCGCGTGTTCCTTGCGCCAGCAGTTTTTCCCGGGGACCAGCAGCCCGGACTCGGCAGTCATGCCGGCATTATAAGGGCTGGGGGCGGCGCTCATGCGGCGGCCGCCCCCCGCAGGATCACATGCCGAGCGCGTGGGCGAAGAAGGAATACAGCTCCGCAAACTCGTCGATCAGCATGTGGCGCGGCTTGGCGCCGCCGGCGGCATGGCCCGCCCGCGTCTCGGTGCGCAACAGCACCGGCTGGTCGCAGCCCTGGGCATACTGCAGGGCGGCGGCGAACTTGTAGCTGTGCCACGGCACCACGCGGTCGTCGAACTTTCCGGTGTGGATGATGGTGGCGGGATAGCAGGTGCCGGGCACGGTGTTGTGCACCGGCGAGTAGCTGAGCTGGACGCGGAAATCGGACTCGATCTCGGACAGCCCGAAGTCGCCCGCCCAGGCGCGCGCATTGGCGCTGGGGGTGTGGTAGCGCAGCATGTCGAGCACGCCGACCGCGGGTCCGGCCGCGGCGAACAGGTCCGGTCGTTGCAGTTCGACCGCGCCCACCAGCAGGCCGCCGTTGCTGCGGCCGTAGATGGCCAGTTTCTGCGGCGAGGTCCAACGCTCGGCGATGAGCCACTCCGCCGCGGCAATGAAGTCGTCGAAGGTGTTCTGCTTGCGTTCGCGCGCGCCGGCTGCGTGCCAGTCGGCGCCGTACTCGCCGCCGCCGCGCAGGTTGGCAATGGCCAGCACGCCGCCCAGGTCCAGCCAGCCCAGCAGGCGCAGGTCCCAGCCCGGCAGCATGGACTGGTTGAAGCCGCCATAGCCGTACAGCATGGTCGGGTTGGCGCCGTCGAGCTCGATGCCCTGGCGATGCACGATGAACATCGGCACGCGGGTGCCGTCCTTGCTGGTGTAGAAGACCTGCTGCGTCTCCAGCGCGCCGGTATCGAGCGCGGTCGCCTTCTGGTGGAAAGTGGTGACCGCCGCGGTGTCCGGGCGGAAATTGAATACCGTGCCCGGATTGCTGAAGCTCTCGAAGGCGAAGAAGGTCTCGGTGGAGGCCGGCGAGCCGACGAAGCCGGAGACTTTGCCGATGCCCGGCAAGGCCAGGGTCTCGCGCCCGCTGCCGTCCAGCGCGAACAGGTCGACGCGGCTCTTGGCGTCCTCCAGGTAGTGCACCACGATGCGTTCGCCGACGATCGACACGCCCTCGATCGGCAGCGCGGATTCGGGCACGACATCGCGCCAGCCGGCGGGCGCCGGGTCGGCCATGTCGATCGCCACCACGCGGCCCTTCGGCGCGTCGATGTCGGTATGCACGTAAACGGTGTCGCCGACGGTGCCGAGGTAGGCTGACACGCCGTCCCAGCTGTCCACCAGGCGGATGACCTCGGCGCCGGGCGTATCCAGCGGCAGCAGGTAGAGGCCGTTGCTGCGGTTGTTCTCGTAGATGATCAGCACCAGGTGGCGGCCGTCCGAGGACATCAGCGCGAACGGCGTGCGCGTCGGGTGGTCGGTCACCGAGTAGACATGCACGTCTTGCGACTGCGGCGTGCCGACGGCATGGAACCAGATCTCGGCCTGCTTGCGGTCGTCCCACTCGCCGGCCGCGTTCTTCGGGTAGCGGGCGTAATAGAAGCCTGTGTTGTCATGGCGCCAGGCGGCGGAGGTGAACTTCGTCCCTTCCAGCACCTCGGGCAGGTCCGCGCCGGTTGCCACGCTGCGGATGCGCCAGCTGGTCCAGTCGGAACCGCCCACGGTGGCGGCCCAGGCGACGTACTGCGCATCGCGGCTCACGTTCCAGCGTGCGAGCAGGGTGGTGCCGTCCTCCGAGAGCGTGGCGGGGTCGAGCAACACGCGCCACTCGCCCGCCATGCCGTCGCTCATCATGAGTCGGCTGAGGGTGGCGGTGCCGTCGTTGTACTCGAAGAAGTACTTGCCGTCGTGCACGCGCGGCGTGGTGAGCCGCTCGGTACGCCACAACACGTCCAGGCGCGCGCGAATGCGCTCGTAGTCCGGCAGCTGCTGCAAGAACGCCGCGGAATACTCGTTCTGCGCCTCGATCCAGGCGTCCAGCTCGGCCGTGCCGAGGTCTTCCATCCAGCGATACGGGTCGGCGACGCTCGCGCCGAAATACTGGTCGACGTGATCCACGCGGCGTGTCTCGGGGTAGGCGGGTTGCGATGCGCTTTGGCCGTTACCGGGCGTCCCACAGCCGGCCAGCGTCAGCCCCAGGGTCAACGCAATGAATTGCCTGTACATCAACAGCCTCCGGCTTAGCGCAGTCCGGTTTCCTGCCTGGCGATGACCATGCGCTGGATCTCGCTGGTGCCCTCGTAGATCTCCGTGATCTTGGCGTCGCGGAAATAACGCTCGATGGGCATTTCCTTGCTGTAGCCCATGCCGCCGTGGATCTGCACCGCCTGGTGGGTGATGAACATCGCCGCCTCGGAGGCGAACAGCTTGGCGCAGGAGGACTCGGTGGTGTTGCGCAGGCCGGCTGCGGCCGCGACCTTCTTGTTCCACGCCGCCTTCAGGGTCAGCAGGCGCGCCGCCTCGAGCCGCATCTTCATGTCGGCGATCTTGGCCTGGATCATCTGGAAGCTGCCGATGGGCGCACCAAAGGCGTGGCGCTCTCGTACGTACTGCACGCTGGCCTCGTAGGCGGCGCGAGCGATACCCACGGCCTGGGCCCCGATTCCGATGCGCCCCGCATCCAGAATGCTCATGGCGATCTTGAAGCCGTCACCCTCGTTGGCGATGCGGTCTTCCACCGGGCAGCGGTAATCGGTGAGCTCGATCTCGCAGGTGGCCGAAGCGCGGATGCCGAGCTTGGGCTCTGTCTTGCCGCAGGCGAAGCCTTCCTTGTCGGTGTCGATCATGAAGGCCGAGACGCCCTTGGGGCCGGCCGCCGGATCGGTCATGGCGAACAGCATGATGTATTTCGCCACCGGGCCCGAGGTGATCCAGGACTTCTTGCCGTTGATGACGTAGTGGTCGCCGTCCAGCACCGCGCGGGTGCGCATGTTGGCGGCGTCGGAACCGGACTGCGGCTCGGTGAGGCCGTAGGCGGCAAACACCTCGCCGGAGGCTACGGGCGTGACGAACTTCTGTTTCTGCTCCTCGGTGCCGTACTGCAGGATGCCGTTGCAGTAGAGCGAGTTGTGCACCGAGATGACGGTGGAATGCGCGGCGTCCGCCGCGGCGATCTCTTCCATCATCAGGGCGAAGCCGACTGCGTCCAGGCCCGAGCCGCCGTATTCCTCCGGCACCTCGACGCCCATGAAGCCGAGTTCGCCCGCCTTGCGCAGCGTCTCCGCCGGGAATTTCCCGCTGATGTCGAACTCAGCCGCGATGGGTGCGATCTCGCGCTGGGCGAAGTCGCGGGCGGCTTCCTGGATCATGAGCTGTTCTTCGGTGAACGAGAAGTCCATGGCGGGGTCTCCGGAACGGTCGCTAAACAAGCGTTCGATTTTAACCTATGGAGGGGCCGGGCCGCGCACGGCTCCCCTCGCTTGGAATTCTTATGCCGCTCGGCGAGCCGTGCGCGCCCCGACCCGCTGCCGCGAGACAAAACGGGCGCCGGCCAGCGCCGCCCCGGAGACCGCGATTAGCTCGGAATGGGACCGGGTACAAACGCTGTCACGGGATTTTCCATGAATCGCACCCTGTCCCGGCGCGGCTAGATGGGAGGCTTGGGAGCTAACCTGATAAAACTGGCGACCAACGCGACCAGACAGATGGCAAAACCAAGGTCGAGGGCAAGCAACAATCCCGGCTTCATTTTCTCCCCAGGCCTGGCTTCTCTGAAATGGCGAATCCGACTCAATAGATTGGGCCAACCCAGCACGATCAACAAAACGACCCAGAGCGGTATCGCCGGAACAGAAAGCCAGTCTTCGAGTTTGAATGCCCAGTCCATTGCGCTCGCCCTCCCGGATCACTTGTCGCAGCCCCTGGGTCATCTGCCCGGGACAATGCCCATCGAAACTACCGAAGGCGCCGCACTTGGGTCAATTTGAACATATAAGGTCCAATTGCTCCTCGTCGAAATCCGCCTGGTGGAGCAGTGGCCGGGACATGACAGGGGTCCCTCGAGCGGCATAAGAATTCCAAGCGAGGGGGCCCCTGTCATGGTCCGGGCACGGTGCGGCGGGAGCCTGGGCGGCGGGAGGGTCAGCCGGGCGCTTCGTAAGTGACCTCGAGCAGCAGCCAGGTCTTGCGTCCG
>CAYPTW010000011.1:3246-16411 GCA_964413755.1 uncultured Thioalkalivibrio sp. | reverse complement strand
GGGTCAGCCGGGCGCTTCGTAAGTGACCTCGAGCAGCAGCCAGGTCTTGCGTCCGGCCGCGAGGTCCAGGGTCACTTCGTCTCCGGGGCTGCGTTTCAGCAGCGCGCGGGCGAGGGGCGCATCCATGCTGATGTATTCGGGCGCGTGGTCGAACTCGTCCGGGCCGACGATGCGAAAGCGCGCCTCGGTGCCGGCCTCGTCCTCGACCGTCACCCATGCGCCGAAGAACACCTGCTCGGTGCCGGCCGGGCTGCGATCCACGACCTTTACGACGCCGAGACGCCGGCGCAAGTGGCGGATGCGCCGGTCGATTCCGCCCAGCTGCTTCTTGCGATAGATGTACTCGGCGTTTTCCGAGCGGTCGCCCTCGGCGGCGGCGTCCGCCAGCGCACGCACCACCTCGGGTCGTTCCTCGTGCCACAGGCGGTCAAGTTCGGCGCGCAGGCGCGTCGCGCCTTCGGGCGTGATATACGGCGAAGATTTCGGCGCGGGCGGGCGATAGCGACTCATTTCGCCTGCGCGGACGTCACCGAACGCAGCAGCTCGCCGACCGTGCAGTGCCGCTCCAGCGGATGGCGCAGGGTCGCATCGAGATTCAGGTGGTAGCGGTTGCGCCGGCCCAGCCGCTCGCGCCGGATCACGCCCCCGGACTCCAGCTCCGCCACGATGCGCTGTACGGCCCGCTCGGTGATGCCGACCTGCTGTGCGACCTCACGCAGCACCTGGTCGGGATTGCGCGCCAGGCACACCAGTACGTGCGTGTGGTTGCTGAGAAAGGTCCAGCCAACGGGTTCGCCGGCGGAAGCGCCGGCGGCAGGGGGGTTGCTTCCCCCGACTTTTTGCGTTTTACTATTCACGAAATCCACTTCGTATATAGGAAGCTGCCATGTCTGCTGTACTTGCTCCGCTAAGCTACGCTCCGATCCCGCAGCACCTGCCTGCCCGCACTATAGCCGTTGCCGCCGGCGACGGCATCGGCCCCGAAATCACGGCGGCCGTGCTCGGCGTACTCGCGGAGGCGGACCCGGCTCTCAGCTTCCGCCAAGTTAACGTCGGGCTCAAGGCCTACCAGTCCGGCGCTTCCTCCGGCCTGGGGCCGGAAGCGCTGGACGCGGTCACGGAGCATGGCGTGATCCTGAAGGGTCCGGTGATGACGCCCTCGGGCGGCGGCTACAAGAGCGTCAACGTCAGCTTCCGCAAGCTGCTCGGCCTGTATGCGAACGTCCGGCCCAGCATCGCTTATCACCCCTTCGTCACCTCCATGCACCCCGAGATGGACGTGGTGGTGATCCGCGAGAACGAGGAAGACACCTATGCCGGCATCGAGCATCGGCAGACCGGCGAGGTGTACCAGTGCCTGAAGCTCATCACGCGTCCCGGCTGCGAGCGCATCTGCCGCTACGCCTTCGAGTACGCCCGCGCCCACGGCCGGCGCAAGGTCACCTGCATGACCAAGTCCAATATCATGAAGCTGACGGACGGCCTGTTCCAGCAGGTGTTCGAGGAAATCGCGCGCGATTATCCGGAGATCACCGCCGAGCACATGATCATCGACATCGGCACGGCGCGCATGGCCGCGCGCCCCGGCGACTTCGACGTGGTGGTGACGCCGAACCTCTACGGCGACATCCTCTCCGACGTGGCTGCGGAAGTGTCCGGCTCGATCGGGCTGGCGGGCTCCGCGAACATCGGCCGGGACTGCGCCATGTTCGAGGCGGTGCACGGTTCGGCGCCCGACATCGCGGGCAAGGACATCGCCAATCCCTCCGGCCTGTTGCTGGCTGCGGTGATGATGCTGCGCCACCTCGGGCGCCACGAGCCGGCGACGCTCATCCACAACGCCTGGCTGCGCACCCTCGAGGACGGCATCCACACCGGCGATATCTTCCGCCCCGGCATCAGCAAGCGCCGCGTCGGCACCCAGGCCTTCGCCAACGCGGTGGTCGAGCGGCTCGGCCTGCAGCCGCACCGGCTGCCCGCGGCGCGGGCGGGTGGCACGATGCCGGCGCTGCAAGTCGAGGCGGTCGTGGCGCCTGCGCGGCAGGCTACGAAGGAATTGGTGGGCGTCGATGTGTTCCTGCACTGGGACGAGGCAGGGCGGGATCCCGCAACGCTCGGCGGCTGCCTGGAGACGATCCGGGCCGGCGGGCTGCAGTTCGAGCTGATCACCAACCGCGGGGTCAAGGTCTACCCGGGTGGTTGCCCGCAGACGCTGCGCTCGGACCACTGGCGCTGCCGCTTCACCGGCAACGCATCCGCGGTTTCGGCGCGGGATATCCCGGCATTGATGCTGCAACTGGCGGAGGCCGGGCTGGACGTGGTCAAGACCGAGAACCTCTACCACTTCGACGGCGAGCCGGGTTATTCCCGGGCCCAGGGGGCCTGACCATGGGGATTGCCACGGGGCAGCAGCAATGACTGTTAAATGACTGTCAGAGGTTCAGTCGTCGCGGGACGGCAGCGGCAGGCGGGGGTCGGCGTAGCCCAGGGCCCGCAATGCCTGGAGCGTCTCGCGCGCCTCTTCCTCGCGCCCCAGCCAGGCAGCCAGCCGGCAGAGCAGGACATGATGGTCAATACGTCGCGCCCCCGGGGGCGGCAGCGCGTCGAGGCCTGCCTGCCACGCGCGCCTCGCGGCCGCCTCGTCGCCGGCCGCTGCCAGCGCAAGACCCAAGGTGTCCTGGACCATGATGGCGGTCTCGCCCAGGACTGCCAGTTCGGTGCCGCCTGCCAGGAGGACCTCGCGGGCCTCCGTTGCCCGGGCCAAGGCTGCCCGGGTTCGTCCGGAGCGCAGATCGGCCACGGCCTGGGCGCGGAGCGACATGGCCAGGCCGCGCCGGAACTCCACCGAGGTCGCTTCCTGGTCTACCAGGGCTCGATGCCCGGCAATGGTTGCATCGAGCAACACCTGGTCGGATTCGCTCCCGCCGGTAAACATGGCAAGTTCAGCAAGCTGGCGCTGGGTCCTGAGGTGGGCCCACGCCCAGCGGGCGTTAGTGGGGTCGTGCGCGACCAGGCTGTCCTGGATCGCCAGCGCTGCAGCCAGGCTTTCGCGCCCGGCCGCCACTTCTCCGCGCCGCAGCCGCACGTCGGCGAGGAAAGCGCTCATGGCGCTGACCTGCTCTTGATGGACCGGGCTGCCGCTCAACTGGTGCGCGAGCGCCGCATAGTTCAGCCCTGTAGCAAAGGCATTCTCCGCCTCGGTGAGCTGCCACAGGTCGAGCAGGGTTGAGCCGGCCCACGACCAGCTGTCGCTCATCCCCATCAAGAGCTGGGTATCTTCCGGGGCGGCATCGACCAGCGGCTGAGTCGTGGTAATCGCGTCCTGGAAATATTGCAGCGCAAGTTCCTGGTTGCCCTCCTCCCGTGCGATGGCACCGAGGTTGCTGAGGGCATAGCCCAACTCCAGCCGGTATTCCTCCTTGTCCGGGTCGCGCTCGAGTAGCGTGCGCGTGTGGGCCATGTAGATTTCCATGGATTCCCCTGCAGCCGCCAACCGGCCTTGCTCCCAACCCACGTAGCCGACCCAGAACTCGGCCTGGCCGAGTTCGAAGAGGTACCGTTCCTGCGCCGGGTAGTCCTGATGCAGGGCCGCGGCGATGTCGCGGGACTCCCTGAAAGCGACCAGCGCCTCCTCCAGCTGCCCCTGGTGGAAACGCACTTCGCCGATCTGGCGCAGCGCCATGGCGCGCGCCAGGAGCTCCTCTTCGCTGCCCTGGTCGCCGAGCTCGGCGAAGTACTGCATGGCCTGCGCGCCGACGGCATCCAGCATCTCGAGCTGGCCGAGCGGCTCCAGGCGCGAGCGCAGGTCGCCCAGCATGAACCCGATCAGGTTCTCGGCCTGGCCGCGGCGCAGCTCGGCTTCGTCACGCGCCAGCTGGGCGTTGATGGCCAGGGCGATAGTGACCACCGCCACCACCGAGGCCAGCGCGGCCGCGCCCGAGGCGACCCGCAGGCGGCGTTGCTGGTCCCGCTGCCGCAGGGCATCGATGCCCACTCCGAGCAGCCCGGCGGCAATCTTGAGCAGCGCCCCGCGGCGCCCGTCGGCGTGCTCGCGCGGGTCGGCGGCAAGAGGCTCGGGTAACGCAGCGCCCGTGTCGTCATGGCACAGCGCAGGCGGGAAGGCGCACTGGTCGCTGGCGGCGTCGGGGCTGCCGGCCACCATCAGGCACAGCACCGGCCGGTGGGGCGCGACAGAGCGGAACAGGCGGATCTCCTCGTTCACCCAGTGCGACGCCGCAGCGGCGGGCGAGCAGACCACGATCAGGGCCTCGGCACGCGCCAGCGCCGTGCGGATGGAGTCGCCCAGGTCGCCGCTGGAGGCCAGCTCTTCGCGATCCAGGAACACGGGATACAGGCGTCGCGGCAGTTCCGGCCGCGCTGCCCTGAGGTGGCCGGGTATCCGGTATCGCTCCAGGCCGCGCTGCAGCCAGGTTGCCCATGCTTCGTCGGCGTGGCTGTAGCTGATGAAAGCCTTGTAGGCCTCGCTCATGGCGAGACAGCCTGCCGGGAGGCCGGGGCCGGCCGGTCAGAACTTGCCATGTTCGGGCGGTCGCTCGCGGTGCATGAGGATCCACTCGGTGTGCTCGTCGAGCGAAGCATCGCCGAGGGCGCGCAGCACGCCGCGCCGTTCCGTGTCGCTGGTGGCGGCGTCGAGGCGGCGCCGCGCGTTGCTGAAAATCTTGTGCATGAAGCGGTACTGCTTCACGAGTTCCCGGTCGGCGGTGCGGAAGGCGTAGGCATCGCGCACCGCGGCGGCCAGGGTCAGGGCGCCGATGCTGAACAGCAGCGCATCATGCCACCCGTCGGGCAGGTGGGAGCCGGTAATCGCCAGCATCAGGGCCAGGGCGATACCGGCCCACAGGGCGAGGAGTCCGACACGTTGCGTCAGCGCATTGCGGCGCGAGCGCTGCACCGTGCGGCTGCTGTAGTAGCCGATCTGTCCGCTGTCCTCGCTGCCGATCCACTCCCGGCTGGCGAATTCGATGCCGTCCGGTTGCCGCACCGCCACCTCGCCGGACGTGGCGTCGCTCTTGATGGCGGCGGTGCGCATGACGTGCCGGATCCACGACAGCTCGACGTCCTGCTTCTGCAGGAACACGTCGTGGGCGAAGCGTCCTGCGCCGGGGCTCGACAGGCCTGCCATGCTCCAGTAGACCTGCACGCGCAGGCCCTCCGCCAGGGCGCGGTAGTCGAGGTAGCGCCGGTGCCAGGCGCCTTTCTCGGCGCGGCGGTGCAGGTACAGGCCGGCGCCGAACAACAGCAGGAAAGCCCACAACGCGGGCCGCGCCGGGTACAGGTCGGAATAGAGCACAAAGGCGCTGCCCATGAGGAAGCCCAGCGTGTACAGGGTCTTGAGCGAGCGCGAGACGCGTTTCTGGTAGAGGTTCGCGAGCCAGTCCGCCATGCAGAACAGTTCGTCGACATGCTGCACGGCGGGAGGGAACGGCCGGTTCTCGAGCAGCGACCGGCCTTCCCGGCGGATCGCCTCCGCATGCTGCAGGCACTCGAGGTCGAAGATCTCGATATGCCGGAAAATGTTGCGGTAGTGTCCCGGCAGGTCGCTGGTGCGCGGTTCGTCCGGGTCATCCGTCAGCCAGCCCACCTCGCCGGCCACCCGGCCCGCGACGGGCTCGCCGTCCGGGCGGTCGCGGGAACACGCGATGTGGTAGACGAGATCGTTCTCGTTGTCTGCGAGGAGGTCTTCGGGACGGATCTCGTCGGCTTCAGTGCCGTGCAGGTAGCCGGTGACGCGATAGCTCACGATATCGGCGGTGCCGCCACGTTGCTCCGTCGGCTTGCCGTCCCACAAGGCCACCAGCACCTGGCAGTGACTGGCGATGAACATCCCGGCCGCGGCGTAGCGCGCCTCGCGCCCGGACTGCGTCGACGACGGGCCGTGTCCCGCGGGCGGCGCGAGCTCCACGATCTCCGCCTGTGCCAGCAGGCCGCGAAACGCGTGGCGGGAATCTTGCGTAGTGAAGTCCTGCTCGTAGTCGTGCGCCGGCATGGGCAGGATGGCGACCAGGGGCACGTCCCGTTCCAGCGCCGTGATGGCGAACAGCCGGTCGGCGCCCTCGGCCAGCGCCGAGATGGCCTTGAGCGGCACACCCGGAAACTCGTTGGCGAGGTAATCGAACAGTTCCGCGATCCGGGCGCGGAGTACGGGCACCTCGACGTCCACCAGGTCGCGATGTCCCGTTATGCCTACGACGAGCGGTATCGGCCCCTGCGGCTGTTGTTGCAAACGACCCTCTCCCTCTCGCGGACGATCATTGCCGCCGCGGCCCCGGCAAGCTTGCCCGGGTCGCCAGCGCAAGAGGCTACCACGGCGCGTTACCCATGGCGCGGGTGCGCCGCCGCCGGGCGCGCTCGCATCAGTGGCATAATCGTGGTCCCGACGCAGCCGATCTCCAGGAGTCCAGTCATGCCCCAGGCAAAAGCCTACGCCGCCCAGTCGCCGGACTCCGGTGTCCACCCGTACCCAATCCAGCGCCGCGCGCCGCGTCCCGATGACGTGGTGATCGAGATCGAGTATTGCGGTGTTTGCCACAGCGACCTGCACACGGCTTATAACGACTGGGGCATCACCACGTACCCGATCGTGCCCGGCCACGAGATCGTCGGTACGGTGACGGCGGTCGGCGCGGCCGTGAAGGGCTTCAAGCCCGGCGACCGGGTCGGCGTCGGCTGCCTGGTGGATTCCTGCCGCGAATGCGGCTCCTGCGAGCACGGCCTGGAGCAGTATTGCGAGCAGGGCTGGACCGGCACCTACAACGGCGTCGATCGCCACGACGGCACGCCGACCTACGGCGGTTACTCGGAACAGATCGTGGTCAGCGACCGCTTCGTGCTGCGCATGCCGGAGAATCTCGACCTCGCCGCGGCGGCACCGCTGCTGTGCGCGGGCATCACCACCTACTCGCCGCTGAAGCACTTCGGCGTCGGCAAGGGGCATCGCGTGGGCGTGGTCGGCATGGGCGGGCTCGGCCACATGGGCGTCAAGTTCGCGCGCGCGCTCGGCGCCGAGGTGACGGTGTTCACGCGCTCCGCCTCCAAGGTCGATGAAGCGAAGAAGCAGGGCGCGCACCACGTCATCGTCTCCACGGACGAGGCGCAGATGGAAGCCGCCGCGGCGAGCTTCGACTTCATTCTCGACACGGTGCCCGTGCCGCACGACCTCAACCCCTACGTCAACGCGCTGAAGCGCGACGGCACGCTGATCATCGTGGGACTGCTCGGACCGGTGGAACCGGCGCTGCACACTTTCCCGGTGGTGCTGGGACGCCGCCGCATTGCCGGCTCGCTCATCGGCGGCCTGCCGGAGACCCAGGAAATGCTGGATTTCTGCGGCGAGCACGACATCACCTGCGATATCGAGATGCTCGACATCAAGAACATCAACGCGGCCTACGAGCGCATGCAACGCAGCGACGTGCGCTATCGCTTCGTCATCGACATGGCGACGCTGAAGGGTTGATGACGGGAGCGCTGCCGACCATATGCACCTGCTGATCCTCATCGCCGTGCTGGCGGCCGTGGTGTTCGGCCCGTCGCTGTGGGTGAAGCGTGTCATGGAGAAGTACGCCAGCCCGGCGGACCGCTACGGCGGCACCGGCGCCGAGCTGGCGCGCTTCCTGCTCAAGCGCGAGGGCATCGAGCACGTGCGCGTCGAGGAGACGCAGCAGGGCGACCACTACGATCCCACCGAGAAGGTGGTCCGGCTCAGCCCGGACAACTTCCACCAGTGCTCGCTCACCGCCATCACGGTCGCCGCGCACGAGGTGGGCCACGCGGTGCAGGATCACACCGGCTACGGGCCGCTGCGGCTACGCCACCAGCTGGTGCGGCTGATGTCGCCGATGGAGCGCCTCGGCGCGGGCATTCTCATGGCCTCGCCCTTCATCGGCATGCTCACCCGCGCGCCGTCGCTGGGCATGGTGATGCTGCTGGGCGGCCTCCTGACGCTGGCCTCCGCCACCCTGGTGCATTTCGTCACCCTGCCTACCGAGGTCGACGCCAGTTTCGGCCGCGCCCTGCCGCTGCTGGAGAAGCACAACGTCCTCTTCGCGGGTGATGCGCCGCATGCGGCGCGTATCCTCCGGGCCGCCGCCATGACTTACGTCGCGGCTTCGCTCATGAGCCTGCTCAACGTGGCGCGCTGGTGGGCGATCCTGGTACGCCGCTGAGCGGCAGGGACGCCAGGGTCAGGCCGGCGCGGTAGCTTCCATCAGGCGCGGGGCAGCGCTGTGCTCGCGGCGCTTGACGGGCTTCGACACCTGGCGCGCCAGCAGGATCACCGGGATCAGCCCGGCCACCACGATGGCCAGCGAGGCGGTTGAAGCCTCGGCCAGGCGCTCATCGGCGGCCAGCTTGTAGGCCTGCACGGCCAGGGTGTCAAAGTCGAACGGCCGCAGGATCAGGGTGGCCGGCAGTTCCTTCATCACGTCCACGAACACGATCAGCCCCGCGGTGAGCAGGTTCACGCGCAGGATGGGCAGGTGCACGCGGCGCAGGGTGCGCCCGGCCCCGTCGCCGAGCGCGCGCGCCGCGTCGTCCATGGCCGGGGTGATGCGCGCGAGGCCGGCGTCCACGCTTTGCAGTGACACGGCGAGGAACCGCACCAGGTAAGCGAACAGCAGGCCGAGGATGCCGCCGGTGAGCAACAGTCCGACTTCGATGCCGAACCACGAGGCCAGCAGCCCGCGCAGGCCCTGGTCGGCTGCGGCCAGGGGGATGAGTACGCCGACGGCGATCACCGAGCCCGGGATGGCGTAGCCGAGGCCGGCGATGCGATGCACGCCGCGCATCAGCCGGCCGGGCTGCAGGCGCAGGCCGTAGCCCACGATCACTGCCGCGGCGACCGCCACCACGGCGCTGATGCCGGCCAGGCTGACGCTGTTCCACAGCAGGCCGAGATAGCGCGTGCCGAACTGGGCGTCGCCCCCGACCCAGGCCAGCCACGCGAGGCGTGCCGCGGGCAGCAGGAAGCCGAAGCCGAGCGGGACCATGCAGGCGAGCACCGCGAGCGCGGCGCGCCAGCCGCGCAGCCTGTAGGGCTTGTGCTGGGCGGCCGGGGCGCCGAGCTGGTGGAAGCGCATGGCGCCGCGGTTCCAGCGCTCCAGCGCCACCAGCGCCATGACGAAGGCGAGCAGCACGGCCGAGAGCTTGGCCGCGGAGACCGGGTCGCCGAGGGAGAACCAGGCACGGTAGATGCCGGTGGTGAACACCGGCACGCCGAAGTAGGCCACGGTGCCGAAGTCCGCCAGGGTCTCCATCAGCGCCAGCAGCAGGCCCGCCACCAGCGCCGGTCGCGCCATCGGCAACGCCACCTTGAAGAACGCGCCCCATGGCCCGCAGCCGAGCGTGCGCGCCGCTTCCAGCACGCCGCTGGACTGCTGCACGAAGGCGGCGCGCCCGAGCAGGTAGACATAGGGATAGAGCACCAGCGAGAGCATCGCCACGGCGCCGCCGAGCGAGCGGATGGGTGGGAACCAGTATTCGCGCGCCGACCAGCCGGTGACCTCGCGGATCCAGGTCTGCACCGGGCCCGACACCTGCAGCAGGTCGGTGTAGGTGTAGGCGATGACGTAGGCGGGGAATGCCAGCGGCAGCACCAGGGCCCACTCGAACAGGCGGCGGCCGGGGAAGCGGCACACCGACACCAGCCACGCCGTGGTGAGCCCGAGGGCGATGACGCCGAATGCCGTACCCGTCACCAGCAACAATGTGTTGCGCAGGTAGTCGGGCAGCAGCACGTCGACGATATGGCGCCACGCGCCCTCGTCCGGCAGCAGGACGTGCAATGCCACCGTCAGCACCGGCAGCGCCACGAGCCCCGCCACGAACAGCGCGGCGAGCGGCAGCGACTGCAGCCGTCGTTTACCGCTCACCGCGCAGGCATCCGCGCACGAAGCCGCTTACTTCCAGCCGGCGCGGTCGAGCGCGCGCTGCGCCTCGGCCTGGTGCACGCCGTACAGCGTGGCGTCGATCGGGTCGGCCTTGAACTCGCCCAGGGTCTCCAGCGCGGGGTTGTCCAGCGCCGCGCCCGGCACCACCGGGTATTCGTTGTTGCCCTGCGCGAAGCGCGTCTGCGCCTCGGGGGAGGCGAGGAACTCCAGGAACTTGAGTGCGCCGGCCGCATTCGGTGCGCTGGCGATGATGCCGGCACCGGAAATGTTCACGTGCGTGCCACGGTCTGCCTGGTTCGGGAACACCCAGCCCAGTTTTTCCACCACCGCCTGGTCCGCCGGGTCGTCCGAAGTCATCAGCCGGGCGAAGTAGTAGGTGTTGGCGACGGCAATGCCGCACTCGCCGGCCGCCACGGCGCGGATCTGGTCGGTGTCGCCGCCCTGCGGGTCACGCGCGAAGTTGGCGACCACACCGCGCGCCCATTCCTCGGCGGCCTCCAGCCCGTGCGCCTCGATCAGCGAGGCCATGAGCGACAGGTTGTAGATGTTGCCGCCGGAGCGGATGCAGAGCTCGCCCTGCCAGCGCGGGTCGGCCAGGTCCTCGTAGCGGGTGATGGCGCCCGGCTCGATGCGCGTCTTGTCGTAGAAGATGATCCGCGCGCGGGTGGAGAAGCCGAACCACTTGCCGTCCGGGTGCCGCAGCTGGGCCGGAATGCGCCGCTCCAGGACGGACGAGGAGGCGGCCTGGAAGACCCCGGCTTGCTCGGCGCGCCACAGGCGGCCGGCGTCGACCGTGAACAGGATGTCGGCGGGCGAGGCGCTGCCTTCCTGCAGGATGCGCTCGATCAGCGCGTCGTCCTTGCCCTCGATGCGCTGCACGCGGATGCCGGTAGCGTCGGTGAAGGCCTGGTAGAGGTCATCGTCGCTCTGGTAGTGGCGGGCGGAATAGATGTTGATCACGCCGCCGTCGGGCCGGGCGTCCGCCCCGGCCTGGGATTCGGGGGTGCTCTCCCGGCTGCAACCGTAGAGCGCCAGTGCCGCCAGCAGGACGGCCAGCGCAGGGGAGAGGAGGTTCCGGAAGCGGGCGCGCATGTCGACTCCTGAGAATTGACTGAAATGGAACCGTAGAATAATGCGAATCGTTCGCATTAACAACCATCGGCGTGTCCACATGCTCGCCGCCCGTGAGAGAATTCGCCGCCATGGACACCAACTTCAAGGGCATCCCCATCGTGCAGCCGGCTCGGGTGCCGAGCGGGGCCAAGTTCCGCACCGAGCAGGGCTTCGCCGCGATCAAGAACGGCGTGAAGCAGAACCCGCGCGCCGAGGCCGCGCCGCATGGGCGCAAGCCGCCGTGGCTGCGGGCGAAAATGCCGAGCGGCGAGGGCTTCTCGAAGGTGAAGCAGAACGTGCGCGAGCACCGGCTCGCCACGGTGTGCGAGGAATCCATGTGCCCCAACATCGGCGAGTGCTGGAACAACGGCACCGCGACGCTGATGATCATGGGCTCGGTCTGCACCCGCGCCTGCCAGTTCTGCGCCGTGGACACCGGCAACCCGCGCGGCTGGCTGGATGCGGAGGAGCCCGCCAACTCGGCGCGCTCGGTGCAGCTGATGGGCCTGCGCTACGTGGTCATCACCAGTGTCGATCGCGACGACCTGCCGGACGGCGGCGCGGCGCATTACGCCGCCTGCGTGCGCGAGATCAAGGCGCTCAATCCGGACACCGCCGTCGAGGCGCTGACGCCGGACTTCCGCGGCGACCTCGGCGCGATCGAGACGGTGGTGGACTCCGGGCTGGAGGTCTATGCCCAGAACCTGGAGACGGTGCGCCGCCTCACCCACCCGGTGCGCGACCCGCGCGCCGGCTACGAGCAGACGCTGGACGTGCTCGAGCATGCCAAGCGCCACCGGCCCGAGGTGCTGACCAAGACCAGCCTGATGCTCGGCCTGGGCGAGACCGACGCCGAGATCCTCGAGACGCTCGAGGACCTGAAGGCGCGCAACGTGGATATCGTGACCTTCGGCCAGTACCTGCGGCCGACTGCGAACCACCTGCCGGTGGAGCGCTTCGTCACGCCGGAAGAGTTCGCCGAGTACCGCCGCATCGGGCTGGAGATGGGTTTCCTCGAGGTGGTGTCCGGCCCGCTGGTGCGCTCCAGCTATCGCGCCGACCAGGTCTTCGAGAAGAACAACTGCGGGCTTTAGGCCGGTGAAGGGGCGCGGCGCGCCGTCGAATCCGCAGGGGCGCTTCGAGCGCGTCGCGCGCGAGTCGGTCGACGACGGCTGGTTCCCGGATCCGGAGGACGCGCCGGGGCGGCCGGCCACCGCGGTTACAGAAGAGCGCGCGCGCAGCATCGTCTCGCGCAACCAGTCGCCCGACATCCCCTTCGACGCCTCCATCAATCCCTATCGCGGCTGCGAGCACGGCTGCGTCTACTGCTACGCGCGGCCCAGCCACGCCTATCTCGACCTGTCGCCCGGGCTGGACTTCGAGACCAAGCTTTACGCCAAGACCAATGCCGCCGAGCTGTTGCGCGCCACGCTGTCGAAGCGCGGCTACCGGCCGACCCCGATCAACCTCGGCGCCAACACCGATCCCTACCAGCCGATCGAGAAACGCTATCGCGTGACGCGCGAGTTGCTGGAGGTGCTGGCCGAGGCGCGCCATCCCTGCACCATCATCACCAAGAGCGCCATGGTCGAGCGCGACCTCGACCTGCTTGCCGCCATGGCGCGCGACGGGCTGGTGGCGGTGCTGGTCTCGGTCACCAGCCTCGACAACCGGCTGTCGGCGAAGCTTGAGCCGCGCGCCTCGGCGCCGGGGCGCCGCCTGCGCGCCATCGCCAGCCTGGCGGCGGCGGGGGTGCCGGTCGGCGTGCTGGTCTCGCCGGTGATTCCTGCCGTGACCGACGTGGACCTGGAGGAGATCCTGGCGCAGGCGGCCGCTGCCGGCGCCACGCGGGCGAGTTACGCCCTGTTGCGGCTGCCGCACGAGGTGGCGCCGCTGTTCCGGGAATGGCTGGACGAGCATCTGCCGGAGCGGGCGAGCCACGTCATGAGCCTGGTGCAGCAGATGCGTGGCGGCCGGGACAATGACGCTCGCTTCGGCACGCGACTGCGCGGCGAGGGCGTGTTCGCCGAGTTGATCGCGCGGCGCTTCCGCATCGCCGTGCGGCGTGCGGGACTGGACCAGGGCGAAGGATTCCGCCTGCGTGAAGACCTGTTCCGCGCGCCGGGAGGGCAGGGCGAGTTGTT
>CAYPTW010000011.1:0-3146 GCA_964413755.1 uncultured Thioalkalivibrio sp. | reverse complement strand
GTCGTGCGACGCCGCGCCGACCTGGCGCATCTCTGCAAGTAAGGAAAGAGAAAACGCAGAGGAGAGCGCCATGAACAGGATCCAGCAGCTCAGTTGCCAAATTGCACGTAACGAGCGTCGTGGCAGGCCGTGGCGGCCGGCACCGAGTCGAGCGCCGGCGCCGAGCACGGGCGAGTCACTGCCGCTGCGAGTCCTGTGCTCTTGCGAGCGGGCCGCGCATGACGCTCAGTCCGAGGCAAAGCCCTCGAGGAACTCCGCCACGTTGTCGCCGATCGATTCGACCGCGTAACCGCCTTCCATGACGATGACCGTCGGGAGGCCGAGCGCACCGATGCGGCGGGCCATCTGCCGGTAATCGGCGGTCTGCAGCTTGAAGCTCGAAATCGGGTCGCCGTCCCAGGTGTCGACGCCGAGCGATACCACCAGCGCGCCGGGTTCTTGCGCCCGGACCCGGTCCAGCGCGGTCTCGAGCGCCGGCAGGTAAAGCGCCCAGTCGGTGCCTTTCGGCAGCGGCAGGTTCAGGTGCGTGCCGCCCTCGGTCTCGTCGGCATGGCCGAGGAAGAAGGGGAAACAGAAACTCGGGTCGGCGTGCAGCGAGACGGTGAACACGTCGGGCCGGCCGGCGAAGATCTGCTGCGTGCCGTTGCCGTGGTGGTAGTCCACGTCGAGCACGGCGACCCGCTCGACCCCGGCGGCGCGAAAGCCCTGTGCGGCGATAGCGGCGCCGTTGAGGAAACAGTAACCGCCGAAGAAGCGTGAGCCTGCGTGATGTCCCGGCGGGCGCGCCAGGGCGAAGGCGGCCCGGGCCCCGGCACTGACGCGGCGGCGCGCGGTGTCGGCGGCCTGCGCGGCCGAGTAGGCCGCGGCCCAGGTGCCGGCGGTGATCGGGGTGCCGGCGTCAAAGGACCAGTGGCCCAGCCGGCCGTCGATGCGGGTCGGCTCGCGATCTTCGCGCATCCCCGGCGCGCGCCAGCTCAGCGGCAGGGCGTCGCCCTCGGGCCCGTGCGCGGCGACCCACTCGTCCCAGGCGCACTCGAGGAAGGCGACGTAGGCCGGGTCGTGCACGGCGACGATCGGCTCGAGCCCGCGGTCTTCCGGCTCGACCGGGTCAGCGAAGCCGCGCCGCGCCAGCGTCTCGAGGATGGCGTCGAGGCGTCCCG
This sequence comes from uncultured Thioalkalivibrio sp., assembly GCA_964413755.1. Classification (GTDB taxonomy): domain Bacteria; phylum Pseudomonadota; class Gammaproteobacteria; order Steroidobacterales; family XN24; genus XN24. Next base: position 1,986 of record CAYPTW010000011.1, on the reverse strand, counting down.
GGTGTTCGTACACCGGCACCAGGCGGCCGTCGGTCAGCTCGGCGCGGCCGTGCTGCCTGCGGTGTTCAGGGCTGAACACGATTTCCATTGCTTGTTCCCTTGTGGCAGTAGGCCCGGCGGGGCTTCGGGCTGCGCTACCATAGCGCGCAACCCGACCACCCGGAAGTGAGCCCGACGTGACCGAAGCCCTGCTCGAATACGGACTGTTCTTCGCCAAGACCGTCACCCTGGCGGCCGCCATCCTGTTCGTCGCCGCGGCGCTGGTGAACCTGCAGCGTCGCGCCCGCGAGTCGGAAGGCATGAAGGTCACCGACCTGAAGAAGCGCCTGCGCCAGGCGGCCGACGGGCTGCGCAGCGCGTTACTGCCCAAGGCTGAGCGCAAGCAGCTGGCCAAGGAGCGCAAGCGCGAGGCCAAGGCGGAGAAAGACCAGCAGCGCAAGCGGGTGTTCGTGCTGGACTTCCGCGGCGACATTCGCGCCAGCGCCACAGCCTCGCTGCGGGAAGAGGTCAACGCGGTGCTCGCGGTGGCCGAGAAGGGAGACGAAGTCCTGGTGCGCCTGGAGAACGCCGGCGGCCTGGTGCACGAGCACGGCCTGGCTGCGTCCCAGCTGGTGCGGCTGCGTGAGCGTGGTATCCCGCTGACGGCGGCGGTGGACAAGGTAGCGGCGAGCGGGGGCTACCTCATGGCCTGCGTCGCCGACCGCATCATCGCGGCGCCCTTCGCCATCATCGGCTCCATCGGCGTGCTGGCCCAGGTGCCGAACTTCCGCCGCCTGCTCGACGAGCGGGGAATCACGGTGGAGCAGGTCAAGGCGGGCCGTTACAAGCGCACGGTCAGCATGTTCGGCGAAGTCACGGACGAGGACCGCGACAAGCTGCGCGAGGAGCTGGAGGAAGTGCACACGCTGTTCCGGCAGATGGTGGCGCGCTACCGGCCCGAATTGGACATGGAGCGCGTGGCCACCGGCGAGTACTGGTACGGCACGCGTGCGCTCGAGCTGGGCCTGGTGGACGAGGTCGGCACCAGCGACGACTGGCTGCTGCAGGCCATCGACCGCGCCGACGCCTGGAAGGTGGAGTGGCGCGGCCACAAGCGCTTCATGGACAAGGTCGCGGCGGCCATGGAAGAGGGCGGTCTTGCCGCCCTGCTAAGGTGGCGCGCCTGACGGCAGCCCGGCCCGCTTGAGCGCGGGCGTCAGCCCCAGATCTTGGCGGCGATGGCCTTGTCGCGCAGCCCGTCGGGCAGCCGCGTGAGCATCTTCAGCGCCTTGGCATCCTTGCCCACCAGGTAGCGGTTCTTCGGCTTGGCCGACTCCAGCGCTTCGGTCACCACCTCCGCCAGCGCCTCCGGCGGCAGGCCGCCCGGCTTGGCGTTCAGCTTTTCCAGCAGGCGCACGATGGGGGCATAGAGCTCGCGCGTCTCCGCGGTGCCGCGATCCTCGCGCGCGGCCGCGTCGCGCTTCGCGCCCTTGTCCCAGATCGGCGTCTTCACGCCGCCGGGCTCGACCGCGACCACCTTGATGCCGAAAGGCTGTAACTCCACGCGCAAGGCATCGGTGACCGCCTCCACCGCGTGCTTGGACGCGGCATAGACGCTCACGCCGGGCATGGCGATGAGGCCGGAGATGGAGCTGATATTCACGATGCGGCCCTGCGCGGCGCGCAACAGCGGCAGGCAGGCGCGCGTCAGCAGCAACAGGCCGGTGACGTTGACGTCGAGGGTCTTGCGGATCTCCTCCGGCCGCATCAGTTCCAGCGGCCCGCCGAGATACACGCCGGCGTTGTTCACCAGGCCGTGCAGTTTCCCGCCCGTCTGCTCGGCGAGGAGCGCGGCCGCGGAGTCGATCGAGGCCTCGTCGGCGACGTCGAGCAGCACGATGTGCACCTCGCCTTCGGCCTCGCGCTTGAGCGCGTCGCCGTCGGCTTCCTTGCGCACGCCCGCGAACACGCGCCAGCCGCGGCGGGCGAGCTCGAGGGCGGTGCTGT
>CAYPTW010000010.1:36804-39773 GCA_964413755.1 uncultured Thioalkalivibrio sp. | reverse complement strand
TGGCCGTGTAGCCGTCCTTCTCGCTGGCGAACTCCGCTTCCTGCAGCTCCACGTACGCCTTCATCTGGCTTTCCTTGTAGCCCTTGGCCAGCGTGAACATACTGTAGTTCAGGGCGTGGAAGCCGGCGAGCGTGATGAACTGGAACTTGTAGCCCATGGCGCCGAGTTCCTTCTGGAACTTGGCGATGGTGGCGTCGTCCAGGTGGCGCTTCCAGTTGAAGGACGGGGAGCAGTTGTAGGCCAGCATCTGGTCCGGGAATTCCTTGTGCATGGCCTCGGCGAACTTCTTCGCCATACCGAGGTCGGGGACCGAGGTCTCGCACCACACCAGGTCGGCCAGCGGCGCGTAGGCCAGGCCGCGCGAAATGGCCTGGTCAATCCCGGCGTTGACGCGGAAGAAGCCCTCCGAGGTGCGCTCGCCGGTGATGAACGGATGGTCGCGCTCGTCGATGTCCGAGGTAAGCAGGTTCGCGGCATCGGCATCGGTGCGGGCCACCAGCAGGGTCGGCACGCCGCAGACGTCCGCGGCAAGACGCGCCGCCGCCAGCTTGCTGACGGCCTCGCTGGTGGGCACCAGGACCTTGCCGCCCATGTGACCGCACTTCTTGGCCGAGGAAAGCTGGTCCTCGAAATGCACGCCGGCCGCGCCGGCGTCGATCATGTCCTTCATCAGCTCGAAGGCGTTGAGCACGCCGCCGAAGCCGGCTTCCGCATCCGCCACGATGGGCTGCATCCAGTCGATGCTGTCATTGCCTTCGGCATGGTGCAGCTGGTCGGCCCGCAGCAGCGTGCGATTGATCCGGCGCACTACTGCCGGCACGGAGTTGGCCGGGTACAGCGACTGGTCCGGGTACATCTCGCCGGCGAGGTTGGCGTCGCCCGCCACCTGCCAGCCGGAAAGGTAGATCGCGTTCAGACCGGCCTTCACCTGCTGCATAGCCTGGTTGCCGGTCAGCGCGCCGAGCGCGTTCACGAACGGCTTCTCGTGGAGATACTTCCAGAGCTTCTCGGCACCCTGGCGGGCGAGCGAGTACTCGATGTCCACGGTGCCGCGGAGTCGCGTCACATCCTCGGCGCTATAGGGGCGCGTAACGCCCTTCCAGCGCGGATTTTCTTCCCAGTCCTTCTTCAGTGCTTCTGCCGACAGGCGTGTCATCGCGTGTTCCTCTGTGTGATGTCCCCGGTGTCCCCTCAGTCGATGGCCTCGTAAGCCACCAGCGTCAGGAAGTCCATGCAATGCTTCTCGGCCGTGATGCGGTCGAGAAGCCTGGCCGCCTCTGTGTAGTGACCCGAGGAGAAAACATCCTCGCCCACTTCTTCCCTGATCTTGGCCAATTCTTCGTCTCGAATCTGTTCGTACAAGGCGTATGTGACCTTGCGCCCGTCGTCCAGCACGCCCTGCGGATGGCGGATCCATTGCCAGACCTGCGCCCGGGCGATCTCCGCGGTGGCCGCGTCCTCCATCAGGTTGTACAGCGGCACGCAGCCGTTCCCGCCCAGCCAGGCGGCCATGTACTGGATACCGACGGACACGTTGCTGCGCAGGCCGGCTTCGGTGATCTCCCCTGCCGGCATCTGCAGCAGGTCGGCCGCGGTGACGTGTACGTCCTCGCGCAGCTTGTCCAGCTGGTTCGGCTTAGGCATGTGCTGGTCGAAAATTTCCATGGCCACGGCGACCAGGCCCGGGTGCGCCACCCAGGTGCCGTCGTGGCCGTCGCCTGCCTCGCGCTCCTTGTCCGCGCGCACCTTGGCCAGCGCCGCTTCGTTGGCCTCGGGATCGCCCTTGATCGGGATCTGGGCGGCCATGCCGCCGATCGCCAGGGCACCGCGGCGGTGGCAGGTCTTGATCACCAGCTGCGAGTAGGAGCGCAGGAAGTGCGTCGCCATGGTGACCTGGTGCCGGTCCGGAAGCGTAAACTCAGGATAGTTCTGGAACTTCTTGATAAAGCTGAATATGTAGTCCCAGCGACCGCAATTCAGGCCGACGATGTGCTCGCGCAGTTCGAACAGGATCTCGTCGATCTCGAAGGCCGCAAGGATGGTCTCGATGAGCACCGTGCACTTGATGGTGCCGCGTTCGAGACCAAGCGCATCCTCGGCGTAGCGGAACACCTCGGCCCACAGCCGGGCTTCCAGGTGGCTCTCCAGCTTCGGCAGGTAGAAGTATGGGCCGGAGTCGATCTTTGCCGTTGCGTGCGCGTTATGGAACAGGTACAGCCCGAAGTCGAACAGGCCGCCGGGCACCTGGCGCCCGTCGACCTCGACATGCTTCTCGAACAAGTGCCAGCCACGCGGCCGGACGAACAGCGTCGCGACTTCGTCCTTGAGCTGGTATTGCTTGCCTTCGGGGGAAGTGAAACTGATGGTGCGCGCCACCGCGTCGCGCAAGGCGATGTGCCCCGGCAACAGGTTGTCCCAGGCCGGCGTCATCGAGTCCTCGAAATCCGCCATGAACACCTTGGCGCCGGAATTCAGGGCGTTGATGATCATCTTGCGATCGACCGGTCCGGTGATCTCCACGCGGCGATCCTGCAGGTCGGCCGGGATCTCCCCTACGCGCCAGTCCCCGGCGCGGACGTCGGCCGTCTCGGGCAGGAAGTCGGGCAGCTCGCCAGCGTCGATCTCGGCCTGGCGTGCCTTGCGCCGCGCGAGCAGTTCATCGACCCGCGGGCCGAAACGGCGCGCGAGATCGGCGAGGAAATCCATCGCCTCGGGGGTGAGGATCGTCTCGTAGCCTTCGCGGACGGGACCGAGGATCCGGTATCCAGTGTCGGACGGTGCGTTGGTCATGGCTGTCCTTCTCGATCAGGAGCGGGATGGCGCAGGGCCGGGCGGTCAAAAAACGCCCACTCGGCGCGGCCGAAGGGGCCCTCGCCGAATGATTTCTGCACTGCGTCATATTAGTGCGCCGCAACGGGCAATGCAAAGCGCGTGGCCGCGCCCGAGGAGCGTTCGAGGAGCGTTCGAGG
>CAYPTW010000010.1:17500-36704 GCA_964413755.1 uncultured Thioalkalivibrio sp. | reverse complement strand
CGAGGAGCGTTCGAGGAGCGTTCGAGGCGTGAAAAGGCGGCTCAGCCGCCGCGGGATGCGAGTTCCCGGCGCACGAACTCGAGCTGGCCCTGGTAGGTGCCGAGGCTCGGGTTGTCCGGCGCCGCCCGGGCCACGGCCGCGGCGAAGGCCTGCTCCGCTTCCTCGAGCCGTCCCATGCGCCGCAACAGTCGCCCGTGGGCCGAGTAAAACCGCGCCGCCTGCTCGGGGAAGGCCGTGATCGCCGTGCGCGCCCGTGCCTCCGCCGCCGGCAGCAGGGTCCTTGTCGGCTCACGGAACGCCAGGTAGAGATACTGCGCCACGGTGTCCGCGTCGTCGCTGCCCGCATACACTTCGTTGATATATGCGTCCGCTGCCTCGAGCTGCCCCGTGGCCAGCAGGGCCCAGGCCCTCGCGTACATGAAATCCTGCCGCTTGCGTCCCTGCGGGTAGCGCTGCGCCCAGGCTTCCAGCTCCTGCAGCGTCCGCGCATGGTCGTTTTCGACGCGCTGGGTCGGTTGCAGGATGGCCTGCAGGGAAATGTCCAGTTGCTGCTCCGGCGTGAGTTCTTCGCGTAACAACAGGCTCTGGAACACCCGGCGGGCACGATCTGCCTGGCCAGCCGCGAGATATGCCTGTGCCAGGGCTTCCAGCGACGCCACGTCGTTGTCTTCGCGCACCGCCGCCTGCGCGGTGACGATGGCGTCATGCCCCTGGGCAGCCTGGCGCAGCTGCGCCTCGTAGTCTTCCGGATAACCCACGATCGCCGCCACCTGGCGCGCGTCGCCCAGGCGGGTATCGCCCGGCTGCGGACGCAGCAGCAAAGTGGTCGGCGTGCCGAGGAAGCCGAGCCCCTGTTGCGCAAGGAAGGTGGCGTCGGGCTCGTCGTAGCCGAGCACCTCCAGCACCTGCCAGTCTGCAGTCAGCGCCGCAATCCCCTCGGCCTCGGGATTGCGCAGCAGTTCCCGGTCCAGCTTGATACATCCCGGACACCAGTCAGGCTGGGTGATCACCACCATGACGTAGCCGTCACGCGCAGTGGCCGCCGCTATGACCGCATCGATCCCCTCCGGCGTCCAGGCCGCGAAACGGACGGCGGCGGCGGCCGGAACCGCTGCCAGGGCAAGCAGGAGAGCAACTGCGAGGGTGCGCGCCACGGCGTTTCCTTTTTTCAGGCTTTAATCCGGATCACGGGAATGCAGACCTTGCCGCAGGCGTGACAGTTCCGCAACGGGGGCGGCATCATGCGCCAATGCCCCCGCCGCGCCTCCTGCTGTTCAACAAGCCGTTCCGCGTGCTGAGCCAGTTCAGCGCCAGCGGGGGGCGCGCCACCCTCGCGGACTACATCGACGTGCCCGGCGTTTATCCTGCGGGGCGCCTCGATTACGACAGCGAAGGCCTGTTGCTTCTCACTGACGACGGACAGCTCCAGGCGCTGCTGAGCCAGCCGCGCCACCGCACCTGGAAGACCTACTGGGCCCAGGTCGAGGGCGTCCCCGACGAGGCCGCGCTCGAGCGCCTGCGCGCCGGCGTCGAGCTGAAAGACGGCCCGACGCTGCCGGCCCGCGCGCGCCTCATGTCCGCACCGGAACTGTGGCCGCGGGACCCGCCGATCCGCGTGCGACGCGAAATCCCGGACAGCTGGCTGGAACTGCGCATTCGCGAGGGGCGGAATCGCCAGGTCCGCCGTATGACGGCCGCCGTGGGCTACCCGACCTTGCGCCTGGTGCGTACTGAGGTGGGGCCTTTCGGCCTCGCGGGGCTGGACCCCGGTGCATGGCGCGAGGTGGAAATACCCCCGGCCTGGCTCAGCGCCCGCGCAGCTCCGCGATCCGCATCGCCAGCTCGAGGGCCTGCTCGTAGTTCAGCCGCGGGTCGACCTGCGAAAGGTAAGCGCGCTCCAGGTCGGCCTCGGTAAGCCCGCGCGCCCCGCCGATGCACTCTGTGACGTCGTCCCCCGTCAGCTCGAAGTGCACTCCGCCGAGGTAGCTGCCCATTTCCTCGTGGATGCGGAAGGCCTGCTCCACCTCCGCGAGAATGCGGTCGAAACTGCGCGTCTTGATGCCGCTGGAAGTGGTCTCGGTATTGCCGTGCATGGGATCGCACACCCACAGCACGGTAGCGCCCTTGGCGCGCACCGCCTCGATCATGGCGGGAAGATGCTCGGCGATCTTGCCTGAACCGAAGCGATGAATCAGCGTCAGGCGCCCGGGCTCGTTGTCGGGGTTGAGCACGTCGAGCAGGCCTTCCAGCCACTCGATGCTCATGCCCGAACCGACCTTCACCGCGATCGGGTTCGCGATGCCGCGGAAATACTCGACGTGGGCGCCGTCGAGCTGTGCCGTGCGCATGCCGATCCAGGGGTAATGGGTCGACAGGTTGTACCAGCGCCCCCAGCGCTCGATGAACCGCGTTTGCGCCTGCTCGTACAGCAGGTGCAGGCCCTCGTGTGAAGCGTAGAAATCGATCCGCCGGGTGCGATGCACGGGCTGCCCGGAGATGAACTCGAAGAAGTCCATCGAGTCGGTGATGCTCTTGACGATGCGCTTGTAGGCCTGCTCGAAGGGCGTCGACTGGGCGAAGCCGATGTCCCAGTACTCGGGGTGATGCAGGTCGGCAAAGCCGCCCTCCGCCAGCGCGCGCACAAAATTCAGCGTCAGCGCCGCGCGATGGTAGCCCTCGAGCATCAGCTCGGGGTCCGGCGCACGGTCTTGCGGCGTGAAGGCGTTGCGGTTCACCAGGTCGCCGCGGTAGCTCGGCAGGGTCACGCCGTCCCGTGTCTCGGTATCGGCCGAGCGCGGCTTGGCGTACTGCCCCGCCATGCGTCCGACGCGGATGACGGGCTTTTTCAGGCTGTGCAGCAGCACCACGCTGACCTGCAACAGGATCTTCAGCTTGCGCGCAATCTGGTCGGAATTGCAGTCGGAGAAATTCTCGGCGCAATCGCCGCCCTGCAGGAGGAAGGCTTCGCCGCGCTGGGCGCGCGCGACCTGCTTCTTCAGCGCCTCGACCTCCCAGGAGACCACCAGCGGGGGCAGCTTCGACAGGCGCCGGACCACGGCGTCCAGCGCCGCGGCGTCCGGGTACGCGGGCTGCTGCAGGGCGGGGCGGGCCTGCCAGCTGCCCGGTTGCCACTCGATGCTTGCGGGGTCTGCACTCATGGGCGCATCGTAACCATTAATGCCGCAGTGCAAAAGCCCGGCGCCGGGAGACGCGGCTGGCGCGGCACGGCTCGAGCCGCGATAATTGCGTCACGCGCGAGCCGGGTCGTCCGACCGGGCTCATTCAATATTTGGGCCGGCAGGGGGCCGGCTCAACCTGGGGAGCACCAAATGCATCGAGTTCTCGTTCTCGGGGCCGGCAAGATCGGGGCCCTGATTTCCGGCCTGCTGGCGGAATCCGGCGACTACCACGTGGACCTGGCGGACGTCGACGCGGCTGCCGCCGCCGCCGTAGCCAAGGCGCACGGCCTGCCGAATGTGCACGCTTTCGGTTTCGACGCCACCGACCGCGCCGCGCTCGATGCCCATCTCGACGCGCATGCGGCCGATGCGGTCATCTCCGGCCTGCCCTATTTCTGCAACGTGCCGGTGGCGGAGGCCTGCCGCAAGCGCGGTATGCACTATTTCGACCTGACCGAGGACGTGGCCGTCACCGAGCAGGTCCGCAACATCGCCGACGGCGCGGATACCGCCTTCGCGCCCCAGTGCGGCCTGGCCCCGGGTTTCGTCAGCATCGCCGCCAACGAACTGGCGCAGCACTTCAACGAGCTGCGCACGGTGAAGCTGCGCGTCGGCGCCCTGCCCCAGCACCCGAACAACGTGCTCAAGTATTCGCTGACCTGGTCCACGGACGGGCTGATCAACGAGTACGGCAACATGTGCGAGGCGGTGCAGGACGGCGAAGTCATCAAGGTGCTGCCGCTCGAGGGCCTGGAGGAAATCGAGATCGACGGCACCAAGTACGAGGCCTTCAACACCTCGGGCGGCCTGGGCTCCCTGGCGGACTCGTGGCGCGGCCGCGTGCTGAAGATGAACTACAAGACCATGCGCTACCCCGGCCACTGCAACCAGATGCGCTTGCTGATGAACGGCCTGAAGCTGAACCACGACCGCGACACGCTGAAGCGGGTGCTCGAGAATGCAGTGCCGCGCACCCTCCAGGACGTAGTCATCGTCTATGTCTCGGTCGTCGGCAAGCAGGACGGGGAGCTGCGCGAGGAGAACTACGTCAACAAGATCTATCCGCAGGTCATTGCCGGTCGGCTGTGGTCTGCCATCCAGGTGACGACGGCGTCGGGCGTCTGCGCCATCGTCGACCTGGTGCTGAGCAACCCCGGGGAACACCGGGGATTCGTGACGCAGGAGAGTTTTCACCTGAAAGCCGTGCTCGACAACCGCTTCGGGCGCTACTACGCACACGGCGGCACCTACGAGGTGTCCGCCCGCATGATTGCCACTGGCGCCGTCGGGCACCAGCGCGCAAAGGGAGACTGACATGCACGAGATCCTGAAGAGCCTCGGGCTGGGGGACGAAAACTCCGGCGCCTGGGCCGGCAGCCGGGAATTGCCCGGCAGCGGACCGAAAATCGACTCTTTCAATCCCGCCACCGGCGAACGCATCGCGAGCATCCGGACTGCATCGCAGGACGAGTACGAGGAGATCGTCGGCAGCGCCAAGGAAGCCTTTCACCTGTGGCGCGCCATGCCCGCGCCGCATCGCGGCGAAGCCGTCCGCCTGTGTGCGGAAGCGTTGCGCCGGCACAAGGACGCGCTGGGCAGCCTGGTCAGCCTGGAGATGGGCAAGATCAAGGCCGAAGGCGACGGCGAGGTGCAGGAAATGATCGACATCGCCGACTTCGCCGTCGGTCAGTCGCGCATGCTCTACGGCCGCACCATGCACTCCGAGCGCCCGGGCCACCGCATGTACGAGCAGTGGCACCCGCTCGGCGTGGTCGGGATTATCAGCGCTTTCAACTTCCCGGTCGCGGTGTGGAGCTGGAACGCCTTCATCGCGGCGGTGTGCGGCGACGTCTGCATCTGGAAGCCGTCGCCGAAGACGCCGTTGTGCGCCCTCGCAGTGCAGAAGATCTGCAACGAGGCCCTCACCGGCCATGACTACCCGCCCATCTTCAACGTGTTCGTCGAAGGCGACGTCGCCATGGCCGAGGCCTTCGTCGACGACCCGCGCGTCGACCTCGTCTCCTTCACCGGCTCGACGCCGGTGGGTCGCAGGGTGGGCGAGCGCGTGGCCGCCCGCATGGGCCGCTCCCTGCTCGAACTCGGCGGCAACAACGCCATCATCGTCGACGAGAAAGCCAATCTCGAGCTGGCGGTACCGGCGATCGTGTTCGGCGCAGTCGGCACGGCCGGGCAACGCTGCACCACGACGCGGCGTGTGCTGGTGCACGAGAAGCTGTTCGACGAACTGGCGCACCGGCTGAACCACGCCTACCAGCAGGTCAAGGTGGGCAACCCGCTGGACGCCGCGACCCTGATGGGGCCGCTGATCGACGGCGCTGCCGTGCTGCGCTACGAGGCGGCCATCGAGAAGGTGATCGTGCGCGGCGGGCGCGTGCTCACCGGCGGCCACGTCATCGAGGGCAAGGGCCACTTCGTGCAGCCGACCATCGTCAAGGCGAGCAACGAGTGGGACGTGGTGCAGGAGGAGACCTTTGCACCGATTCTCTACCTGATTCCCTACCACCACTTCGACGAGGCCGTCGCCCTCAACAATGCCGTGCGGCAGGGCCTGTCCTCGGCCATTTTCACCGACGACCTGCAGGCTGCGGAGCGCTTCCTCTCGGCCACCGGCAGCGATTGCGGCATCGCCAACGTGAACATCGGCACCTCGGGCGCCGAGATCGGCGGCGCCTTCGGCGGGGAGAAAGACACCGGCGGCGGACGCGAGGCGGGGTCGGATGCCTGGAAGGCCTACATGCGCCGCCAGACCAACACCATCAACTTCAGCCACGAGCTGCCGCTGGCACAGGGCATCAAGTTCGACCTGGACTGATCAGGCGTCGACGCGCTCGAAGCGGTTGAGCCCGCGGTTCTTGCGCACGTGGTCCCACGGGAAGACCTGCCCGCTCATGGCAATCCAAACGCCGGGCGGGCAGGTCTGCACTGCGGCGACCGCCATGCCGATATTGAACACGGCGTCCGAGGCCTGGAAGCGTGCCGGGCTCAGGGCGCCCGTCATGACGATCGTCTTGCCGGGAATGCCGGCGAGCACGCGGGCGGTGTCCACCATGGTGTCCGTCCCGTGCGTGACGATGATGCGTGACTCGTCGCGCACCTGCACGGCGGCGCGTACGGCGGCCCGGTCGCTGTCCGTGATCTGCAGGCTGTCCTTGCGCATCAGCGGCACCACCTCGAAGTCGTAGGTCACCCCGCCCTCGCGCAGGATCTTGCCGACCACGGTCTCACCGACCTCGAAGCGGCTCATCTCGTCGAAATAGACCTTGTCGATGGTGCCGCCGGTGGTGAGAAAAACGATACGGTTGTGTGCCATGTGTCCGTCTGCTGCCGCCTGGGCACGGAAGTATATATCCGCCCCGGGACGCGTGTGGCACGGGCAGCGCGCTGTGGGTAACATGTCCGCATGAGAACGCTGCGCGCCTTGCTGGTATCGATACTCTGCCTGGTCGCTGTCGCGGCCTTCAGCCAGCAGGCCGGCGCACCGGCCGACGGCACCGCATCCGGGCGTGCCGTGCTGCTTGAAATCAACGGCCCCATCGGCCCCGCCACCAGCGACTACGTCGTACGCAGCATGCGCGAGGCCGCGGCACAGGGGGCAGAGCTCATCATCCTCCAGATGGACACGCCCGGCGGCCTCGACAGCGCCATGCGCGACATCATCAAGGGCATCCTGGGCTCGCCCGTCCCCGTGGTGACCTGGGTCGCGCCTAGCGGCTCGCGCGCCGCCAGCGCCGGCACCTACATCCTCTACGCAAGCCACATCGCCGCCATGGCCCCGGCCACCAACCTGGGCGCGGCCACGCCGGTGCCGGTGGGCGGCGGCCAGCAGCCCGCTCCTGCCGATCCCCCGGCGGAGGCACCGGCCGATACCGCGGCCGATGCCCCGGCAGATGCCGGCGATGGCGAGTCCGACAGCGGCGGAAAACAAGCCGAACCTGAACCGATGAGGGGCGGGCCGGAGGCGAAAGCGGTGAACGACGCCGTGGCCTACATCCGCGGTCTCGCCGAGCAACGCGGCCGCAACGCCGACTGGGCCGAGCGCGCGGTGCGCGAGTCAGCCAGCATGACGGCAGAGCGGGCGGTGGAAGAAAACGTCATCGACCTGGTCGCCGCCGACATGGGGGAACTGCTGCGCGCCATCGATGGCCGCACGGTGTCCACCGAAGGCGGAGATGTGGTGATCGAGACCGAGGGCCTGGCCGTGGAGCGCGTCGAGCCCGACTGGCGCACCGAGCTGCTGTCCGTGATCACCAGCCCGACCATTGCCTACATGCTGCTGCTCGCGGGGATCTACGGGCTCATTTTCGAGGGCTACAACCCCGGCGCAATCCTGCCCGGCGTGGTCGGGGCGATCTGCCTGCTGCTGGCCCTGTATGCCTTCCAGATCCTGCCCGTGAACTACGCCGGCCTGGCGTTGATCGTGCTCGGCGTGCTGATGATGATCGGGGAGATCTTCGTGCCGAGCTTCGGCGCACTCGGCATCGGGGGCATCATTGCCTTCGTCGTCGGGTCGGTGATCCTGATGGACACGGACGTGCCGGGCTTCGGCGTGCCGATGGCCCTGATCGGCTCGATTGCGCTGCTCGGCGGCAGCGCCGTGCTGGCTATCGTCTGGTTCGCAGTGCGCGCGCGCAACCGACCCATCGTGAGCGGTCGTGAGGACATGGTCGGGGCGCCGGCGATTGCCCTGGCCGACTTCTCGGGCACCGGGCAGGTACGCGTGCACGGGGAGCTCTGGAACGCGCATGCCGGCACGCCGGTGAGCCAGGGCCAGCTGCTGCGGGTCAAGGCCATGCACGGACTGACGCTGGAAGTAGAACCGGACGAATCCAAGGAGAACTGACATGTTCGAATATTTCGGGGCCCTGCTCGTGGGCGGCATCGCGCTCCTGCTCATCAGCGCGATCAAGATCCTCAAGGAGTACGAGCGCGGCGTGATCTTCCAGCTGGGCCGCTTCTACAAGGTGAAGGGACCGGGCCTGATCATCGTCATCCCGATCATCCAGCAGATGGTGAAAACCGACCTGCGCATCGTGGTCATGGATGTCCCCTCGCAGGACGTCATCTCGCAGGACAACGTCTCGGTAAAGGTCAACGCGGTGGTGTATTTCCGCATCGTGGATCCGGAGCGCGCCATCATCCAGGTCGAGAACGTTTACGAGGCCACCAGCCAGTTGGCCCAGACCACTCTCCGCTCGGTGCTCGGCAAACACGAGCTTGACGAGATGCTGTCGGAGCGCGACAAGCTGAACACGGACATCCAGGCGATCCTGGATGAACATACCGACAACTGGGGCATCAAGGTCACCAATGTCGAGATCAAGCACGTCGATATCGACGAAAGCATGATCCGGGCCATCGCACAGCAGGCCGAGGCGGAACGCTCCCGTCGCGCCAAGGTGATCCATGCCGAAGGCGAGATGCAGGCCTCCGCGCGCCTGGTCGAAGCGGCCCAGCAGCTTTCTTCACAGCCACAGGCGATGCAGCTGCGTTACCTGCAGACCTTGAGCCATATCGCGAACGAGAAGACCAACACCATCGTGTTCCCGCTGCCGCTCGACCTGATCGGGCCGCTGCTGCAACGGATGCCGGACGCAATCAGGCCGCCGGAGAAGGCGCCCGAGGCCTAGGGCCCGGCGCCCTAGGCGCCCTCGAGCCAGGCCAGGGAAAACGTGCCCGGTCCGAGCCGGGCGCCCGCCGCGGCACTCATGACCGCGAGGTGCATGTCCAGGTGCGCCTCGATGGCGGCTGCTTCGAGCTCCTGGTAGGCGTCCATCTGCCGGATGATTCTCGGGTCGCCGCCGAAACTCAGCACCAGCGTAGGCGTGCCCAGCCCGCGGGCAATCGCCTTGCGGGCTTCGTCCATCACGCGCGCGCAGGCCGCGGCGAATCCCGGCGGACGCGCCAGCAGGCGTCGGCGCCCGCGCGCCAGCTCGATGACCAGGCTCCTGCCCGAGATGCCTGCCAGCAGGTAATCCCAGCGTCCGATCCCGGCGCCGCGCCCGTCCATCCCGCGCCGCCGCAGGTACCACGGATCCCCGGGAACGAACAGGCACCGGACCCGGTCCAGCTCCTCGCGCAGGATCAGGCGGATTTTCTCGAAGCCCCGCCGCCCCTCTTCCAGCAGTTCCACGGCCCGACACAACACGATCCCCTCGCCGGCGCCCAGGCTGCGGCTGTCGAGGACGCGCAAGGCGAAACTGCCGCTGCGGTCCGCTTCGTCGCGCCGCTCACGGTAGTCCTGCAGGATGGCGTAGGAGGCCTCGGTGGCATGGGCATGCATGTCGCTGAATTCGGCCGCGGCGCTGATGACCAGGACGCGGTCGTAGTCGAGCACCAGTTCCTGCAGGAAGATGTCGCGAATCTCGGCCGTGCTTGCGGCATTCACCCTGGCATCGACCGAGCGATCGGCGATGAAGCGCCGGTACAGCATCATGGTCTGCTCCGGATCGCGCTCGTCGATCCAGGTGCGGCTGCCGAGCTCGAGCACATTGGGCAGGATGCGCACGCCGTGCCGCTCGAGGCAGGCATCCGGCAGGTCGCAGGTCGCATCCACGACGAATCCCACGCGCATGTTCATGGTCGGGGCTCGGGCATGGGTGGATTGTCCTTGGCCCGGGACGCAGGCGTCAATTCGCGGACCGCAGGCCGGCTTGCAGCTCGCGACACTTCTGCCACTGGGCTTCGAGTCGAGCGTGCGAAACCTTCTCGCGCACGCCCAGCGCCTGGGCGAAAAGCTGCACGCGATATTCCTCGACCATCCAGCGATACTGGTGGAACGCGGCCGCGGCAGCCGGATTGTTCCAGCGTGCCTGCGCGTTTTCCGCCAGCCGCTCACGGTGAGGCCGCAACTCCAGCACCTGTCGCGCCTCGCCCTTGCCCAGCGCCAGCCTCTCCGTGCGTGCCAGGATGGCTCTCAGGTAGCGCGGCAGCTCCCCGAGCCGCTCCGGCGGCGTGCGCGCCAGGAAACCGGGATACACCAGTTCACCGAGCTGGCTGTCGATGTCCGCAGCGGCCTCGGGGGCGCCGGGACCGACCAGGCCGCGCTCGAGCTTCTGCCTGCATGCATCGTGGAGTTCCAGCACCTCGACCGCCGTCACCAGCAGCTGCTCAGCTTCCGGCATGATGCGGGCCCGGCCCGCATCGAGACAGGACTGCATGCCTGCGGCGTCCCGCGGCAGTGCGGCGGCCGCAGGCAGGAACACGCGTGCGAAGGCCGCCGCCACGAGGTCTTCTGCCAGGTCCTTGCCTTGCGCCAGGCCGCGTCCGCGCAGCAGCAAGGCGCGCTCGCTGCGAGCCTGCTGCAACAGCGCCCGTTGCTGCTGCGGCAAGGCCAGCAGCAGCAGGCGCAGCACGCCATGGCGATGGGCCTGGGCGGCTTCGGCAGCGGTAGGGAACAGGCGGCAGGACACGGTTGCGCCGTCGTCCTGGAGCGCGGGGAACAGGCGCTGCACGGTCCGGCCGCGTCGCACCTCCACCTGTTCCGGCATGGCGCCGAAACTCCAGCGCCGGTAGCCCTCGCCCGACCACTCCTCGACCGCCCCCTCGGCTACCGCACCCGCGGCCGGCGCGAAAGCGCGTTTCAGTTCATCAAGGTCGCGTGATACCCCGAGGATCTTTCCCTCGCTGTCAGTCACTTCGACCCGAAAACGCAGCCAGGGCTCGAACTCGAGACCGCTCCAGGTCTCCGGCGCGACCTCGAGGCCGGCGTCGCGCCGCAACGCCTCCGCCAGCGCGGCCCGCAGCAGGCCTTGCCCCGGCTGCAACATCGACAGGCAGGCGCGCGCATGCCCCGGAATCGGCACGATGCGCCGCCGCGCCGACTTCGGCAGGGCGCGCAGCATGGCGACGACTTTCTCTTCCAGCCAGCCCGGGACCAGCCAGTCCAGCCGGTCCTCGCTGAGCAGCGGAAGCAGATGACGCGGCACCTGCACCGTCACGCCGTCGTCCTCCGCCGCGGGGTCGAAACGGTAGCGCAAGGGCAAGCGGTTGCCGTCGAACTCCAGCACGTCGGGGAAGTCCTCTGCGCGGGGCAAGGCGGCACCGCTCAGCAAATCGTCGAGCTCCATGTACAGGAGTCGCGGCGCCTCACGCTCGGCCCGCTTGCGCCAGCGTTCGAATGCCGGGGTCGAGCAAATCTCGCCGGGCACGCGCGTGGCGTAGAACTGCGCGATCGCCGCATCGCCGGCGAGGAGTTCGCGCCGCCGCAGCTTGGCCTCGAGCGCCTGCACCTCGCGCACCAGCGCAAGGTTGTGCGCCAGGAATGCCCCCCGCGTGCGCAGGCGCCCCGCGGCCAGCCCGTCACGCAGGAACACCTCGCGGGCACCGGCCGGGTCGACGCGGGCGAAGTCCACGCGTCGGTCGGCCGCCAGTACCAGCCCGAACAGCGACGCCTGCTCGCGCGCGGCGACGAACCCGCGCGCGGCCTGCCAGTGCGGGTCCGACCAGCTGCGCCGCACCAGGTCGGCGCCCGCGGCTTCGATCCATGCCGGCTCGACCGACGCGGCCATGCGCCCCCACACCCGGGTCGTCTCCACCAATGCGGCCACCACCACCCAGCGTGGCGGCTTCGCGGCCAGGGCCGAGTCCGGGAACAGGCGAAAGCGCAGGTTGCGCGCGCCCTGGTACTCACCCTTCTCGTCCAGGCGGCCGATGTGCGACAACATGCCGCTCAGAATGGCCCTGTGCACGGCGGCATAATCGGCGGGTACCTCGTTGCGGCGCATGCCCATCTGCCCGGTGAGCTCGAGCAGCTGCCGGTGCACGTCCTGCCATTCGCGCAGGCGCATGAAAGAGAGGAAATGTTCCCGCGCCCAGCGCCGCTGCGCGCTGCCGGAGTCGTGCCGCCGTCGCTCCTGCCAGGCTTCCCACAGCCGCAGCAGGCCGAGGAAGTCCGACTGCTTGTCGCGGAACGAGGCATGCTTTTCATCCGCCTGCGCTGCGGCCTCTGCCGGCCGTTCGCGCGGGTCCTGGATTGACAGGCCGGCGGTGATCACCAGCAGTTCGGCAAGACAGCCCGACCGTCCGGCCTCGAGCAACATGCGCCCGAGGCGCGGGTCCACCGGCAGTCGCGCCAGGCGCCGTCCCAGCGCCGTGACCCGGCGACGTTCGTCCACGGCGCCGAGTTCGCGCAGCAGCCGGTAGCCGTCGTTGATAAAGCGTCGGTCGGGCGGATCCATGAAGGGGAACTCGCCGATCTCCCCGAGGCCGAGCGTCTCCATCTGCAGGATGACGCTGGCCAGGTTGGTGCGCCGGATCTCCGGGTCGGTGTATTCCGGCCGTGCGTCGTGATCGCTCTCCTCGTAAAGGCGGATGCAGACGCCGGCGGCTTCGCGCCCGCAACGGCCGCGCCGCTGCCAGGCGCTGGCCTGGGAGATCGGCTCCACCTGCAGGCGCTGGATCTTGGCGCGATAGCTGTAGCGACTGATGCGCGCCAGCCCGGAGTCGATAACGCAACGGATGCCCGGCACCGTGAGAGAGGTTTCCGCAACATTGGTGGCCAGGACGATCCGGCGCCGTCCGTGCGGCTGGAAAATCCGGTCCTGCTCGGCCGCCGAGAGCCTGCCGTACAGGGGCAGCACCTCGGTGTTGGCCGGGTGGTGTTTGCGCAGCGCTTCCGCAGTCTCGCGGATCTCTCTCTCGCCGGGCAGGAACACCAGGATGTCGCCCGGCAGGCCGCCCGCCTCCGCCGGTGCGCGCAGTTCGTCCACGGCCGCCAGCACGCCGTCCTGCAGTCGCGCCTCCTCGGGGTCCGCAGGCGGCCGATAGCGCACCTCGACCGGGTACGAGGTGCCACCCACCTCGATCACCGGGGCGCCGCCGAAATGCTCGGCGAATCTTGCGGGCTCGATGGTGGCCGAGGTGACGATGACCTTGAGCTCCGGCCTGCGCGGCAGCAGCTGCTTCAGGTAACCGAGCAGGAAGTCGATGTTCAGGCTGCGCTCGTGGGCCTCATCGATGATGAGCGTGTCGTAACGGCGCAGCAGCGGATCGCCGCGAATCTCGGCCAGCAGGATTCCGTCGGTCATCAGCTTCAGGCGGCACTCCGGCCCGGTGCGATCGTTGAACCGCACCTTCCAGCCCACCAGTCGGTCCCCGGCCGGCCCGAGCTCGGTGGCGACCCGGGCCGCCACGGCGCGCGCCGCGATGCGGCGCGGCTGGGTATGGCCGATGATGCCGTCGCGGCCGCGCCCGGCGAGGAAGCAGATCTTCGGCAACTGGGTGGTCTTGCCCGAACCGGTGGCGCCGCACACCACGACCACCTGGTGTTCCCGGAGTGCTGCGGCGATGCGCTCGCGCTCGGCCGAGACCGGCAGTTCGGCAGGAAACTCCAGGCGCGGCGTGAGTCCTGCCGGAGGAAGCTCAGCGCCCAGCTTCGGACTCCTTGACCTCGCTCCAGAGGCGCTCGAGGGTATCTGCGTCGACCTCCAGCGGCGTCTTGCCGTCGGCCGCCAGCCGCCCCTCTACGCTGCGAAAGCGGCGCTCGAACTTCAAGGCGGCACGACGCAGCGCGCTTTCCGCGTCGATCTCGAGGTGCCGCGCCAGGTTGACCATGGTGAACAGCAGGTCGCCGAACTCCTCGGCCACGGCTTCCGGCGCGTCGCGCCGCTGCTCGATGGCCAGCGTCAGCTCCGCCCGCTCTTCGTCGAGCTTCCCCAGCACCGCCGGCGCATCGGGCCAGTCGAACCCGACGCGGGCCGCACGGCGCCCGAGCTTCTGCGCCCGCGCCAGCGCCGGCAGGTTCACCGGGACGTCGTCCAGGGCACCCTGGCGCCTGGCCGCGCGTTCGCGTGCCTTGTGCGCCTCCCAGGCCTCGCTCTGGGCGCTGGCGTCGGCAACCTCGGCATCACCGAACACGTGCGGATGGCGACGGCGCATCTTCTGCGCCAGCTCGCCCGCGACAACGGCGAAATCGAAGGCGCCCTGCTCCTCCGCCATGCGCGCATGGAACACCACCTGGAACAACAGGTCGCCCAGTTCCTCGCGCAGCGCCGCCATGTCCTTGCGCTCGATGGCGTCGGCGACCTCGTAGGCCTCCTCGATGGTGTAGGGCGCAATGCTGGCGAAGTCCTGCGCCACGTCCCAGGGACAGCCATGCGCGGGGTCGCGCAGCCGGGCCATGACCTCGAGCAGGTCCTCGATCTGCTTCATTCCTCGTACCCCCGCAGCATGTCGCGAAAGTTCACCAGCATCGCCGCGGTGGCGCCCCAGATCAGGTGCTCGCCCCAGGGCATCTCGAAGAAAGGCAGCTTCACGCCCATGAAACGCTTGTGACGCAACTGCATGCTGCCGGGGTCGAGCAGAATCTCGAGCGGCACCTCGAAAGCCTCGCTGACTTCGGTGGCATCGGGCCGCGGCTGGAACGCGTCGGCGACGAAGCCGACCACGGGCGTAACCGAGAAGCCGGTGATAGTCATGTAGTTGGGCAGGTAGCCCGCCACCTCGACCAGTTCGCCGCGCAGTCCGACCTCTTCCTCGGCCTCGCGCAGGGCCGCCTCACGCGGGCCCGGATCAGCGGCATCCAGCCTGCCCCCGGGGAAACTGACCTGCCCGGCGTGATGCCTGAGGTCCGGCGCGCGCACCGTGAACAGCACCGTCAGGCCCTGCGGTCGTTCCACGACCGGGACCAGCACGGCCGCCGGCACCAGGCGGCCAGGCCGCAGGCGCTCCAGCGCCGGCGGCAGGTCCCCGGGCACTCCCGGGATGCGGTAATGCTCCGGCGGCGCCGGGCTGGTCCCGGCAAAGCAGCGCGCGATCAGCTGCCTCACTTGCGGATGCCGCCCTCCGTCAGGCCGGCCGGGTCCAGCAGGCGCGCCAGCTCTTCCTCGCCGAGGTCCGTCATCTCCAGCGCGACCTCGCGGATCGGTCGCCCTTCCGCGTACGCCTTCTTCGCTGTCGCGGCGCCGAGTTCGTAACCGATCACCGGGTTGAGCGCCGTCACCAGGATCGGGTTGCGTTCCAGCGCCGTGCGCAGGTTGTCCTCATTGACCGTGAAGCCGGCGATCGCCCGGTCGGCCAGCGCACGGGCCACCGTGGAGAGCACGTGCAGGCTGTCAAGCAGGCGGTCCGCCACCAGCGGCAGCATCACGTTGAGCTGGAAGCTGCCCGACTGCCCCGCCACGGTGATCGCGGCGTCGTTGCCTATCACCTGTGCCGCCACCATGGCCGTGGCCTCCGGGATCACCGGGTTGACCTTGCCCGGCATGATGCTCGAGCCCGGCTGCAGCGCGGGCAGCGCAATCTCGCCCAGCCCGGCCAGCGGCCCGCTGTTCATCCAGCGCAAGTCGTTGGCGATCTTCATCAGGCTCACCGCCACGGTCTTCAGCTGGCCCGACAACTCCACCGCCGTATCCTGGCAGCTGAGGCTCTCGAAGTAGTCCTCGCTGCTGCGGAAGTCGATGCCCGTGCGCGCGGCCAGCTGGGCGGCGAAGCGTGCACCGAACTCCGGGTGGGCGTTGATGCCCGTGCCGACGGCCGTGCCGCCCTGTGCCAGGCGACACAAGCGCGGCACCGTGCCATGCACCCGCGCCATGCCCGAGCGGACCTGGGTCGCCCAGGCACCGAGCTCCTGGTCCATGCGGACCGGCATCGCGTCCATCAGGTGCGTGCGCCCCGTCTTGACGATCTCCCGGCAGTCTGCCGCCTTCTTCTCGATGGCAGCGGCGAGGTGCTCGAGGGCGGGCAGCAACTCGCGTTCTACCGCCAGGGCCGCGCTGACGTGAATGGCGGTCGGGATGACGTCGTTGCTGCTCTGGCCCATGTTGACGTGGTCGTTCGGATGCACCGGGCTATCGGCAATGCGGCTGGCGAGGTTGGCAATCACCTCGTTGGCATTCATGTTGGTGCTGGTGCCGGAGCCGGTCTGGAACACGTCGACCGGGAAGTGATCGTCATGACGGCCCGCGGCGACCGCGTCGGCGGCCTCACGGATGGCGGCCGCCGCGCCGGGCTCGAGCAGCCCCAGTTCCTCGTTGGCACCCGCTGCCGCCCACTTCACCAGGCCGACTGCGGCGATGAACCCCGCGGGCATGGCGCGCCCGCTGATAGGGAAGTTCTGCACGGCCCGTTGGGTCTGCGCACCCCACAGCGCATCGGCCGGCACCTTGAGCTCCCCCATGCTGTCTTTTTCGATCCGGTAGTCCTGCGCGCTCATGCGCTCCCTCCGCTCTTAGATTTCAGAAGAAAAAAGCCGCTTAATAACTTGAAAATAAACCATTTTGCCGGGACCTGAACGTAGCTCGAAGGGGCCTGTTCTGGCTGCGGCAGGGCTTGCGGTATGATGGCGCAATCCTAACACCTTCGGCTTGAATCGAATGCAGACGCATCCCCTTACGGCGGTCTCGCCTGTCGACGGGCGTTACACGGGCCGCGTGGCCCCGTTGCGGCCGGTTTTCAGTGAATACGGACTGATCCGCTACCGCGTAGCCGTGGAGGCACAGTGGCTCCTCGCGCTCTCGCGGGAGCCCGGCATCGTGGAACTCGACCCGGTCGAGGGCCAGGCACTGGAGCTGCTGGAGTCGCTCTCGCGCGGCCTGGCGCTGGAGCAGGCCGTGGCGGTGAAGACCATCGAAGGCACCACCAACCACGACGTCAAGGCCGTGGAGTATTTCCTCAAGGAGCAGCTGGCGCCGGTGGACCCGGACGGCCGGCTGCGGGAGTTCGTGCATTTCGCCTGCACCTCCGAAGACATCAACAACCTGGCCTACGCCCTCATGCTGCGGGACGCCCGCGACCATGTGCTCGGCCCGTCCATGCGCAGCCTGGTATTCCGCCTCGGCGAGATGGCCGACAGCTATGCAGACCTGCCGATGCTGTCGCGCACCCACGGCCAGGCCGCATCGCCGACCACGCTGGGCAAGGAGATCGCCAACCTGGCCTGGCGCCTCAAGCGCCTCAAGGAAGCCTTCCTTGCCGTCGAGGCGCTGGGCAAGATGAACGGCGCGGTGGGCAATTACAACGCGCACCTCGCGGCTTATCCCGACGTCGACTGGCCCAACGTGGCGCGGGATTTCGTCGAGTCCCTCGGCCTCGGCTTCAATCCCTTCACCACGCAGATCGAGCCGCACGACTGGATTGCCGAGTACTGCCATGCGCTGGCGCGCTTCAATACGGCCCTGCTCGACCTGTGCCGGGACTTCTGGGGTTACATCTCGCTCGGCTACTTCCGCCAGAGGGCCGTGGCCGGCGAGGTAGGCTCATCCACGATGCCCCACAAGGTGAACCCGATCGATTTCGAGAATGCCGAGGGCAACCTCGGGATCGCCAACGCCTTGCTGGAGCACTTCGCCGCCAAGCTGCCCGTCTCGCGCTGGCAGCGCGACCTGACGGACTCTACGGTGTTGCGCAACATCGGCGTCGCACTCGCCCATACGCTGATCGCCTGCGCCGCCGTGATGAAGGGCCTGGAGCGCGTGGAGGCAGATGCGGAGCGCATGAGCGCGGAGCTGGACGAGAACTGGGAAGTGCTCGGCGAAGCCATCCAGACGGCCATGCGTCGCCACGGGCTCGACAACCCCTATGAGCAACTCAAGGCACTGACCCGCGGCAGGCGGATCACGCCGGAGCAGCTGCAGGAGTTCGTCGCCGGACTGGAGTTGCCCGAGGACACGCGGCGCCGCCTGCTGGCCATGACACCCGCCACTTATACGGGCCTCGCGGCACGCCTGGCCCGGGACCTCTAGCGCTCCATGACCTCTCCCGCAGACGCTTCCGGCCTGCAGGTCCGGATCGCCGACTGGGACCACGACCAGGCGGGTCTGCGCGCCGTGCGCACGCGCGTCTTCGTCGAAGAACAAGCCGTGAGCGAGGCAGAGGAATGGGACGGTCTCGATCCCGAGTGCACGCACGTGGTGGCCGAAGCGCCGGATGAAGGCGTGGTCGGCACCGGGCGCCTGCACCCTTCCGGCAAGATCGGACGCATGGCCGTGTTGCCGCACTGGCGCGGGCACGGTGTCGGCGCAATGCTGCTGCTGCGGCTGATCGAGGAAGCCCGCCGGCAGGGCCTCGAGTCCCTTTACCTGCACGGGCAGGTCCCGGTGCTCGGCTTTTACGGGCGCTACGGCTTCGTCGCCGAGGGTGAGGAATTCGACGAGGCCGGCATACCGCACCGCCTCATGCGGCTCTCCCTGCATGGCGATGACGCCACGGAGCATAGCGGCGAGAGCGCCGGCACGCGCCGCGTCCTGAGCGGGATGGGAGAATTTGCCGCTGCCGCGCCGGAAGTGGCGGCCATGGCGCAAAGGTCTCTCGCCATATTCACGCCTGATCTCGAGCACGGCGTGTACGACACGCGTGCTTTTCTCGACACCATCAAGCGGCTGGTGCTTTCCCGCATCCATGCGCGCATTCGCGTACTCATCAGCGATCCGGGGCGTGTCCAGCGCAGCGCCAACCGCTTCCTCTACGTCGGTCGGCGCCTGTCTACCTTCATCGAGTTCCGCCACCTGCCCGAGGAACTCCAGGGACGCAGCGACGCGTTCCTGGTCGCAGACCGCTCGGCCCTGGTGTACCGCCCCCACGCGGAGCGCTGGGAGGGCATCGCCGCCATCCACGAGCCGCGCATGGCCGCGCACTACCTGGTCGAGTTCGACGGGCTGTGGCAGCGCAGCGAAAGCGCCAGCGAGATCCGCGAACTCGGCATCTGAGGCGCGGCCGCGCGCCGCACGGCCGCTGCGGGGCCGGTTAGAATACGCCCATGTCGCAGCGGCACATCATCGTCGGAATGTCGGGCGGGGTCGATTCCTCGGTGGCCGCGTTGCGCCTGCTGGAAGCAGGGCACACGGTGCAGGGCCTGTTCATGCAGAACTGGGCCGAGGACGAAGAAGGCTATTGCCAGGCCGCGGAGGACTTCCAGGACGCGCGCGCCGTGTGCGAACTGCTCGGGATCCCGCTGCACCGCGTCGATTTCTCGCGCGAGTACCGGGAGCGCGTGTTTGCCGCTTTCCTCGACGGCTACCGCCGCGGGGTCACGCCCAACCCCGACGTGCTGTGCAACCGCGAGATCAAGT
>CAYPTW010000010.1:0-12500 GCA_964413755.1 uncultured Thioalkalivibrio sp. | reverse complement strand
CGGCCTCGACCGCCTGCCCGCACTGGGCAGCGCCACCGGAATCGCCTTTTTGCTGGCCCTGGTCGGCTGGATGCCGATCCCGGTCGAGGCCGCCGCCTGGAACTCGCTGTGGACGCGCGAGCGGGCCGCCCAGACGGGGCACGACCCGAGCCTGGCCGAAGCGCTGCTGGACTTTCGCCTCGGCTACCTGGGCGCCGTGGTGCTGGCTGTCGCGTTCCTCATGCTCGGCGCCCTGCTCATGCATGCCAGCGGGCTCCAGTTCGCTGACTCGGCCGTCGGGTTCTCCGGCCAACTGGTCGAGCTGTATGCCCAGAACCTCGGGGACTGGAGCCGGCCCCTGATCACCATTGCCGCCCTGAGCACGATGTTCAGCACCACGCTGGCCGTGGCCGACGCCTATCCGCGCGTGCTTGCCGCCATCGCAGGCGCCGCTGCCGCCGGGGCCGGGGCCGCCGCGGATGCGCGCGCGCCGAGGCGCGGGCCCTACCTGGCCGCCGTCGGCGTGGTGAGCGGCGGCGCCCTGCTGGTGCTCATGTTCGCGGGCGAGGGCTTCACCCGCCTCATCGACTTCGCCACCACCCTGTCCTTCGTCGCGGCGCCGCTGATCGCCTGGATCACCCTGGGGGCGGTCACGGCCCCGCACATGCCCCGGCACGCGAGGCCCGGGCCGGTGCTCCTGGGCCTGGCGTGGCTCGGCCTGGTGTCGGGCGCCCTGTTCTCCCTGGCCTGGATCGGCTGGCGGCTGGCAGGCTGAACCAGCGGCAGGCGCCGACCCGCACCGGTCGTTGCCAAGCCCGCGCCTAGAGCGGCGCGAGGTCCCAGCTGAAGGCAAAAACGGTCAGGGAAAGCGCGGCCAGCCCGGTCAGGGTGACACCCGCAAGGGTGCCGATGCGAATCCAGTTCCGCGCTGAACGCGCGCGCCACACCTGTACGGTGGCAACCAGGCCGAGCAATCCGGCCACCACGCCCAGCCAGGACGCCATGCCCGCAAGGGGGGCGAGCCCCGTAAGCAGGGCAAACTTGGAAATCTCGCTCGCCTGGTAGCCGGCGAAACCCATCAGTGCAGCAAAGCCCAGCCCGCTCAGTGCTGCCAACCAGGCGAACCATCGGGCACCACGGGTCTGCACGGCCCAATCACGCGCGGGTGACCGCTCGACGGTGCGCGCAAGCCATGCGATCGGGTAGGCAAAAAACGCAACCACGAGCACGAGCAGAGAGACGCCCGCCCAGGCGCCCGGCACCACCAGCGTCTTCGGATCTTCGCCGGCCATGATGCCCGCACGGCGCACCGCATTGGTCTTGAAAAGGTCCAGATAGTCCGGCCGCTGCACACCCTGCTCCAGGCAGGAGGCGTCGAGCGCCGCCGGGTCAGGGTCATCGAAGAATGCGGTCAACACGCCGCCCGCGCACTCGCTCATCGAGCGGGTCGGGCCATGCCCGGCGTACGGCACTTCGATATAGCGGCCATTGGCAAACCCCGGGACGATAGCCTCTGCCATCGCCGGCGGCGTGACCGGGTCCCAGCCGCCGTTCACGATCAGCGCGGGAATGCCGGTTTCGATGGGCGCGTAGGCATCACGATTGCGTGGACCCAGGCCTTCTTCCTCGCACACGCGCGCCTGGTAGGCCGCTCCTTCCGGCGTGAAGATCAGGTCCTGGAAGCGCGGGTTCTCCTCCAGGTCGCTGGCAGCCACCGCGGCCGCGGCGGCATAGTAGCCGTCATTGCACCGGATCGCGTTCGCCATGCCGAGGGAGATCGTTACGCCGGCCGGTCCCTCGCCCACGCCGCCCGTGGCCAGCAGGTCGAAGACAGTCATGTCGCGCGTCTCGATCGCGTCGATGAGCGTGTCCATGACCGCGGGAATGGCCGGATGCTCGTCCTGCTCGTACATCATCATGAACGGAGCAAAGGCCAGGATTTCGCCGCCGAAGCGGACCTTCCCCGCCGGAAACAGCTCGACCTGCTCCGTCTCCACGATCACGGGCTCGGCCTTGCCCTTCTCGAGCGCCCGGTCAAAGCGCGCTTGCAGGTCCTGGCAGACTGACGCGTCCTCGCAGGTCGACACGATGTTCTCCAGCACGAGGCTGGCCCAGCGACCGATACGCATCAGATCGCCGATATCGTTCGGCACGATGGCATCGAGCACGATGGCCCGCACGCCCTGCGGATCCTCGCGCAGCAGCATCTGGCCGAGGTGGGAACCGTAGGAGATACCCCAGACGTTCCACTGTTCCAGCCCGAGCGCCTCGCGCAGGGCCCGCACGTCGCGGGCATTCTCGATCGTGTTGTAGCCGGACAGGTCGACACCCGCCGCCGCCGCAGCCTGGAAGCAGGCCCGCATGCGTTCACCCGCTTCGACCTCGGCCTCGTAAACGCTCTCGGTCCACAGCGCCGCCCGGTTGGTGTCGCTGAAATGGGGACAGTAGTCCCCGCTCGCACCTATACCGCGCTGCTCGAGAATGTAGAGATCGCGGTACTTGACTACCTCGTGCTCGCGCAGCCGCGAGACATAAGGCGCCACGGAAACGCCGGGACCGCCGGTGAGATAGATGATCGGATCATCCCGGACTGCCTGGTCACCGCCCTCTTCGGCGTCCGGGTCTCCGGTCGCGGCGATCCTGACGAAATGCAGACGGATCAGGCGACTGTCCGGATCGGCGCGATTCTCCGGCACGGTAATGAACCCGCATTCGATTTCACCGGGCTCGTAGTCGATCTCCCCACGAAAGGGACAGACCAGGTCGACGGGACCGGGCAGGTCGCGCCAGGCAAGCGGTTCGACCATGTCCTGGGCCAGGGTCGTCGAGCCGGCCAGGGCCGTGAGACCTAAGAAAATGACTGCTCGCATCCGATATCCCCGCGCCAAGCCGGTCTGCTAGTGCACCCGCTCCATCAACGCCTGGAAGCGTGGATCCTCGCGCAGCGAATCGAGGTCGCAGTCCGTCTCCAGCCAGGCGCGGTCGCCCCAGCCATGATCGACGGCGCGACCCAGCAGCTCGATGGAGCGGTCCGAGTCTCCCTTCATGGCGTAGAAACACGCCACGTTGTACAGCACCACGGGTTCGTCCTGGTCCTGGCCCAGGGCCCGCTCGGCCAGTTCCTGCGCCTTGTCCAGCTCACCCACGTTGGCGAACTGGTTGGCCCCGATATACAGGGCCCGCGTATCGTGCGGGTTCATCTGCAGGTGCTGCTCGATCTTGTCCAGCGAGGACAGGCGCGCGCGCATCTCGTCGTGCTTGCGGCCCAGCGAGCTGTAGCACTGCCCGATGAAGCATGGCGCCTGGTAGTCGGCGGGATTCACCTCGATGGCCTTCTTGTACATTTCGATGGCGCGTTCGTACTTGCCCTGGGAGGACAAGGCGAGAGCGAAATAGTAGTAGGGCTCCCACAGGTTGGGATTGAGCTCGATCGCACGGCTGAACTCGCGCTCCGCCGCGAGGTAGTCCTCGCTGATGAACATGGCCAGTCCGTGCGAGGCGCGTGCTTCGGCGGAGTCCGTATCCAGTTGTACCGCCCGCTCGCTCGCCTCCACCGCCCGCCTGACGTTCTCACGCGTCGCCTCGGCATAGCGATACAGGTGCGAGTAGGCATCGGCGATGCCCGCGTACGCGAGGGCGTATTTCTCGTCCAGCTCGATGGCCTGGGTGAACATGCGGATCGCGAACTCGTAGTCGCGCTTCGTCATGGTGTACATGTAGCTGCGACCGCGCAGGTAGAAATCGTAGGCCTTGGCATCCGAGGTGGACACCACCTGGATGGCGCGCCGCTCTTTCGGGGTCAGCGTCATCTGCAGCGCGTCGACGATGCTCTTGGCGATATCGTCCTCGATCTGGAACACGTCCTTCAGCTCGCGATCGTAGGTTTCAGACCACAGGTGCGAATCCGTGTCCGCGTCGATCAACTGCGCGGTGATGCGCACACGCTCGCCGGCGCGTCGGACGCTCCCTTCCAGCACCGTGCTCACGCCGAGCTTGGTGGCCACTTCCGGGATGCCCACCGACTTGCCCTTGAAAATGAAGGAGGACGTCCGTGAAGCGACCCGCAACTGCGGCAGCTTGACGAGGAGGTTCAGGATCTCTTCCGCGATACCGTCACTGAAGTACTCGTTCTCGGCGTCCCCGCTCATGTTCACGAACGGCAGGACGGCGATGGACTTGCGCGTGTCCGCAGACTTTGCCGGGCGTATCGGTTCCACGGGCGCCGGCGTCGCTACCGGCGCGGGCACTGCCGGAGCCGGCGGATCGACCGGGTTCTCCGCCGACC
The DNA here is from genome assembly GCA_964413755.1 of uncultured Thioalkalivibrio sp. Taxonomy (GTDB): domain Bacteria; phylum Pseudomonadota; class Gammaproteobacteria; order Steroidobacterales; family XN24; genus XN24. Next base: position 8,236 of record CAYPTW010000010.1, on the reverse strand, counting down.
GCGGCGGCGTGCGTTGCACCCCGCCCGGACCCAGGTCGAAGGCCCATGCCAGGGAGACGGCGAGCAGGAACCCGAGTCCGACCAGCGCCGTCACCAGGGTGACCGACCACTCCGGCAGGTTCAGGTTGGGGAGCACCGTGGAGGCGACTTCGATGACGATCCAGCCGCCGATCGCATACAGCACGACCACGCGGATGACGCGGCGCCGCTTAAGCTCCGCGAACAGCCCGCCGCCACCGGATTCCTCGCCGCCATTACTCATCGCTCACGCCCCCGTGCGCAGCACAGCCCGCATCATACAGAGTTTGCCTGTGCGGAGTTACAAGGGGTCGTGGTTGACCCAGGCGGGCACGGTGCACCAGGCGCCGCGCAAAGCGCGCTCGGCAGCCTCGAAATCCGGCGCCAGGCGCGCCACGAGGCGCCAGAATGCGGGGCCATGATTCAGGTGCCGGGTATGCGCCAGCTCATGCACCAGCACGTGGCGCACGAGGCCGGGTTCCATGAAGAGCAGCGCGCAGTTCAGGCTGATGTCATGGCGGGCCGAGCAGCTGCCCCAGCGTGAACGCTGTCGCCGCACCGTGACGCCGCGGTACGCCAGCCCGGTCTCGCTTGCCACCTGCGCCAGCCAGGGCGTGAGCACCGCGCGGCCGCGTTGCTGCAGCCAGCGACGCAACTGCTGCACGCGCCAGAGCGGGTCCGCCGGCCCGGTCAGCCGGATGGTACCGCCGTCTGCACCAGGGACCGTGCGCAGTCGTCGCGCGCCCTCGCCGTAGGCGACCTCCCACGCTTCGCCCACCGCGGCGAGCCTTATCATCGTCGGAGGATCCACCGATCCGGCCTCGGTCGATGCAGCGAACTCGCGCCGTGCGCGCTGGATCCACGCCTGGTGGTCGCTGATGAAGCGACGGATGCTGCGCTCGGCCGCCCGTTGCGGCGCCACCACCTCCACCAGGCCGTGGGGAAAGACCCGCAGCGAAAGGCGCCGCGCCCGTGTGCTCCGGCGCACCACCACGGCGGCCTCGGCACCGAACAGCGCCAGCTGGTTCGAGTTGTCCGCCGTGCTCACAGGGCCGCAGCGAGCCGCGTGGCCTGGTCTATGGCCCGCTTGGCGTCGAGTTCGGCAGCTTCCAGCGCGCCGCCGACCAGGTCCGCGCGCACGCCGTGCGACTCGAGTTCAGCCGCCAGCGTCCTGAGGGGCTCCTGCCCCGCGCACACCACGATGTTGTCGACTTCCAGCAGCCGCTCCTCGTCCTTGATGCGCACCCGCAGCCCGGCCGGTTCCACGCCGAGGTAGCTCACGCCGGGAATCATGTGCACGCCCCGGCGCTGCAGCCCGAGCCGATGCGCCCAGCCGGTGGTCTTGCCCAGGCCGCGACCCGGCTTGCCCTGCTTGCGTTGCAGCAGCCAGATCTCGCGTCCCGTGCTGTCAGGCTGGGGTTCGACGCCTTCCACGCCGGCGCGCGCCGCGGGGTCGATGCCCCACTCCTCGTTGTACTCGGCAACCGGCGCATCTCCGGCGTGCGGATGGGAAAGAAAAGTGGCCACGTCGAAACCGATCCCGCCGGCACCGATGATGGCGACGCGGCGCCCCACCTCGCGCCGCCCGAGCAGCACGTCGATGTAGGACAGCACCTGCGGGCCGTCCAGGCCCGGGATCGCCGGGGTGCGCGGCAGCACCCCGGTGGCGACGATGACATGGTCGAAACCGGCTTGCGCCAGACTCTCTGCGCTCGCCGCCTCGCCGAGCCGCAGCTCGACGCCGGTCACCTCGAGCCGCCGGCGGAAATACCGCAGCGTCTCGGAGAACTCCTCCTTGCCCGGGATGCGCCGCGCCATCTGGAACTGCCCGCCGATGTCCGCCGCCGCCTCGAACAGCGTCACCGCGTGTCCGCGCTCCGCCGCGGTGGTCGCAGCGGCCAGCCCGGCCGGCCCACCGCCGACCACGGCGACCTTCAGCGGCCGCTCGGCGGGCCGGATCACCAGCTCGGTCTCGTGGCAGGCGCGCGGGTTCACCAGGCAACTGGAGCGCTTGCCGGCGAAGGTATGGTCGAGGCAGGCCTGGTTGCAGGCGATACACGTATTGATCTCGTCGGCGCGACCCTCGGCCGCCTTGCGCACGAACTCGGGATCGGCGAGGAACGGGCGGGCCAGGCTCACCATGTCCGCTTCACCGCGCGCCAGGATGCCCTCCGCCACCTCCGGCGTGTTGATGCGGTTGGTGGCCACGACCGGCACGTCGAGTTCCTCGCGCAGCCGCGAAGTGACCCAGGCGAAGGCCGCTCGCGGCACCAGCGTGGCAATGGTCGGGATGCGTGCCTCGTGCCAGCCGATGCCGGTATTGATGATGGTCGCGCCGGCCGCCTGTACCTTGTGCCCCAATGCGACCACTTCGTCCCAGTCGCTGCCGCCTTCCACCAGGTCGAGGGCGGACAGCCGGTAGATGATGATGAAGTCCGGCCCGACGGCCTCGCGCACCCGGCTAACGATCTCCACCGGAAAGCGGATGCGCCGCTCGAAGTCGCCGCCCCACGCGTCTTCCCGGCGGTTGGTGCGCGCGGCGATGAACTCGTTGATCAGGTATCCCTCGGAACCCATGATCTCGACGCCGTCATAGCCCGCCTCGCGCGCCAGCGCGGCACAGCGGGCGAAGGCGCGGATCTGTGCCTCCACTCCGCGCGCGCTCAGGCCGCGTGGCTTGAACGGCGTGATCGGGGACTTCAGCGGCGACGGCGCCACGGAGAGCGGGTGATAGGCGTAGCGGCCGGCGTGCAGGATCTGCATGCACACGCGCCCGCCGGCCTCGTGCACGGCCTGCGTCACCAGCCGGTGTCGCGGCACCTCGCGACGCGCGGACAGCTTGCCGGCGAAGGGCGCTACCCAGCCGGCGATGTTCGGCGCGATGCCGCCGGTGACAATGAGTCCCGCGCCGCCCGCAGCCCGCTCGGCGAGATAGGCCGCCAGCTTCGGATAGTTCGCCGCGCGGTCCTCCAGGCCGGTGTGCATGGAACCCATGAGCACCCGGTTGGGCAGCGTGGTGAAACCGAGATCGAGCGGGGCGAGGAGATGGGGATAGTGGGTCATGACGGCCTGCCAGAAGAAATCCGCGCTGACTATAACCGGCGTGCCTGCAACACCCAAAGGCAGGGCATGCCGCAATGCCAAGGCGCGCGCCGCATGTTGTACCATTTGCCCCTCGACGGAGCCCCCGATGACCCGGATATCGATCACCGACTACGCCTTCCTGTTGACCGAGACGGCCGACAGTCCGCGTCACGTGGGCTCACTGCAGGTATTCCGGCCGCCGCCAGGCTACGCGGGCGATTTCGTCGGCGACCTCATCGCGGCACTCCGCCGCCACAAGGTCGGCAAGCCTTTCGACCAGCGCCTCAAGGTGAGCCTCACCGGCATGCCGCAGTGGGTTCCGGACCGCAACTTCGACCTCGACTACCACGTGCGGCGCTCGGCGTTGCCGGCGCCGGGCACGCGCCGCCAGCTGGCCGATCTCGCTTCGCGGCTGCACGCCTACATGCTGGACCGCGAGCACCCGCTGTGGGAATTGCACTTCGTGGAAGGCCTGGACGACGGCTGCTTCGCCATCTACACGAAGATCCACCACGCGTATTGCGACGGCGCGACCCTGGTGCGGCTGGCGAACGCCTCCTTGAGCGAGGACCCGCACGACACCACGGTGCGGGCCTTCTGGCAGATGGCCGGCGGCGCGCGCCGCGAACATCCGCATCGCGATATTCGCGCTGCGCTGGTGGAGGTGGGCGGCAACCTGAAGTCCGTCCTCACCATGGGCAAGGAGCTGTCGGGCGTGGCGGGCAAGATGGCGCTGGACCGCCTCGGGCTGGCCAAATCGGGGCTCGACGTCCCGTTCACGGCACCGCGCACGGCGCTGAACGGCCACATCACGCGCGCGCGGCGCATCGCCGGCGGCAGCATCGAGATCGAGCGGCTCAAGGCCCTCGCCCGCTCCACGGGCACGACGCTGAACGATGTCATCGTCACGCTGTGCGACATTTCCCTGCGGCGCTACCTGGCGCGCTACGCCGAGTTGCCGCGCACGCCCCTGGTGGCGCAGCTGCCGGTGAACCTGCGGCGCCCGGGGGAGAACTCCTCCACCAATATCCTCGGCATCATCCCGGTGCGCCTCGCCGGCGTCACGCGCAATCCGCTCAAGCGCCTGCGCGAAATCCACCGCTCCACCGCGGAGATGAAGGACGCGCTGATGGCGCTGTCGCGCGAGACCGTGATGGCCTACACGCTGCTCATCCAGGGCGCGGCCATCGCCGTCGACATCCTGCATGTCTCGGCCATGGTGCCGCCGGCCGGCAACATCCTCATTTCCAACCTGCCCGGCTCGCCGGTCAAGCTGCATCTCAAGGGCGCCCGCCTGGAGGAAGTGTTCCCGATCTCGACCATTCCCCCGGACATGGTGATGAACATCACGGTGTACAGCTACGCGGGCCGGATGTTCTTCGGCATGATCGCCGGTTACGAGGCCATGCCGCACCTGCCGGAGATGCGCGGTTACCTGTACGAAGCGCTGGCAGCGCTGGAGGAAGAGGTCCGCGCCGTGCTGGAAGCTTCTCCAGAGCCTGATCCGCATGCGGATTCCGGCCCGGCCGGCGCGCTCGCGGGCAGCGGTGCGCCGCCGGCCGCTGCCGCCGCGCGAAAAAAGCCGGCCGCCAGGACAGCCAAAGCGACCCGCAAGAAACCCGCGGCCCCTAAGCGCAGCGCCAGGAAGCCTGCTGCGCCCCGCAAATGAACCTGGTCGACATCGGGGTCAACCTGGCCCACGACAGCTTTGACAGCGACCGGGATGCGGTCATCGCCCGTGCCCACGCCGCCGGCGTGAGCCGCATGATCATCACCGGCAGCACGCTCGACTCCAGCACCGCCGCACTCGACCTGGCCGAGACCGGCGCCGGGCTCTACGCCACCGTCGGGGTGCATCCCCACCATGCGACGGAGCTCGCCGAGGCTGACCTGCCCGCCATGCGCGATATGCTGGCGCGGCGCGGCGCGGTGGCTGTCGGGGAATGCGGACTGGACTTCTTCCGCGACTTCTCGCCGCGCGACGCGCAAGAGGCGGCCTTCCGCCTGCAGCTGGGGCTGGCCGTGGAGACGGGACTGCCGTTGTTCCTGCACCAGCGTGATGCCCACCAGCGCTTCATCGCGATCCTGGACGAACTCGGTGCCCGCATGCCTGCCGGCGTGGCGCATTGCTTCACCGGCGGCCCGGACGAGATGCGCGCCTACCTCGATCGCGGACTGCACATCGGCATCACCGGCTGGATCTGCGACGAGCGGCGCGGCGATGCCCTGCGCGCAGCCGCCCGCTTCCTGCCCCCGGACCGCGTCATGATCGAGACCGATGCGCCCTACCTGCTGCCGCGCGACCTCGATCCGAAACCGCGCACGCGCCGCAACGAGCCGATGCACCTGCCGCACGTGCTGCATGCGCTCGCCCGGCTGATGCAGATCGACGCCGAGCGCCTCGCCGAGGCCACCACGGCCAATGCCGGGGCATTGTTCGGTCTCTAGTACAATAAACCGCTGATACGCCTGACGAGATGGAGCCAGACAAATGGATAATGCCAAGGTCCTCGAGTTCACCAACCGGATCTGGGACGAGAGCATCGTGCCCACCCTGTGCGACTACGTCAGGATTCCCAACAAGTCCCCCAATTTCGATCCGGACTGGGCCAGCCACGGTTACATGGACCAGGCTGCCGAACTCATGGCCGAGTGGTGCCGTAAGCAACCCATCAAGGGCATGCAGATCGAGGTCGTGCGCCTGCAGGGCCGCACCCCGCTGCTGTTCATCGAGATCGACGGCAACAACGACGACACCGTGCTGCTGTACGGCCATCTCGACAAGCAGCCGGAGTTCGACGGCTGGAGTGACGGCCTCACGCCGTGGGAGCCGGTGATTCGCGACGGCAAGCTCTACGGTCGCGGCGGTGCAGACGACGGCTATGCCGTGTTCGGCTCCCTGGCGGCCATCCGGGCGCTGCAGGAACAGGGCCAGCCCCACGCCCGCTGCATCGTGCTGATCGAGGGCTGCGAGGAGAGCGGCAGCTTCGACCTCCCCTACTACATCGATCACCTGGAAGAGCGCATCGGCACACCCAGCCTGGTGGTCTGCCTGGACGCCGAATGCGGCAACTACGAGCAGCTCTGGACCACTACCTCCCTGCGCGGCAACCTGGTCGGCACCCTGAAGGCCGCGGTGCTCAAGGAGGGCGTGCACTCCGGCGGCGCCAGCGGCATCGTGCCCTCGAGTTTCCGCGTGCTGCGCCTGCTGCTGGACCGCCTGGAGGATCCGGAGACCGGCGCTTGCCGCGTGCCGGAACTCGCGGGCGATGTGCCGCCGGCACGCCTGGAGCAGGCCAGGGCCGCGGCAAAAGTGCTGGGCGACGGCGTCCACCAGCGCTTCCCCTGGGCCGGGAGCACCCGCCCCGTGGCCGGGGAGTCGGTGGAACTGATCCTCAACAACACCTGGCGCCCCACGCTGTGCGTCACCGGGGCCGCCGGCATGCCCGCGCCCGGAGCGGCCGGTAACACGCTGCGCCCCTGGACGGCGCTCAAGCTCTCCTTTCGCCTGCCGCCGACTGCCGATCCCGCCAAGGCGGCGGCCGCGGTGAAGAAAGTGCTGGAGACCGATCCGCCGCTGGGCGCCGAGGTCGAGTTCGACGTCGAGTCGTCGATGGGCGGCTGGAACGCGCCGCCGGTCGCGCCCTGGCTCGAAGCATCGATGCAGGCCGCATCGGAAGCTTTCTTCGGCAAGCCCGCGTTGTACATGGGCACCGGCGGCAGCATCCCCTTCATGGGCATGCTGGGCGAGAAATTCCCCGGCGTGCAGTTCCTCGTCACCGGGGTACTCGGCCCGAACTCGAATGCGCACGGCCCGAACGAGTTCCTGCACATCGAAACCGGCAAGCGCCTGACGGCCTGTGTCGCGCGCGTGCTCGCGGATCACTACCGCCGCGCCGAGATCGCCGCGGCGGCCTGAGCGCCGGCAGGGTTCAGGCGGAGGACGACAGCGGACGCGCCTGGGCGGATAGTTCCGCCCAGGCGGCTTGCAGCGCCTCGGGCACCGGTTGCCGCCGGTGCGGGGGGAACTCGGCGAGCAATTCCTCCAGCGTCACCACGCCAGGCGGCGTAGCCCCGGAAATCGTCACCGCACCGACCAACAGCACCCGACCGCTCACCGGGACACGCGGTGCCAGGGCATGTACGGCATGGCGCTTCGCCAGCAATCCGGGCAGCGGGTTGCGAATCTGTCCCCGGCGCCGCCCGTCGAGCAGGGTCCAGTGTTCGAGCTGGTCGCCCCAGAACAGCGTGCCGGTCGCGCGCCGCACCTCAAGCACGAGAATCCCATTAGTGGTGAGCAGCACCAGGTCGAGATGGATCTCCCCGTCCACGTCGTCGGGAATCAGCACGTCCGTCAGCCGGTGCCAGGCGATCTTGCGCAACACGAGGTCCAGGCGGTCGCGTTGCCGGTACCAGGCCCACAGTGCCGCAGCAGCCAGCGCGAGCAGCAGCACCGCCCCTGCCGGCAGGTACCAGGAGGCGTCCGGGATGGTCATGCCTCCGCCTCCCGCGCGGCGCGCTTGAGGCGGGCGCGGGTGCGCAGGCTATCGAGGCTGAACACGGCCAGCGCGCTCCAGATCAGGATGAAAGTAACGGCCCAGGCCACGGTAAATACCTCACCGTACACCAGGGTGGCAAGCAGGAAAGTCAGGGTCGGTCCGAGATACTGGAAGAACCCGATGGTGACCAACGGCAGGCGTCGCGCCGCCTCGGCGAACCACAACAGGGGCAACAGCGTCACCGGGCCGGCCAGTACCAACAGCAGGCTGGTGGAGAGGTCGGCGCCAAAGGCCCCGTGGCCGTCGCGATGGAACCAGCCCAGGGCTATCAGTGCCAGCGGCGCCACCAGCAACGTCTCGACGAACAGCGCGGCAATAGCGGGCAGGCCGAGCCGCTTGCGGATAAGCCCGTAAAAGCCAAAGCTGAAGGCGAGCGTCAGGGACACCCAGGGCAGGCTGCCGACGTCGACCGCCAGGCTGGTGGTGCCGATCACGGCGAGCGCTACCGCCACGCCCCGCGCCCGGTTGAGCTTTTCTCCCAGGAACAGCATCCCCAGCAGCACGTTGACCAGCGGGTTGATGTAATAGCCGAGGCTGGTCGACATGACCTGGTCGTTGGCGATGGCCCAGATGTA
>CAYPTW010000009.1:0-41950 GCA_964413755.1 uncultured Thioalkalivibrio sp. | reverse complement strand
TGAACGCCATCCTCGGCAAGGTGCGCCCGGGCGACATGGGCTTCGACGTCATCCATATGAACCTGCACAAGACCTTCTCCACGCCGCACGGCGGCGGCGGTCCCGGCTCGGGCGCAGTGGGCGTCAGCGAGCGCCTGGTGCCGTTCCTGCCGGTGCCGGTCGTGGCCAAAGAGGGTGGGCGCTATCGCTGGGTGAGCGAGGAAGAACGCCCGCAGTCGATCGGCCGCCTCTCGGCCTTCATGGGTAACGCCGGGGTGTTGCTGCGTGCTTACGTGTACGCCCGCATGCTGGGCCGCGAGGGCATGCCGCGCGTGGCCGAGTTCGCCACGCTGAACGCCAACTACCTCATGGCGCGGCTGCGCGAGCGGGGGTTCACCCTGGCGTATCCCGAGCGCCGCGCCAGCCACGAGTTCATCGTCACGCTCAAGCGCGAGGCCAAGGAGCTCGGCGTCACGGCGATGGACTTCGCCAAGCGCCTGCTGGACTTCGAGTTCCATGCGCCGACGACCTACTTCCCGCTGCTGGTGCCCGAGTGCCTGCTCATCGAGCCCACCGAGACGGAGTCGAAGGAAGCGCTGGACGCGTTCGTAGACGCCATGGCGGCCATCCTCGAGGAGGCCCGCAACGAGCCCGAGAAGGTCAAGGGCGCGCCCTTCACCACGCCGGTGCGGCGGCTCGACGACGTGCGCGCAGCGCGGCAGCTCGACGTGGCCTGGAAGCCGGACGCAGCATGAGCGCGCTCATCTGCGGCTCGATCGCATACGACAACATCATGGTCTTCCAGGGCCGGTTCCAGGACCAGATCCTGCCGGACCAGATCCACGTGCTGAACGTCTCGTTCCTGGTGCCGGCGCTGCGGCGCGAGTTCGGCGGCTGCGCGGCCAATATCGCCTACAACCTGCGCCTGCTCGGCGAGACGGCTTATCCCATGGCCACGGTCGGGCACGATTTCGGCCCGTATCGCGAGTGGCTGGGCGCGCGCGGCGTGCCGCTGGACTACGTACGCGAGATGGCGGACAGCTGGACCGCGGTGGCTTACATCACCACCGACCTGGCCGACAACCAGATCACGGCCTTCCACCCGGGTGCCATGCAGCACGCCCATCTCAACACGGTACCGGCCGGCGCCGGCGTCCGCTGGGGCATGGTGTCGCCCGACGGCCGCCAGGGCATGATCGATCATGCCGAGCAATTTGCCGCCGCCGGCACGCCCTTCATCTTCGACCCCGGCCAGGGGCTGCCGATGTTCGGCGCGGAGGAGTTGACCCGGTTCATCGAGCTGGCCGACGTGGTCGCGGTCAACGACTACGAAGCCAGGATGCTCAGCCAGCGCACCGGCCTCGACGACGGCGAGATTGCCGCGCGCGTGCGCGCCTACGTGGTGACGCGCGGCGCCGAGGGCTCGACCATCATCGCCGGCGGCAAGCGCCATGACATCCCGCCGGCAGCGCCCGAAGCCGTGGTCGACCCGACGGGCTGCGGCGATGCCTACCGCGCCGGGTTGCTGTTCGGACTGCTGCGCGATGCCGACTGGGAAACCACCGGCCGCATCGCCTCCCTGATGGGTGCGGTCAAGGTCGAGTCCGCGGGCACCCAGAACCACCACTTCGAACGCCAGGCATTTGCGGAGCGCTTCTGTGCAAGTTTCGGATACGAGCATGGCCTGGGCTGAGCGCTGCGCTGCCGCGCTGCTCCTGGCCCTGGTGCTGGGTGCCGGGCCGGCCCTCGCCGATGCCCTGCCGGCCGGTGATGTCGCGGCGGAACGCGCCGACTGGCGCCGCACCCTGGAGCGCATTGCGCCCAGCGTGGTGACCATCCGCGTGGACGCGCCGCGCGCCTTCGACACTCACTGGAACATGTCCACCCAGGCCACCGGCTTCGTGGTCGACGCGGAGCGGGGCCTGATTCTGACCAACCGCCATGTGGTGACCGCCGGCCCGGTGGTCGCCGAGGCGGTGTTCCTGAACCACGAGGAAGTCGAGCTCACTGCCGTGTATCGCGACCCGGTGCATGACTTCGGTTTCTATCGCTACGACCCGGCGCAGCTGCGACACATCAAGCCGCGGACTCTCCCCCTGGCGCCCGAGGGCGTAGAGGCCGGGCGCGAGATCCGCGTGGTCGGCAACGATGCCGGCGAGCAGATCTCGATCCTTGCCGGGACGCTGGCGCGCCTGGACCGCGAGGCGCCGTTCTACGGCCGCGGCCAGTACAACGACTTCAATACCTTTTACATCCAGGCGGCGTCCGGCACTTCCGGCGGTTCCTCCGGCTCCCCGGTGATCGATATCCGCGGCCGCGTGGTGGCGCTCAACGCCGGCGCCAATACCCAGGCGGCGTCGAGTTTCTTCCTGCCCCTGGACCGCGTGGTGCGGGCGCTGGAATACGTCCGCAAGGGCGAGACGGTGCCGCGCGGCACGCTGCTGACGACCTTCGTGCACATGCCCTACGACGAACTGGGGCGCCTCGGGCTGGACCCCGAGGCCGAGGCGCGCTACCGGCAGCTCTTCCCGGCGCAGAAAGGCCTCCTGGTGGTGCGCGACATCGTGCCGGGCGCGCCCGGGGACGGCCGCCTGCAGCCCGGTGACATCCTGCTGGCGCTGGACGGCCGGCCGCTGGCGACTTTCGTCGCCCTGGCCGAGGCGCTGGACTCCAGCGTGGGCGATACCGTGCGGCTCGCCCTGCGACGCGGCCGGGACGACCTCGAGATCGAGGTGGAAGTCACTGACCTGCACGCGGTGAGCCCGGACGAGTTCCTGCAGATCGGCGACGCGGTGCTGAACAACCTGTCCTACCAGCAGGCGCGCCACCTGAACGCGCCGCTGTACGGCGTCTACGTCGCCAATCCCGGTTACATGCTGATGGCCTCGGCGGTGCCGCGCGGCGCCGTGATCGTGGAGATGGACGGCCGCCCGACGCCGGACCTGGCCAGCCTGCGCGCGATCATCGAGCCGCTGCCCGACGGCACCCGGGTCACGGCGCGCTATTTCGAATTCGACAATCCGCGCGGCACCCAGCTGCGCAGCGTGCGCATCGACCGCCGCTGGTTCCCCGCCGCGCACTGCCGCCGCAACGACACGATCGGCGACTGGCCGTGCGAACCACTGGACGACCCCGGCCCGCCGGCGCGCCAGGAACCCGCTTCCACCAGCTTCCCGCCGGAGCGGGAGCGGCACATGAAGGTGCTCCAGCCGTCACTGGTGATGGTCAACTTCGAGATGCCGTACCCCATTTCGGGGGTATCCGACCGCTTCTATTACGGCACCGGCCTGGTGGTCGATGCGCAGGCCGGGCTGGTGGTGGTGGACCGCAACACGGTCCCCGAGACGCTCGGCGACGTGACGCTGACTTTCGCCGGCTCGCTGGAAATCCCCGGCGCGGTCGAGTTCATGCACCCGCTGCACAACCTGGCCGTGATCCGCTACGAGCCTGCGCTCATCGGCGACACGCCGGTGCAGGCGGCGACGCTGGCGCCGCGTGCGCTGGAACCCGGCGAGGAAGTCTGGGTGGTCGGCCTCAGGGGCGACCAGCGCCTGGCCTCGCAATCCACCGAGGTGTCGTCCATCGATGCGCTGGTGCTGCCGCTCTCGCGCACGCTGCGTTTCCGCGACGCCAACCTGGAGACCATCCAGCTGCTGAGCGGACCCAACGATTTCGACGGCGTGCTGTCGGACGCGCGCGGCCGGGTGCTGGGCATGTGGTCGAGTTTCGCCTTCGATGCCGGCCGCACGGTCGAGCAGTCCAACATGGGCGTCTCGGCGGAGCTGGTGGCGGAGGTGCTGGCGCTGGCCCGGGGCGAGCGCGAGCTGCGTTCACTCGAGGCCGAGTTTGCCCAGATTCCCCTTGCGAGCGCGCGACGCCTGGGACTGCCGGAAGCGCTGGTGGCCCGCCTGGAGGCGCATGACCCGGAGCGGCGCCAGGTGCTGCAGGTGGTGCGCACCGTTGCGGCCACGCCCGCGGCGGAGCTGCTGCGTCCCGGCGACCTGCTGTTGTCCATCAACGGCCAGCTGGTGAATCGCTTCCGCGCGGTGGAGACCCTGAGCCAGGCGGAAACGCTGCAGGTGGAGGTCTGGCGCCAGGACGAGCTGCTCAAGCTCGAGGTGCCGACAGTGGTCCTTGGCAGCGGCGGCGTGGATCGCATCATCTCCTGGGCCGGGGCCGTGTTGCAGGCGCCGCATCGGGCCCTGCCTGCCCAGCGCAGCATCGATCCGACCGGTGCGCTGGTGGCTTTTCACGCCTTCGGGTCGCCGGCCAGCCGTAACGGCCTCGGCGGTGGTCGCCGCATCGTCGAAATCGACGGCCAGCCCACTCCGGACCTGGACGCTTTCCTGGCGGCAGCTGCAGGCCGCGCGCACGGGGAGTCGGTACGCCTCAAGGTGGTGAACTGGAACGGCCAGGTCGAGGTGGTGACCCTGAAGCTCGACCAGCGTTACTGGCCCACCTACGAGCTGCGGCGCGGGCCCGACGGCTGGCGGCGTATCGGTCCCTAGCCCTTCAGGGCCGTGGTAAAGCCGGACAGCGTATCCACCGGGGGCAGGCAGGTGGTGCCGCGGCAGATCCAGGCGCGGGCCCCTGACTCGGGCGGCGTCTTCTCCGCCAGGGATGCCGGCAGGCCGGCGGCGTCCGCCGGAATCTCCAGCACCAGGCGACGCGGCGCATAGACCAGGCGTGCCGTGCGTGCCCATTCGGCAGGACGGCGCCCGGTGCCGCGCACGATGACGATTTCCGCCGGCACCAGCTGTTCTTCCAGCGCGTCCAGCAGGGCGCAGTGCAGCCAGGGCGCGCGTCGCAGCGCCGGCATGGCCGAGCGCACCGCGCGTTCCGCCGACTCCAGGTAGCGCGGCTCGCCCAGCAGGCAGCCGAGGCGGTTCAGCGCCAGGGCCGCGATGCCGTTGCCGGCCGGCATGGCGTCGTCCGCCAGCGGCCGCGGGCGTTCCAGCAGGGACTCGTGGTCGTCGGCGGTGAAGAGGAAGCCGCCGCCGGCGGGATCCTCGAAATGCGCCAGCAGGATGTCCGCCAGCGCCACGGCAAACTCCAGCACCTCGGGATTCCAGCGCAGCTGCAGGGACTCCAGCGCCGCGTCCAGCAGGTAGGCGTGGTCGTCGAGGTAGGCCCCGAGGCGCGCCGCGCCGTCTTTCCAGGTCGCGCGCAGGCGGCCGTCGACGAACATCTCCCGGCGCACGAAATCCATCGCCCGCTCCGCCGAGGCTGCCATCTCGGCGTCGCCGAGAGTGCGCGCGGCGATGCACATGCCGCGGATCATGAGGCCGTTCCAGCCGGCGAGGATTTTCTCATCGCGCCCGGGCCGCACCCGCTTCTCGCGCGCGGCCAGCAGCTTGGTGCGCGCGGTGGCGAGCAGCGTTTCCACTTCCGCGCCGTCGAGACCGCTGTGGGCAGCGAACTGCTCGGGGGTCATGAAGGTATGCAGGTGCCAGCGGCCCTCGAAGTTGGGTGCATGCTCGAGGCCGTAGACGGCGGTGACGGCGGGCAGTTCGCTCGGCGCCAGCAGGCGCTGGATTTCCTCGCGCGTCCAGGCGTAATAGCGCCCTTCCGCGCCCTCGGAGTCGGCATCGAGCGCCGCGTAGTAGCCGCCCTCGGGCGCCTGCATCTCGCGCATCACCCAGCCGGCCGTCGCCTGCGCCACCCGCCGGAACAGTGCCTCGTTCGTGACCGAGTGCGCCTGGGCGTACAGCGGCAGCAGCTGAGCGTTGTCATACAGCATCTTCTCGAAATGCGGGATCATCCAGTGCGCGTCCACCGCGTAGCGGAAAAAGCCGCCGCCCAGCTGGTCGCACACGCCGCCCTCGGCCATCTGCTGCAGCGTAGCCGTGACCATGTACAGCGCCTCGAGGTCGGGCGAATCGCCCAGCGCCGTGCCGCGCCAGTGGCGCAGCAGGCGCACCAGGTTCGGCGGATGCGGGAACTTGGGTGCCTCGCCGAAGCCGCCGTGTTCCTTGTCGAAGCTCTCGCCCAGCGCGCGGCGCGCCTGCTCGAGCGGCTCACGGTCGAGGGACTGCGCGGCGAGGTCCGTGCCGGCCGGAGCGCGCCAGATTTCCACGAAGGCCTCCTGCACGGCGCCGGCATGCTCGCGGATCTCTTCCTTGTGATCACGCCAGTATCCGGCCACCCGGTCCATCAGCTCGGGGAAGCCGGGCAGCCCGTGGCGCGGCTCGGGCGGGAAATAGGTGCCGCCGAAGAAGGGTGCCTGGTCGTCCGGGGAGAGGAACATGGTGAGGGGCCAGCCGCCGTTGCGCTGCGTGATCATCTGGTGCGCCAGCTGGTAGATACGGTCGAGATCCGGCCGCTCCTCGCGGTCCACCTTGATGTTCACGAACAGCTCGTTCATGCGCGCCGCGATGGCGGGGTCCTCGAAGCACTCGTGTGCCATGACGTGGCACCAGTGACAGGCGGAGTAGCCGATGGACAGCAGGATCGGCTTGCCTTCGCGCCGCGCCGTCTCCAGCGCCTGCGCGTCCCAGGGCTGCCAGTGCACCGGGTTGTCGGCATGCTGCAGGAGATAGGGGCTGGTCTCGTCGGCAAGGCGGTTGCGCAGGTCGGTCATGGAAGTTCTACACGGGTGCGGGCCTGGAAAGGGCGTAACTATACTCGACGCCGGCGAGCTCAGGCGCCGCCGCGCTCGATGCTGGTCGAGAACAGGTTGATCACTGCCACGCCCGCGACGATGAGGACGATGCCGGTGATGGCTGCGCCGTCGAGCTTCTGGCCGAACACCAGGGCGCCGACGATGGCGATCAGCGCCATGCCGGCACCGGCCCAGACGGCATAGGCGATGCCCACCGGCAGCGTGCGCAGCGTCAGGGCGAGAAAGTAAAAGGCGATCACGTAAGCGACCACGACCACGGCCGACGGCGCGAACCGCGTGAAGCCGTCCGAGCTCTTCAGGAACGACGTACCGATCACTTCCGCCACGATGGCGATGCCGAGATAAACCCAGTGCGTCACGCGACTGTCCTCCACGTCGATGGTTGCCGCCCGAAGCGGCTGCGGGGTGCAAGCTTACACGGTCGCATGCGTGCGCAACGCGAGCGCCGATCTGCAGTAAACTAGCGCGCCATGATCCCCTATCCGAACATCGATCCGGTCGCCATCGAGCTGGGACCGCTGGCGATCCGCTGGTACGGCCTGATGTACATCGTCGGCTTCGCCATCGCCTGGGCGCTGGCACGGCACCGGGCGAAGCAGCCGGGCTCGGGCTGGGCACTGGCGCAGATCGACGACCTGATCTTCTATTGCGCCATCGGCGTCATCGTCGGCGGGCGCATCGGGTCGATCGTGTTCTACAACTTCGACGCGTGGACCCGCGATCCGCTCATGCTGCTGCGTATCTGGCAGGGCGGCATGTCCTTCCACGGCGGCCTGCTGGGCGTGATGCTGGCGGTGTGGCTCTATGGCCGCAAGCTGGGCAAGACCTTCTTCGAGATGACCGACTTCATCGCTCCGCTCGCGCCCCTGGGCCTGGCCTGCGGCCGCCTCGGCAACTTCATCAACGGCGAGCTGTGGGGCAAGCCCACCGACGTGCCCTGGGGGTTCGTGGTGGACGGCACCACGCGCCACGCATCGCAGCTTTACCAGGCCGGGCTGGAAGGGATCACCCTGTTCCTCATCCTCTGGTTCTACTCGGCACGCCGCCCGCCGCGCATGGCGGTGTCGGGGATGTTCGCCCTCGGCTACGGTGTGTTCCGCTTCGCGGTGGAGTTCGTGCGCCTGCCGGACGCCCACATCGGCTACCTGGCCTGGGGCTGGCTCACCATGGGGCAGCTGCTGTCCACGCCGCTCATCATGCTGGGCCTCGTGCTGCTCTGGCTCGCCTACCGGACGCCGCAAAAGAGCACCTGACATGCAGCAGTACCTGGACCTCCTGCGCCACATTCGGGCGCACGGCCTGAAGAAGGAAGACCGCACCGGCACCGGCACGCTGTCGGTGTTCGGGCACCAGATGCGCTTCGACCTCGGCGCCGGTTTCCCGCTGCTGACCACCAAGAAGCTGCACATCCGCTCCATCGTGCACGAGCTGCTGTGGTTCCTCTCCGGCGAGACCAACATCGGCTACCTGAAAGAGCACAAGGTCCGCATCTGGGACGAGTGGGCGACGGAGGAGGGCGAGCTCGGGCCGGTCTACGGTCGCCAGTGGCGCGCGTGGCCGACCGCGGACGGCGGGGCGATCGACCAGATCAGCCAGGCGGTCGAGACCATCCGCACGCGGCCCGACTCACGCCGCATCCTGGTGGTTGCCTGGAACCCGGCGGAACTGCCCGACGAAACCATGTCGCCGCAGGACAATGTGCATGCCGGGCGCATGGCGCTGGCGCCTTGCCACTGCCTGATCCAGTTCTGGGTGGGCGGCGGCCGGCTGTCGTGCCAGCTGTACCAGCGCAGCTGCGACATTTTCCTCGGCGTGCCGTTCAACATCGCGTCCTATGCACTCCTCACCCACATGATGGCGCAGCAGTGCGACCTCGAGCCCGGCGAGTTCGTCTGGACCGGCGGCGACGTGCACCTGTACCTGAACCATCTCGAGCAGGCCGACCTGCAGCTGGCGCGCACACCGGGACCGCTGCCGCGCCTGCATATCCGGCGTCGACCGCCGAGCATCTTCGACTACCGCTACGAGGATTTCGAGGTGACGGGCTACGAGGCGCAACCGCACATTCCTGCGCCCGTGTCTGTGTGACACGGTCCTCGACGCCCGCTCGACGCTGAAAAGTCGCATGCTAGACTCCGGCTGAACCCCGGAGGGACGGCGAGTGAAAAGAATCCTGGCCGAACTTCAGCGGCGCAACGTGACGCGCATGGCGATCCTGTACGTGATTGCTGCGTGGCTGGTTTTGCAGGTGGCCGATGTCGGCATTTCCGTGCTGGACCTGCCGGCCTGGAGCGGGCGACTCGTCTTCCTGCTGCTGGCGCTCGGGTTCCCCATCGCATTGGTCTTCGCATGGCTGTTCGAGCTGACGCCCGAGGGGGTCAAGCGCGAGTCACGCGTGCCGCCGGGGGAATCCGTCACCGCCCGTACCGGGCAGAAAATGAATGCGCTGATCGTGGTGCTGTTGCTGGTGGCCATCGGCGCGATCGGCTATGACCGCCTCGTGCCACGCGAGCACGAAACGCCGGGCGCGCCCACGCGCGCCGACGCGTTACCCGCAGCAGGCGAGACGCCCGCGCCTGCCGCGGAGGCGCCGGACTTGCCGGTAGCGGAGAGCAGCATCGCGGTGCTGCCCTTCGTCGACCTGAGCCCGGCGGGGGACAACGAGTACTTTGCGGACGGCCTGACGGAAGAGTTGCTCAACTCGCTGGTACGCATCCGCGCGCTGAAAGTGACCGGGCGCACTTCTGCATTCGCTTACAAGGGCCGGGACGTCGACCTGCGGGAGGTGGGCGAGGAGCTCGGCGTGGCGCATGTCCTGGAGGGCAGCGTGCGCAAGTCCGGCGACCGGCTGCGCATCACGGCGCAGCTGATAAGCACTGCCGACGGCTACCACCTGTGGTCCGAGACCTATGACCGTGAGCTCACGGACATCTTCGCCATCCAGAGCGACATCGCCGGACACGTGGTGGAGGCACTGCAGGTGACGCTGCTCGGTGAGGACGCCATGCGCATGGCCGCCGGCGGCACCACGGATGTCGAGGCGTACAACGATTACCTGCTCGGCATTTACATGGTCAACCAGGGCTCGCGCGAGGAGGCGGTGCGTGAGGCGGTGGCCGCGCTCGAGCGTGCCGTCGCCAGGGATCCCGCCTTCGTCGACGCCTGGGTGGCGCTCGGCGGAACCATGACCATCGTCATCGCCAATGCCTGGGGTTCCATCGATGAGTCGTGGGCCACCATCGAGCGTGCCGCGCGCGAGGCGCGGCGTCGCGCCCCCGAACTGGCGGGCGGTTACATGCTGGAGGCGCTCCTGCTCGGCTACCGTGACTTCGACTGGAGCAATGCCATCGAGCGCATGAGACATGCGGCCTCGCTCGAGCCCGGCAACGCCTTCCTCATGTTCAACTACGGCGTCATGGCCTCGCCGCTGGCCTTGCACGATGAGGCTGTTGTGGCCTCGTTGCGCGCCGTGCGGCTGGAGCCGGCCAACCTGCTGAACCAGGTTTACCTCGGGCGCAATTACCTGCATGCGGGACGGTGCGACGAGGCGGAGGCGGTGTTGCGGCCCATCCTGATGCGTGACCCGGACTACCCGCGCCCGCGCTTTTACATCGGTGTCTGTCGTTACCTCGCGGGCGACTACGAAGCCGCGCTGGCACTGTTCGAAGCCGAGCCGCTCTCGTGGATGCGGCATGCGGGCCGTCCGATGGCGCTGTACAAGCTGGGGCGGCTGGACGAGGCAGCCGCGGCGCTGGACGAGCTGGTGGCACGCTACGCCGACACCGCAGCCCTGCAGCGTGCCGAGGTGGCGGCCCAGTGGGGCGACCTCGACCTCGCCTTCAGCAATCTCGAGCACGCCTTCGCGGTGCGCGACGTCGGCGTCAGCCTGCTGCTGGTCGACCCCTTGCTCGAGCCGCTGCGCGGTGACGCGCGTTACGCGCCGATGCTGGAACGCGTCGGGCTGCTGCCGTTCGCAAAGGGCGTGGAATGAGGTCGGAGGCGCCGTCCCTGGCAGCTCCTTGGGGAAGTTATTGGAAGGCGCAGCCGGGCTGCACGCCGGACTTCTTCAGGATCATTGCCAGCGGGCAGAAACCGGTGAAGGCCGCCTGGAGCATGTTCAGGCCGACGAAGGCCGGCAGGAGCAGCCACCAGGGCGAGAACAGCTGCGACAGCACCAGCCCGAGCAGCACGACGCTGCCGGCGAAGGCGAAGACGAAACGGTCGATGTTCATGATGTGCCCCTGTGAGTGCGGACCAGGCGCACAATATTAGATAGTTCTGATATTAAAGTCAACGTCGGCGAGCGTGCCGGACTATCATTAGGGCATGACACCTCAAGTCACATTCGTCGTCGCCGTGGCGGACAACGGCATCATCGGCGCCCGTGGCGGGATGCCCTGGCACCTTCCCGCGGACCTCAGTCATTTCAAGCAGCTCACGCTGGGCAAGCCGATCCTCATGGGCCGTCGTACCTGGGACTCGATCGGCCGGCCCTTGCCCGGGCGACGCAACCTGGTGCTGACCACGGATCCGGAATGGGAAGCTGAGGGCGCGGAGCGCGTGAGCTCCCTGGACCAGGCGCTGGCCCTCGCCGCAGCCGACGGGGCAGACGAGCTGATGGTCATCGGCGGCGCGGCCGTGTACCGCCTGGCCCTGCCGCGCGCGCAACGGATTTACCTGACCCGCATCCACGCCTCACCCGAGGGTGACACGCACTTCCCGGAGCTCGATGCGGACGCATGGGAGGAAGTGGCCCGCCGCGAACGTCCCGCCGATGAGCGCAATGCGCACGACCTCACCTTCGTCGTGCTGGAGCGGGCGCGCTAGGTCCCCGGGCATCGATACCCTCGGTAATTGCCGTCGTTCGTGATCCTGTTCAATATGTTCGCGGCCGCGGCCCTGTATAACGTCGGCTGGTCCGGGCGGTCCCGGCGCGCGTGGAACGGCAATGTATCGAGTCGACATCCCGGACATCTTTGCGCGCTTCCTCGCGACGCAGGACATCGGCCTGGCCGTCAAGGGGCTGGACGGCCGCTACCTGTATGCGAATCCGGGTTATGCGCGACTGCTCGGCATCAGCGCGGACGCCGTCGTCCAGGGCCGGCAGGACGAGGACTTGTTGCCGGAACCTGCGGCCTGCGCCCTGGTTGAGGCCCAGGCCTCGGTGCAGTCCAACGCCGCTGCGGTGGGCGTCGATTTTCCACCCGGCAGCCGGGAGGAGGCAGCGGTACCCCTGCTGGTGACGCATTTTCCGGTGCTGGACGTGCAAGGCCAGCTGGATGCCATCGGCGTGGTCGCGGTTCCGCGCCACGCCAAGCAGGTTGCCGGCGACGAAGCGGAACAGGCCCTGCGCACCGCGGAGCGAACCAATGCAGAACTGGAGTCTGCGCTGCGCTCCCTGCAGGAGCTGGCCAGCACGGACGGGCTGACCAAGGCCTGGAACCGGCGCCGCTTCGAGGAGGCCCTGGAGGGCGAGACGCACCGCGCGGTCCGTTTCGGACATCCGCTGTCGCTGGCGGTCGTCGATATCGATCACTTCAAGAGCGTGAACGACAATTTCGGTCACCCGGTGGGCGACCGCGTCCTCGCCGAGTTCGTCGACTGCCTGCGCGAGGGCATGCGCAAGTCCGACTCGGTGACGCGCTGGGGCGGCGAAGAATTCATCATCCTGATGCCGAACACGCCGCTGCAGGCCGCCCAGCGTTCGGCCGAGCGGCTGCGTGAGCGGGTGGAACAACACCAGTTCCGCGGCGTCGGCGCCCTCACCGCCAGCATCGGCGTGGCCCAGTTCGCACCGGCAGAAACCACGTCCGAGTGGCTGCGCCGGGCCGACGACGCCCTCTACCGGGCCAAGAAGCGTGGGCGCAACCTGGTCGAGACGGACAGGTCGACCGCGGCCGGGCCGGAATCGGAGCACATCGAGGGCAACCTGGTGCGCCTGGTGTGGAAGCAGCGCTTCTGCTCCGGGCATCCGCTCATCGACGCGCAGCACCGCGCATTGTTCGAGGACGCCAACGCCCTGCTGGATGCCGTGCTGACAGATCGTCCTGCGGACGAGGTCGAGACGCTGATCGAGCGTCTCATCGACGACGTGGCGCGCCATTTCCGCGACGAGGAACTGGTGCTGGCGCAAGTCGGTTTCGCGCATTGCGAGGCGCATGCCGCGGAGCACGCCGCGCTGCTGGCCAGGGCCCGGGACATGGCGGCCGCGTACCGCGCCAGGGCGTTGTCCAGCGGCGAGCTGTTCCATTTCCTGGCCTACGACCTGGTCGCGCGGCACCTGCTCGGCGCGGACCGCGCGTTCTTCCCCAGCATCGCTGCCCGGCGGGGCTGAGCCGGCGGGGCTGAGTCGGCGTTCAGGGCGCGGCGGCGTCCTTCGCCTTCTTCAGCAGCATGGCTGAGCGCAGTCCTTTCTCGCGTACCGCCCGCACGGCGACCTTGAGCGGCGTGGCGACGTGGAAACGCTTGCCGTGGCGCCGCAGCAGCTTGTCGTCGATCTCGAGCCCGAGCCCCGGGGCCTGCGGCACGGCCACGGTGCCGTCGGGCTTCACCGGGATAGACGGCATGATGCCCTCGCGGGCGTTCGGCACGAAGCCGGGCGGCTCGTAGGGATACTCCAGCAGCTTGCGTTGTTCCCACGCGGCAAAGGCGTGCAGGTTGACCACCATGTTGAAGCCGTTGGACCAGGTGTGCGGCGTGAATTCCAGGCCGCGGCGACGGCACTCGTCCATCACCTGCCTGGCGACCGTGAGGCCCGAGAACATCGCGTCGGGCTGGTACTTGTCCAGGCTCTCATGCTCGAACAGCGGCAGGAGCTCATGCCACGCGCCGTGCAGCTCGCCGCCGGCGATCGGGGTCCTGACCCTGCGGCGCAGCTCCGCCATGCCGTGCCAGTCGTGCATGTCGAGCGGTTCTTCGAGCCACGCGACGCCAAGTTCGTCGCAGCCGCGCGCGAAGGCCGTGGCGCGCTCCAGGTCCCAGGCCGGGTTCCGGCGGAACAGTGATACCGGCCACCCCTGGTTGGCGTCGACGCCGATGGTGAACGCAGCCCCGACATGCTCGCGCACGCCACGGACCATGGCCAGGTCCTCCTCCAGCGTGGCGTACTTCACCCGGATCTTGACGGCCTCAAAGCCCATGCGCCGGATCTCGTCCAGGTAGCGCTTGCGCTCGTCCAGCGGCAACAGCGAGCCGCTGGAGGCGTACACCGGCGCATCCCGCACGGTCGCCGGTTCGCGCTGCAGCAGCTGGTACACGGGCTTGCCCGCGAGCTTGCCTGCCATGTCCCACCAGGCAGCTTCCAGCCACCAGTTGCGCCAGCCGAGGTACGACGCCTCGCGCAGGCGCTCGCGCACCGCGTCCATGTCGTCGGCCGGCAAGCCCAGCAGGAAACCGCCGAGCAGGTCGCCGAGGCCCCTGCGCTCCGTGGTGAATGCCGGCCCCCCGGTCTCCCCCAGCAGGCCGTCTCCGGCGTAAATCCGCGCCACGGTCTGTGCCACGTGGGTTTGCGGATAGCCGGGAATCCAGGATGGCCAGAAGGGCGCGGGCAGCGGCACGTTGACGTGCCAGAGCTCGATGCGCTCGATGCGGTTCGTCATGACTACACTCTCCCTGCGCTGCACCATTGTAGACAATGCGCGCACTTCGCGGCCGGCCTGTGTTATATCAACGCGTTCTCATGAACACGTCCGGAGATTCCATGTCCTCCAGCAAGTCTCACCGCGCGTGGCGTGCGGTCCCGTGTCTCCTCAGCGCCCTGCTGCTGGGCGCATGTGCGGCCACGCCCGCGGCAGACGTCCCCGTCGCGGCCGGTGCCGTGGCGCCCTTCGGTTCGACCTACGCGCCCCCGGCCACCGCGCCGCTGCTCCTGGTCGGCGCCACGGTGCTGACCGGCGACGGTGCGCGCTTCGACAATGCCTCGGTGTATATCGCTGACGGCCTCGTGCAGGCCGTCGGGCCCGCAGTCGAAGCCCCGGCCGGAACCCGGCGCATCGATGCGCGCGGCAAATGGATTACGCCCGGGATCATCGACGTGCATTCCCACATGGGCAATTACCCGGTGCCGGGCGCACGTGGGCACCAGGACGGCAACGAGATGACCTCCCCCAACACCGCCGGTGTCTGGGCCGAGCACTCCGTGTGGCCGCAGGACCCGGGGTTCAGCACCGCGCGCGCTGCGGGCGTGACCACCTTCCAGGTCCTGCCCGGTTCCGCCAACCTGTTCGGCGGCCGCGGCGTGACGCTGAAGAACGTGCCGGCGCGCACCGTGCAGGGCATGAAGTTTCCGCGCGCGCCGCACGGCCTGAAGATGGCCTGCGGCGAAAACCCCAAGCGCGTCTACGGCGAGCGTGACATGGCTCCGATGACCCGGATGGGCAACATGGCGGGTTACCGCGCCGCCTGGATCGAGGCGCGCGAGTACCTGGACCAGCAGGAGCTCGCGGCGGCGGGCAAGGGCGAGGCGCCGACCCGCGACCTGGCACTGGAGACCCTCGCCGGTGTGCTGAAGGGCGAGATCCTGGTGCACAACCACTGCTACCGCGCCGACGAGATGGCGCTGATGATCGACCTGGGGCGCGAGTTCGGCTACCACCCCGGTACCTTCCATCACGCCACGGAGGCCTACAAGATCGCCGACCTGCTGGCGGAGACCGGCTCCTGCGCTGCGATGTGGGCGGACTGGTGGGGTTTCAAGCTGGAGGCCTGGGACGCGATCCGCGAGAACGTGGCCATCGTCGATGCGGTCGGCGCCTGCGCCATCGTGCACTCGGACTCGGAGGTCGAGATCCAGCGGCTGAACCAGGAAGCGGCCAAGGTGATGGCGGCGGCGCGGCGCGCCGGCATGGACATTTCCCCGCAACACGCCATTCGCTGGCTGACGTCGAATGCCGCCGGGTCGCTGGGGATCGCCGACCGCGTCGGCACGCTGGCGCCGGGCAAGATGGCCGACCTGGTGGTCTGGAACGACAATCCGTTCAGCGTTTACGCGCGTGCCGAGCAGGTCTACATCGACGGCGCGCTGGTGCATGAGCACGGCAACGCGGCCTTCCCCGCGCAGACTGATTTCGAGCTCGGCATGATCGAGACGGGAGAGATGCAATGACGCTGCGCCACATTATCTGCGCCCTGGCGTTCGCGCTGGCCGCCGCCGACGCTCCCGCGCAAGTCATCGCCATTACCGGCGGCCAGGTAGAGACGGCTTCGGCTGCCGGCACGATCCCGCAAGGCACGGTGCTGATCCGTGACGGGCGCATCGCGGCCGTGGGCGCGGACGTGGCAATCCCGGCCGGCGCGACGATCGTCGATGCGCGCGGCAAGATCGTCACGCCGGGCCTGTTCGATCCTTATTCGAGCATCGGCCTGGCCGAGGTGAGCCTGGAACCCGCCAGCGTCGACACCGGCGTCGACAACGACCGCCATGCCGCGGCGCTCGACGCGGCGGACGCCTTCAACCCCCGCTCCGTGCTGGTGCCGGTGAACCGGATCGAGGGCATCACGCGCGCCATCGTGTTTCCGGCCAGTGTGCATGGCAGCGTGATCACGGGCCGCGCGGCCGCGGTGAATCTCGGCGATGCGGAACGACCCGTGGATCGTCGCCATGTGGCCGTGCATGTGCTGTTCGGCGAGCTCGGCGCAGCCGAGGCCGGGGGCGCGCGTACCGCGGCGCTGGCGCAGTTGCGCGAAGCGCTCGCCGAGGCGCGCGACTACGCCCGCAACAAGACCGCCTGGGAGCGCGCGGGGCGGCGCGACTACCTGCTCAATCACTACGACCTCGAGGCGCTCCAGCCGGTGTTGCGGGGCGAGGCGCCGCTCGCCGTACGCGCGCAGCAGGCCAGCGACATCGCCAACCTGCTCGCGCTCGCGGACGAGTACGAGGTGCGCCTGGTGATCGTCGGCGGCGCGGAAGCCTGGCTGCTGGCCGACCGACTGGCGGCGGCGCAGGTCCCGGTGATCCTCGACCCGTTGTCCAACTTGCCTGACCGCTTCGAATCGCGCGGCGCCACGCTGGAGAATGCAGCACGACTCGCCGCGGCAGGGGTGGAGTTCGCTTTCGCCAGCCTGAGCGGTGAATCGCACAATGCGCGCAACCTGTCGCAGGCGGCGGGTGTCGCGGTGGCGCACGGTCTGCCGTGGCAGGCGGGCCTGGCGGCGCTGACAGCTGCGCCGGCACGCATTTTCGGTCTCGCGGGGGTGGGACAGCTGCAGCCCGGCTTCGAGGCCGACGTGGTGATCTGGGACGGCGACCCGCTGAATGTGACCAGCTATCCCGACGCCGTGTTCATCAAGGGCGCGGCCGTGCCCATGCAGAGCCGGCAGACGCTGCTGCGGGATCGCTACATGGAATTCCACGGGCTGCCGCGCGGCGACTGAGCTGATGGGCTTTTACAGCCGTCACGTGCTGCCGCACGTGGTGCACCTGGCGTGCAGCACGCGCTCTGCCATGCGGCAACGCGCCGAAGTCGTGCCGCAGGCGCACGGGCGTGTGCTGGAGGTCGGCTTCGGTTCCGGCCTGAACCTGCCGTTCTACGACCCGCGCCGGGTGAGTAACGTATGGGCGCTGGACCCGTCGCCCGAGATGCAGGCGAAAGCGGCCGGGGCGATCGCGGCCGCCGCGATGCCGGTGGAGTTGCTGGAGGCCCCGGCGGACGCGATTCCGCTCGACGACGCCAGCGTCGACACCGTCGTCACGACCTACACCTTGTGCACTATCCCCGACACCGCCGCCGCCCTGGCGGAGATGCGCCGCGTACTGAAGCCGGGGGGCGAGCTGCTGTTCTGCGAGCACGGGCTGGCGCCGGATCGCTGGATGCAGCGCCAGCAGGCGGTCCTGAATCCCCTGTGGCGCCGCCTTGGCGGTGGCTGCAACCTGAACCGACGCATTCCTGCGGTGCTGGAATCCGGCGGCTTCCGGCTGCGGGAGCTCGATGCGCGCTACATCCCCGGCTGGGGCCCCGCGGCATTCAATTACCGCGGCAGTGCAGTGCCCGGCTAGGTATTCTTCGCCATTGCCGGTACGCAGCGGGAAACCTAGGGTTTATACTCCGCTTGCCTGGGTGGGAGATTCCGCTATGAAGATTCGCAAGCAGCTGGCCGTGCTGTCGATCGGCCTTGTCGCCGGCTTTTTCGTTGCGCCGCTCGGGGCCAACGCGCAGGAGTCCGGCGGCAGCCTGTTCATATACAACTGGTCGGACTACATCGCCGAGGACACCGTCGCGCAATTCGAGGCGGAGACCGGAATCAAGGTCACCTACGACGTGTTCGACAGCAACGAGGTGCTCGAGGCCAAGCTGCTTGCCGGCAGCACGGGGTACGACATCGTGGTGCCCTCGTCGGCTTTCCTCGGCCGCCAGGTGCCGGCCGGCGTGTTCATGCCGCTGGATCGCAGCAAGCTCGCCAATTACGGCAATCTCGACCAGGACCTGCTGGCGCGCATCGCGGAGAACGACCCGGGCAACCGCCACGCCGTGCCGTACCTCTGGGGTACGACCGGCATCGGCTACAACGTCGAGAAGATCGCGGAGATCTTCGGCGCGGACTTCGAGGTGAATTCCTGGGACCTGGTGTTCAACCCGGAGTACGCGGAGAAGCTCTCGGCCTGTGGTTTCGCCATGCTGGACGCCGCCTCGGAGATGATCCCGCTGGCGCTGCACTATATCGGCGAGGACCCGAACAGCTTCGATCCCGAGGTGATCGCCAAGGCAGCCGACGTGCTGCTGGCCGTGCGCCCGCATGTCACCTACTTCCATTCCTCGCAATACATCAACGACCTGGCGAACGGCGACATCTGCGTGGCGGTCGGCTGGTCGGGTGACGTGGCCCAGGCCGCCTACCGGGCGGAAGAGGCGGAGAGCGGTGTCGAAGTGGCCTACACGATCCCGCAACAGGGCGCGCCGATCTGGTTCGACACGCTCGCCATCCCCGCCGATGCGCGCAACCCGGACAATGCGCACCGCTTTATCGACTACCTGTTGCGCCCGGAGGTGATCGCCGAGATCACCAACTACGTGGCCTACGCGAATCCCAACCCGGCGTCGCTGGAACTGCTCGACGAGGAGATCCGCAACGATCCGAACATCTTCCCCCCGCCCGAGGTCATGGCGCGCCTGTTTGGTCTGAAGACCCTGCCGCGCGAGGTCGACCGGGTATACACGCGGACCTGGACGCGGGTCCGCACCGGAAGGTGAGTTGACGGGTCGCCACGGCGTCGCCCGACCGTTCGGGCAAGCCCGGTGAACAATGGCGCCAAACCCGCGGGGGCGCGGGTGGCGGTGTCGCCTGCACGTTCCGACGCGCTGGGGCGGCAGGCCTACCTCAGGATCGAGGGCGTATCGAAAGACTTCGACGGCTTCGTCGCCGTCGACAGCGTGACGCTGTCCATCCGCCAGCGCGAGATATTCGCCCTGCTGGGCGCCTCCGGTTGCGGCAAGTCCACGCTGCTCCGGCTGCTGGCGGGCTTCGAGTCGCCCTCGGCCGGGCGCATCGAGCTGGACGGGCAGGACCTGGTGGGGCTGCCTCCCTACCGGCGCCCGGTCAACATGATGTTCCAGTCCTATGCCCTGTTCCCGCACATGACCGTGGCGGACAACATCGCCTTCGGCCTGCGCCAGGACGGATTGCCCCGGGCGCAACGCGAGCGCCGCGTGGAGGAGATGCTGGCGCTGGTGAAGATGGAGTCGATGGCGCGGCGCAAGCCGCACCAGCTGTCCGGCGGGCAGCAGCAGCGCGTGGCGCTGGCGCGTTCGCTCGCCAAGCGGCCGAAACTGCTGCTGCTCGATGAGCCCATGGGCGCGCTGGACAAGAAGCTGCGCTCGGAAATGCAGCTCGAGGTGGTGAACATCATCGAGCAGCTCGGCGTGACCTGCGTGATGGTGACGCACGACCAGGAAGAGGCCATGACCATGGCCCATCGCATCGCCATCATGGACGAAGGCCGAATCGTGCAGGTGGGCACGCCGGACGAGATCTACGAACAGCCCGCCAACCGCTTTGCTGCCACCTTCGTCGGCTCGGTCAACCTGGTCGAGGGGAAGATCGAGGAGGATGCGCC
Organism: uncultured Thioalkalivibrio sp.; assembly: GCA_964413755.1. GTDB lineage: Bacteria > Pseudomonadota > Gammaproteobacteria > Steroidobacterales > XN24 > XN24. The sequence continues at coordinate 22,301 of CAYPTW010000009.1, read as the reverse complement.
GGACCACATCACCATCCGGGCGTCCGGGCTGCCGGAGCCGGTCTATATCGGCCACGGCCACACCGGCTACGAGGAGATGGACGTGATCTTTGCGCTGCGCCCGGAGAAAGTGGTCGTCAGCAAGGAGATGCCCGACCAGCCGCACAACCGGTTCCGCGGCAGGATCGAGGAGATCGCCTATTTCGGCAGCCACTCGGTGATGCATATCCGCCTGCCCAGCGGCCTCAAGCTGCTGGCGCACGTGCCCAATTCGCGCCGCTGGGCCAATGAAGACTTCACCTGGGAAGACGAGGTCTGGGTGAGCTGGGACGAGATGGCCGGCGTGGTGCTGTCGTCGTGAAGGCTTCCCTCGCCGGGCGCCTGCGGGGGCGGCTGCCGGGTGCGCGCTGGCTGGTGATCGCGCTGCCCTTCCTGTGGATGCTGCTGTTCTTCGCCGTGCCGTTCGCCATCGTGCTGAAGATTTCTTTCGCCGAGGGGCTGATCGCCATGCCGCCCTATGGCGACCTGCTCACCCGCACCGAGAACGGCATCACCATCAGCCTCAATTTCCAGAACTACCTCTACATGGTGCAGGACAGCCTGTACGTGTCGGCCTACCTCGGCTCGGTGAAGGTCGCCGTGGTCTCCACGCTGCTGTGCCTGCTCATCGGCTACCCGATGGCTTATGCCATCTCCAGGCTCGAGCCGGCCGCCCGCAACGTGGCTCTGCTGCTGGTCATCCTGCCGTCGTGGACAGCGTTCCTGATCCGCATCTACGCCTGGATCGGGATCCTCAAGAACAACGGCGTGGTGAACAACTTCCTGCAGTGGGCAGGCCTCATCGAAGAACCGCTGCAGATGCTGCATACCCCGCTGGCCGTGTACATCGGCGTGGTCTACACCTACCTGCCGTTCATGATCCTGCCGCTGTACGCCAACCTGGTGCGCCTCGATCCGCGCCTGGAGGAAGCGGCCTACGACCTCGGCGCGCGTCCCTGGCAGGTCTTCCTGCGCATCACCCTGCCGCGCACCCTGTCCGGCATCATCGCCGGCTCGATGCTGGTGATGATCCCGGTGATCGGCGAGTTCGTCATCCCGGAGCTGCTGGGCGGGCCGGATACGCTGATGATCGGCAAAGTCCTGTGGGAGGAGTTCTTCAACAACCGTGACTGGCCGGTAGCCTCCGCGGTGGCGATCATCATGCTGCTGCTGCTGATCATCCCCATCACCATCTTCCACAACTACCAGTCGCGCGAACTGGAGAAGCAGCTGGTATGAGGCGCGCGGGACGCAACTCGGTTTTCAGCCTGGCCATGCTGGGGCTCGGCTTCCTGTTCCTGTACGCGCCCATCATCAGCCTGGTGGTGTATTCCTTCAACGAGTCGCGCCTGGTAACGGTGTGGGGCGGTTTCTCGACCAAGTGGTACGGCGAGCTGTTCGCCGACCGGCAACTCATGGACTCGGCCTGGGTGAGCCTGCGCGTCGCGTTCAACACGGCCTGGAGTGCCGTCGCTATCGGCACCATGGCGGCGATGCTGCTGGTGCGGTTCAGGCGCTTTCACGGCAAGACCCTGTTCGGCGCGCTGATCACGGCGCCGCTGGTGATGCCCGAGGTGATCACCGGACTGTCCCTGCTGCTGCTGTTCGTGCACCTGGGCGATTTGCTCGGTACGCCGATCATGCGCGGCATGGGTACTATCTGGATTGCGCACACGACTTTCGCCACGGCTTTCGTCACCGTGGTGGTGGCCTCGCGGCTCACCGAGATGGACCGCTCCCTGGAAGAGGCGGCGATGGACCTCGGCGCCAACCGCGTCAAGGTCTTTTTCATCATCACCCTGCCGCTGATCCTGCCGGCGCTGGCGGCGGGCTGGCTGCTGGCCTTCACGCTGTCGCTCGACGACCTGGTGATCGCCAGCTTCGTCTCCGGGCCGGCTTCGACCACGCTGCCGATGAAGGTCTTCTCCTCGGTGCGCATGGGCGTGAGCCCGAAGATCAACGCCCTGGCCACGATCTGGATTGCCGCGGTCTCGGTCGCCGCCATCTTCGCCTGGCGCGTGATGGCGCGGGGGGAGCGCAAGCGCCGCGCCCGGCTGCGCGGCATGGGTTGAAACGCAAATGCGCTCAGTGCTTCGCGACGCACCGGGCTTGAAACGTGAATGAACCGGGCACTGGCCCGCTAACTCGAGGAAGCTGAAATGGCACGAAGAATCGCACCGGCGCTATGGGCCGGCCTGCTGGCGGGAATGGCTTGCGGCACGGCCCAGGCCGAAGACGGTGGGTGGTGGTACGGCGGCTCACTGGCGCTGACCAGTGACTACGTCTTCCGTGGCGTGAGCCAGACGGACGAGAAGCCGGCCCTGCAGGGCAGCCTGGATTTCGGGCTCGCCAACGGCCTGTACGCCGGCGCCTGGGCGTCCAATGTCGATTTCGATGCGCCTGACGGCATCGATATCGAGGTCGATCTGTATGTCGGCTGGACGCTGGAATTCGCCAACGAGACCTGGCTCGACCTGCAGCTGGTGAGTTATCTCTACCCGGGCGCGAAACCCGGTTTCGGCATCAACTACAACGAGTTCATCGCCGCCTACGGTTTCCGCAACATCACGGCGACGCTCGGCTACACCAACAACTACATCAACAGCGATGAGAGTGCGCTCTACTATCACCTCGGCGCCGAGTTCCCGCTGGGCGACACCGAGTACACCCTGGCCGTGGGCGCGGCACTGAACGACATCTCCAATGCCGCCGGCAGCGATTACATGGATTACCAGGTCGGCGTCAGCCGCAGCTGGGATGCCATCACCGCCGACCTGTCGTACTACGACACCTCGGGTTTCGACGAGGACGTGCAGGACTTCCTCGGTCCCGAGAAGTGGGCCGACGGGCGCGTGGTGCTGACTTTCAGCTGGGAGTTCTGATCCCGGGGCTGGAGCGTACCGGCGCCGCTCAGTAGCCCACGTAGGGCAGGGTGGCCCGGTACGCTTCGAGCTCCGCCTCGTAATCCGGCAGGGCGCGCTCCAGGGCGTCGATCTCCACCGCCGCCTGGGTGCGGCGATCGGTGAGGTTCTTCATGTCCAGCAGCGCCTGGGCGCGGGTCTCCGCGGTGGATTCCGCGCTCACGATGACCATGCTGGCAGCGCTGAGCAACTCGTCGATGCGCTGGATTTCGTTGCGCTTGGAGGTGATTCCGGCCAGCGCCTCGTCGACGCGGCGTTCCAGGCGCCACAACTGCCGCCCGGCCTCGTACGCCTCGAGGAACTCGTCCGCCAGCAGGTCAGGGCAGGCGCCCCCGTAACGCTGTCCCGCGGCGCCGACCCGAAAGCCGTTGCCCGGCACGCAGAACTCCAGCAGGCCCTCGTCGCGTCCCAGCCGGTAGGCGTCCAGGTCGGGCGCCACGCCGTACCTGGCACACGCCTGGCGGCGCCAGGTGAGACGCTCGATACCCATGCCTGCGGCACCGTCCTCGTAGCCGACGGTACGCCAGTCCATGGCGAGGCATTCATCCTCGCCGATGCTGGCGCAGGCGCCGAGCAGCAGCGCGGCCAGCGCGACCAGGAGCCCCCGGCCGAGTGGGCGCGCGGGCAGGATGGCGAGGATGGACATAGCCATGTAGTCTCCGGAAAACCCTTTGGTCGGGGCGATGTTAGCACCGAAGTCCGCTGCCAATTTCTGCGCTGAGTCCCATAAATGGTGAGCCGGGCACGGGTCATCATGCTTACCGCGCTGGCCATGCTGCCGCTGTCCGCCAACTCCTGGTTGTGTCGCGCTGCGTTGCGCGACACCGCCATCGATGCCGCCAGCTTCACCTCCATCAGGCTGCTCTCCGGGGCGCTGATGTTGTGGCTGCTGCTGCACTTGCGGCGGCGGTGGAGCGGCGCTGCGGCGGTGGCGGACTTGCCCGGCAACTGGTTGTCGGCGTGCGCGCTGTTCGGCTACGCGGCACTGTTTTCCTTCGCCTACCTCGATCTCACGGCCGGCACCGGCGCCTTGCTGCTGTTCGGCGCCGTGCAGGTGACCATGATCGGGCTCGGGTTGCGGCGCGGCGAACGACTCGATGCGGTGCAGGTCGCGGGCGTGCTGCTGGCCTTCGGCGGGCTGGTAGGGCTGTTGCTGCCGGGCCTGTCGGCGCCGCCCCTGCTCGCCGGTGCCATGATGCTGGGGGCGGGCGCGTGCTGGGGCGTGTACTCCATGCGGGGGCAGGGCGCGCGCGACCCGACGGGGGTGACGGCGGGCAATTTCATGCGCACGGTGCCGATCACGGCGGCACTGAGCCTGGTGATGCTGGGACATGCGTCCGTGGATGTGGCGGGATTCTGGTATGCCGTGGCCTCGGGCGCGCTCACCTCCGCGCTCGGTTATGTACTGTGGTACACCGTGGTGCCGCTGATCAGGTCGGTCACCGCGGCCACCGTGCAACTGTCCGTGCCGGTGATCGTGGCCGCCGGCGGTGTGCTGCTGCTGGGCGAGCCGATCACCCTGCGCCTGGCCCTGGCCTCCGCCGCGGTGCTCGGCGGCATCGGCCTGGTGATTATCGAAAAGAGCCGCCATGCGGCCGGAGAACAGCGATGAGTGATATCGACCGCGCCGCACTGGAGCGCTTCTTCACGGCGGCACCGTTCATCCGCGAACTTGGCCTGGAACTCGAGTCGATAGCGCCCGGCGAATGCCGCAGCCGCTTGCTGCTGGCCGAGCGACACCTGCAGCAGGACGGCTTCGTCCATGCCGGCGTACAGGGGGCCATCGCGGATCACACCGCCGGCGCCGCGGCGGCCTCGCTGCTGCGCCCGGGGCAGCACATCCTCGGCGCGGAGTACAAGATCAACCTGCTGCGCGCCGCCCGGGGCGAGTCGATGTACTGCCTGGCGCGGGTCATAAAGGCCGGCCGGACCCTGACCGTCGCGGAAGCAGAAAACTGGTGCGTGGCCGGCGGCGAGGAACGACTGGTATCCAAGGCGATGGTCACCCTGGCCGTCGTCGGCGAGGCCGTGGTCGGGGACGCTGTCGGCGATGGCGGGTCCTGAGGTGGTGCTGCGCCGCCCCGGGCGCTACGCGCTGGCCGTACTGGCGCTTGGCGCGGCAGCGGCGCTCGCCGGATCCGGGACTGACCTGCGCATCGGCGATTTCCAGCAGGGGCTGGAGGGCTGGCAGCAGCGGGAGTTCAACGGCGCCACCAGCTATCGGCTGGTGACGCTCGACGACGAGCAGGTGCTGGAGGCGCATGCGGACGGCACCGCCGCGGCCCTGTACCACGAGGCCCGCATCGATCCTGCGCAGACGCCCTGGCTGAGCTGGCGCTGGCGGGTGGAGTCCACGTTCGGCCCGGAGACCGACGAGCGCCAGAAGTCCGGCGACGATTACCCGGCACGCATTTACGTGGTGCGCAGCGGCGGCTGGGCCTGGTGGCGCACCCGGGCGCTGAACTACGTCTGGGCCAGCGGCCAGCCGGAGGGCGCGCGCTGGCCGAGCGCCTATGCCGGCGACAACGTCCAGCTCATCGCGCTCGACAGCGGGACCGGTCGCGCCGGCGAGTGGGTGCGTCACACGCGGGACCTGCGCGCGGACTGGCGCGCGGCGTTCGGTGAGGACCTGGACCGCCTGGACGGGGTGGCGCTGATGACCGACGCGGACGACACCGGTGGCAGCGTGCGCGCGTGGTACGCTGACATTCGCCTGTCGAGCGCGCCTTGAGGAGGGGCAAATGCTGACCAGGAAGCTTGTTTCATGCCTTGGCCTGCTGTCGTTCATTCTCGCGACGGGGCCGGCCCTTGCACAGGACGCCGTGGAACGTGACCCCGACCTCGGCGTGGGCTACAGCGAACACATCCCCAGCGCCTGGGAGATGCGGCAGGGTCGCCAGGACTACCAGTCCGGCAACTACACCGGCGCCTTCTGGCACTACATGAACGCGGCGGTGTGGGCGGACAAGTTCGCCCAGTACAACATCGGCGTGATGTACCTGCGAGGAGAGGGCGTGGAGTTCGATCCGGTGCGCGCCTGGGCCTGGCTCGAGCTCGCCGCCGAACGCGGTTACCCGGACATGGTGCTGGCGGCGGACGACCTCTACCGCCTGCTGGATGAAGAACAGCAGCGCGAGGGCCGGCGCATACTCGAAGACGAGCTGCTGCCCGACTACGGCGACGCGGTGCGGATCAAGGCGACGGCCCGGCGCATGGAGCGCGAGCGGCGCCAGGCCACGGGCACGCGTACCGGCAGCAAGGCGGCGCTCTCGGCGCTGCGCATCATCGACGGCAGCGGCATCACGCGCCGCGGCGACGAATTCTACGACCCGGCCAAGTGGGACTTCGAGCGCATCGTGCGCTTCGAGACCCAGTTCATGCGCGACATCGCCAACGCCGGCGCCACGCTGGGCGAGTTCCGTGTCATCGAGGACGAGTACGACGAGGATTCCGGCTCCGACGAGGAACCTAAGGACGATACCGGGCGCTGAACATGTTGCAGAGTTACGTCAAGAAGATCCTGTCCTCGCGCGTCTACGACATCGCCGTGGAGACGCCCCTGCAGCGGGCGCCTAACCTGTCGCGCCGCGCCGGCTGCCGCGTGCTGCTGAAACGCGAAGACCTGCAGCCGGTGTTCTCCTTCAAGATCCGCGGCGCCTACAACAAGATCGCCCAGCTGCCGGAGCCGGCGCGAGCCCGTGGCGTGATCACGGCGTCCGCGGGCAACCATGCCCAGGGCGTGGCGCTGGCGGCGCGGGAGCTCGGCCTCAAGGCCACGATCGTGATGGGACGCAACACGCCCAGCATCAAGATCGACGCCGTGCGCGCGCTGGGCGCGAAGGTGGTGCTGCATGGGGACACCTACGACGATGCGGCGGCGCATATGGCCGAGCTGAGCGCGCGCGAGGGCCTCACCTACATCCCGCCGTATGACGACCTGGACGTGATCGCCGGCCAGGGCACGGTGGGCATGGAGATCATGAAGCAGCATGCCGGGCCGCCGGGGGCGATCTTCGTGCCGGTGGGCGGCGGCGGGCTGATCGCGGGCGTCGCGGCTTTCGTGAAGTACCTCGCCCCCGAAGTGCGCATCGTCGGCGTCGAGCCGGAGGGATCCGCCTGCCTGGCGGCGGCGTTGCAGGCCGGACGGCGCGTGCGGCTGCCCTACGAGAGCCTCGACCTGTTTGCCGACGGGGTCTCCGTGGCACAGGTCGGACGAGAGCCGTTCAAGGTGGCGAAGGACTGGGTCGACGAGGTCATTGTGGTCAACACCGACGAGATCTGCGCCGCGGTGAAGGACCTGTTCGAGGACACGCGCTCCATCGCCGAGCCGGCCGGGGCACTGGCCGTGGCCGGATTGAAGAAATACGCGCTGCGGGGCCTCGAAACCGGCGAGTGCAGCCCCGCGACGAGCCTGGTCGCCATCGTCAGCGGTGCCAACGTGAACTTCGATCGCCTGCGGCACATCTCGGAGCGCGCCGAGCTCGGCGAGCAGCGCGAGGCGATCCTTGGCGTCACCATCCCCGAGGAGCGCGGCAGCTTCCGCCGCTTCTGCGCCGCCCTGGGCAAGCGTTCGGTGAGCGAGTTCAACTACCGTTACGCGGACCCGAGCGCGGCACAGGTCTACGTCGGCCTGCAGCTCGGCGCGCCGCGCGACCGGCCCGAGGTCATCCGCAAGCTCAGCGAGGCGGGCTACGCCGTCGAGGACATGACCGAGAACGAGGCGGCCAAGCTGCATGTGCGCCACATGGTGGGCGGCCGCCCGCCGGGCGACAAGCCCGAGCTCCTGTTCCGCTTCGAGTTTCCCGAGCGCCCGGGCGCGCTGCTGAACTTCCTCACCGGCCTCGGCGCCAACTGGAACATCACGCTGTTCCACTACCGCAACCACGGCGCCGCCTGGGGGCGCGTGCTCGTCGGCTTCGAGGCCGAGCGCAAGGACCGCGGCCGCCTGCTCAACGACCTGCGCGGCATCGGTTACCGTTTCTGGGAAGAGACCGACAACCCGGCCTACCGGCTGTTCCTGCGCTGAGGCGACGGGCGCCTAGAGACCGCGCGCCCAGGCGGGACGGAACGGCGCGTTCTCGGGGCGGGCAATCGCGTCGCGCACCTGGGCCAGCAGCCGCGCCTTGTCCTTGCCCAGGGTCCCCTTGAGCACCAGCCAGTTCGAGGCGTGGTCGGAGCGGAACAGGGTCTGGCGCAGTTCGAGCCGCTCCAGCAGGCATTCCATCTCGCGCAACAGTCCGGGCAACTGCAGCGGTTCCCACTCCGGGAAGCCGGCGCGAAAGCGTTCTTCCCCCAGCGGGAAGCTGACCACCAGCATCGCCAGGTACTCCGGCTGGGTCGCATTCGCCAGCCGCGCCGAGTTCTCGGCATGTTGCGCCCACAGGGCCTGGCCGCCCAGCCCGTTGAGGATCATCACCGAGCGCCGGATCCCCGCCGCGCCGAGCTTGTCCAGGGCCTCCTGCGTGGAGGCAAAGGTCTCGCCCTTGTTGACGCGTGCGAGGACCTCGTCGTCGCCGGACTCGGCGCCCACGTATGCCAGGCCGAGGCCGGCGGATTGCAACTCGGCGAGCTCCGCGACCGACTTGCGCCGCAGGTTGCGCGGCAGGCAGTAGCTCGAGACGCGCTGGACGGACGGCATGTGCTCGCGGATCGCCGCCAGGATCGCCAGCAGCCGATGCGTCGGCAGCACGAGCGCGTCGCCGTCCGCCAGGAACACGCGCCGTACCTGCCCGCCCAGCAGTTCGCCGGCCCGACGGATGCTGTCGACGACCTCCGCCTCGTCGCGGGCGCGGAATTTCTTCTGCGGCGCCGTGTACATCTCGCAAAACGTGCACTTGTTCCACGAGCACCCGTCGGTCACCGGCAGGACGAGCGAGCGGGCCTCGCTGGGCGGCCGGAACACCGGCTCGACGTAGCGGACGGGGAAGTCGATGTGTGCGGACATGGGGCCAGGTGCGGGCTTGCGCGGCGATCGCTGCGCGCGGCTAGAAAGGAATCCGTCCGGTCAGGCCGTCCTTCAGCATCACCCAGTCGCCCATGAAACTGTACAGGGGGTGCTTGAAGGTGGCAGGCCTGTTCTTCTCGAACACGAAGTGGCCGACCCAGGCAAAGCCGTAGCCGATCACCGGCAGCACGAGCAGCAGCAGCCAGGACTGCGTGAGCAGCACGTAGGCCAGCACCGCCAATACCAGCAGGCTGCCGACGTAATGCAGCCGGCGGCATGCAGGATTGCTGTGCTCCTCGAGGTAATAGGGATAGAACTCGGCAAAGGAGCTGAAGCGTTGTTGCGGCGTCGAGACGCTCATGCGGGGCGTTCTCCTGGTCTGGCGGCGGCCTGGTGCATGTTAGGACAATACCTTGGGAATCACCTACTGAGGACCGGCAGCGGGGCGCAGGCGCTGCACCACGGTCAGCACGCTCACCAGCAGCGCCGGCAGGAAGGTCAGCGTCACCAGGGTGGCGAACAACAGGCCGGTCAGCACCACCACGCCGACGCCGCGGTAGAGCTCGGTGCCCTCGCCGGGAATGAACACCAGTGGTGCGAGGCCGAACAGCGTGGTGATCATGGACATCATGATGGGCCGGATGCGCGTCGCGACCGCTTCGCGCACGGCTTCGACTGCGCTCTTCCCGCCCTCGCGCAAGAGTGCCAGGGTGCGGTCGACAATGAGGATCGGGTTGTTCACCACCACGCCCAACAGGATCAGGAAGCCGAGCATGGTGATCATGTCGAAGGGCTGGTGCACGGCGTCGAGCCCCACGGCAGGCAATAACGCGCCGATGCCGTTGAGCAGCGCCAGGCCGCCGATGCCGCCGGCGATCCCCAGCGGCACGGAGGTGAGGATGACAAAGGGCCAGCCCCAGTGGCTGAAGATGGCGACCAGCACCAGCAGGCAAAGCACGATGGACACCAGGTAGTTGTCGGCCAGCGCGGCGCGGGTTTCCATGAGCTGGTCGGAGGCGCCGGAGATGTCGATGCTCACCTCGGGCGGCAAGCGGCCCTCGGTGCGCAGCCAGTCGACCACCCCGGCCTGCACTTCGCCCAGCGCCGTCTCGAGCGGCACCGAGCGCGGCGGGATGATGTTGAGGGTGACCGCCCGCCGGCCGTTGAGGCGGCGGATGGAGTCCGTGTCCACCGTCTCGACGACCTCTGCGACCGCGGACAGCGGCACGATGCCGGCGTTGGGCGCATAGATCGGCAAGTCCTCCACTGCCGACAGCTGCTGGTCGCTGCCTGCCTGGCTGAAGATGAAGATGTCGATTTTGTCGTCACCGCGGAAGTACTCGTCGACGAAGGCCCCATCGGTGAGCGCCGCCACGGTGAAGCCGATCTGGCGGGCGTCGAGCCCCATCTCCGCAGCCCGCTCCCAACGCGGACGGATTTCCACCAGCGGCTGGTCCAGCGACAAAGAGGAGGGCGAGGAACCGATGCGCGGGTTGTCGAAGATGACCTCGGCACGGTCGTAAGCGAGCTGCGCGACGCCGTAGATCTCCGCCAGGTCGCGTCCGGTGATGTCCAGGTTCACGCTGCGCGTGCCGCCGTCGTTGCTGGAGATGATCGAGCCGCGGCTGGAGAACGCGCGCATGCCGGGATAGCTGCGGAAATGCTCGTCCAGCGCCGTCATCAGCGCGTCGATCTGCCCCGGGTCCACCGTCTCGGCCAGCACGCGCAGGTTGTCGGCGCTGACGGCCAGGTTCATGTAGCTCATCGCCGGCACCGGCGTCTCGCCGCGCGCAAAGCGCTCGGGGTCGTCGCCGACGAAGGGCAGCAGGTACTCCTCCACCTGCGCGGCGACTTTGCGCATTTCGCTCAGGTTGTAGCCGGGCGGCGCCAGCATGCGCGCGAAGGTCTTCGGCTCCTCGCCTTCCGGCAGGTACTCCGCGGGTGGGGTGAGCAGCAGGATGATGGCCAGCACGCCCGCTACCGTCGCGCCGAGGACGGTAGCGCGCCGTACCCCGGTCGCGATCAGCCAGCCGACGCCCGCCACCAGGCGGTCGCGCAAGCCCTGGCCCGCTGCCCTGGCCTGGCCGCGCACGCCAAATTGCAGGCGCGCGCTCAGGCTGGGCACGACCGAAATGGCCACCAGCATGCTGGCGAGGATCGAGGCCGCGATGGCGATGGCGACGTCGGAGTAAAGCTGGCCGGCCTCCTGCTGGATGAAAAAGATCGGCGCGAACACCAGCACGGTGGTCATGGTGGAGGCGAGCACCGCAGGCCAGACCTGGCGCACCCCGTCGATGGCGGCGGCGTGGCGGTCCATGCCCTCGCGCCGGCGACGCTCGATCGCCTCCAGCACCACGATGCTGTTGTCCAGCGTCATGCCGATGGCGAAGGCGATGCCGGCCAGCGAGATGACGTTGATGGTGCGCCCGGCCGCCAGCAGGCCGAGGAAGGCGGCGATGGTGCAGATCGGGATGCCGATCACGCCCACCAGGGTGGCGCGCATGGAGCGCAGGAACAGGAACATCACGGCGGTCGCCAGCAGCGCACCGAGGGCCAGGTTCTGCCAGACGTTGGCGACCGAGGCCTCGACGTAACGCACGTCGTCGCTGGTCAGGCTCATGACCATGCCCGCCGGCGCCAGCACCTGGCTGTTGATCTCTTCCACCGCCGGCAGCAGCGCGCGCTTGATGTCGATGACGTTGGAGCCCGGTTCGCGGTCCACGGCGATGCTCATGGTGGGCCGGCCGTCGGAGGAGGAGAGCCGCCGCAGCTCGTAATGGGACAACTCGACCTCCGCCACGTCGCGCAAGCGGATCAGGCTGTCCCCGCGCTGCGCCACGATGAGGTCTTCCAGCTCTCCGAGGTCGTTGAAGCGCCCGATGGTGCGCAGCAGGTAGCGGCGCTTGCCGAGTTCCAGGTCGCCGCCGGAGGCGTCCCGGTTGCGTGCCCGCACGGCGTCGCGGATGGCGCCGAGGGTGATGCCGCGCTCAGCCAGCGCGGCCGGGTCGACCAGGATCCGTACCTGGCGGTCGGCGCCGCCCCAGATGTTGATGCGCGACACGCCGTCGACGCGCTCCATGCGCGGCCGCACGTTCTCGTCGATGAAGTCGTACATCAGCTTCATGTCGAGATCGAAGGGGTTGCCGTCCAGCGGCGCGATGCGGAAGAACATGAAAGAGTTCTGCGAGAAGGAACTGGCTTCCAGCCGCGGCTCGTCCACGTTCTCCGGATAGGCGGGCACCTGGCTCAGCGCGTTGTTCACGCGGATCAGCGCCTCGTTGATGTCGGTGCCGAAGGGAAACTCCAGCTCGATCTCGGCTCGTCCGTCGCTGGCGCGGGAGATCATGCGCTTCAGGCTGGGCAGGCTGCGCAGGTATTGCTCCTGCTCCACCAGGATCTCTTTTTCCACGTCCTGGGGCGTGGCACCCGGCCAGCGTGTGTCGACGCCGATGACGCGCACCTCGAGGTCCGGGATCATCTGCACCGGGATGCGGGTCGCTGCGAGGATTCCCAGGACGCAGATCACCAGCACCACCACGGCGACTATGGTGCCGTGGCGCACCATGCCGGCGAACATCAGGCGATCATCCTGGCGTGCATCATGGGGCGTCGACCAGGGCGAGAGACTCGCCCTCCGCCAGGCCCTCGTTGCCGCGCGTCACGACGCGCGCATCCGCGGGGAGCGCACCCGCGAGTTCGGCGTTCGCCCCGACGAGGTTGATCACTTCGACCTGCACCTGCCGTGCCACCCAGCCGCTGCCCTGCGGCAACGCCAGCCAGATCGTCGTCGTGCCGTCCGGATAGCGCAGGATCGCGTCGCGCGGCACCACCGTGGCGGCTGCGCCGCCGGGGATATCGATGTCCACCCGCGCGGACATGCCCGGCGTGAGGCGTCCCGATTCATCGTGCACCAGCAGTCGCAGCAGGAAAGTGCGCGCGGCGGGGTCGCTGACGGGCACCCGGGCATCCACCTGCGCATCCAGCGCCTGGCCCGGCAGCGCATCGGCGAAAGCCTGCAGCTGGACCTGCTCGCCGAGCCGGTTCCAGTATTGCTGCGGCACGCGGACGTCGAGCCACAGGTCATCGACGGCAACCAGTTCCAGTACCGCGGTGCCGGTGCCCACCCACTCACCGGCCTCGGCGAGGCGACGACTCACGGCGCCGTCGAACGGTGCCCGCACCAGGTGTTGCGCGACACGTTCCCGCGCGATCGCGACCTCGCTCTGGGCGCGTGCCACGGTGGCCTCAGCCAGCTGCAGCGCGGCTTCGCGTGCCCGTACCTCGCTGTCCGGCAGCACGCGGCGTTCCAGCAGCCGGCGGCCTTCATCGCGCAAGCGCCGCGCCTCTGCCAGTGCTGCCTGGGCCTCGCCCAGCACGGCGCGCGCCCGCGCCTCTTCCAGCTCCGCCGTGCGTGACTCCAGCCTGACGACGACGTCACCCGCGCTGACCGCATCCCCCGCATCCACGCGCATCTCCGCCACCAGGCCCGGCACCTGCGGCGACAGGCGCGATGCCTGGCGCGGCGTCAGGTTGCCGCTGAGCGAGAGGGTCTGCGTCGCCTGGCCGGTCTGCGGGACGGCCACCGTCACCGGCGTGGCGGCCTGCAGCAAAGCAGGCAGCAACGAGGCGACGATGATCAGGAATGCTGGCCGTACGGCGAGTTGGCGTGACAAGTGTTTTCCTCCACAGAGCGTTTCGGCCCGGCGTGCGTGACAGATTCGGATACCCTAACCCCCGCATCGTGGGGCATCAATTCAGCCCGGAGAGGAACTCCCGCAGCACGCCTGCGGTTTCCAGCGGTGCTTCCTCGTGCGGCACGTGACCGAGAGCCTCGAACACCACCAGCCGGCTGCCGCTGATGTCCTGCGCAAATCGCTCCCCGCTGGCGCGCGGAATGAGACGGTCCCGCCCGCCCCACAGGATCAGCGTGGGTTGCCTGATCGAGGCGATGCGCGCAGCACGAGCGGCGGTGGGCATGACGTGCTCGAAGCGCAATCCCAGGGCACGCCGATTACCTGCCCGCAGCGCAAGCTCGTAGTAGCGGTCGACGAGGGCCTCGTCCACGCGTTCCGGGTCGCCATACACGTTGCGCAGGCTGGCGCGGATCACGCGCCGCGGCAGCAGGTATTCGATGAGGGGGCGCAAGGCCGGGTAACGCGCCAGCTGGAACGCCAGCGGCACCGACTCCGGCGTGAAGGGATAGCCCACCGCATCGACCAGGACCAGCGCGGCGACATGTTCCGGCATCTCGACCGCGGCTTCCCAGGCGACCTGTCCGCCGAAGGAGTTGCCGGCAATGACCACCCGCTCCAGTGCCAGCGCCTCGAGCAGCGCCGCGATGAACTCGATATAGCGCTCGATGCTGTAGTCGTCATGCGGGAACGGCCCGGTAAGCCCGAATCCGGGGAGGTCGACGCGGATCACCCGCTCGTGCGGTAACAGCGCCTGCGTCCAGCCGTCCCAGGTGTGCAGGCTCGCCGACGTGCCGTGCAGGAGCAGCAGCGGCACGGGATCGTCACGCGGGCCCTCGTCGCGCAGGTGCACCTGCATGTCCTGGATGGCGCGGAACTGCGACGGCGGCGTGGCCCAGCGCGCTGCCAGCTCGGCCACCGGCCGGTCCGGCGCCCAGGCATCGGCGAGCGCCACCAGCACGGTGGCGAGACCGATGATGAGCAGGGCGACGAGAAGCTTGCGAACCTGCATGCGCGCGGTCTCAGTCCGGCTGGAACACGCTGCCGTTGGCGACCACCTGCAGGGTCTTCAGCGCCAGCGCGGCGATCACCACGCTGGCGAGACCGAGCGCGGCCCAGGCAACAACGAGGAAAAAGGGCGCCTGGGTATGCAGGTAATAGACCTGGCTGGCGATGGCGAAGGCGGCGAGGGGAAAGGAATAGGCCCACCACGACAGGAAAAACGCGCTGCGCGCATAGCGCCGGTACTGCACCAGCAACAGCAGCACCAGGAATGCGGCGAAGAAATACAGGATGCGGGCGAAGTCGTTGAGTTCGCCGCCGTTGAGCCGCAGGTAGGCGAGAAACCCGATGGAAGGCGGCGCGACGAGAATGAACATGGTCGGCAGCAGGCGTGCCGGCAGCGGGTCGTGAAAGATGAAGCGGTTGAACACCAGCACTTTCAGCACCAGCCAGAACACCAGCCCGATGGAAAAGAAGAACCAGCCGGCTTCGGCGTAACCAAGCGGCACGGCCGCGATCGGCAGCAGGATGTTGCCCACCACCGGGATGAACCAGGCCGGCGTGCTGTGCTGGATGGTGAAATGAGGCTGGTAGATCCATTGCGTCATGACGTAGAGGGTCAGCACCAGGTGCACCGCCGCACCCGCCAGCCACAGTATTCGCGCTACCGGCACCGAGCTGGAGAGCGCCAGCATGGCCAGCAGTGCGAGGCTGATGGAGAAAGCCGGAAAGAAGCTGAGCTTGATCGGGTGGTGCAGCTCGGCCAGCACCGCGTCGCGATGGCGTAGGTACTTGAGGCCGTAACTGGCGACCACGGCCACGAACAGCAACGCGCTGGTGACGGCCAGCGCCTGGCCGATCAACCGCGGCACGCCGAGGACCTCGTGTGCGCGCTGCCAGGCCAGGGCCAGGCCGGCCACGCCCATGACGGTGGCGAAGAACGACACGTGAAAATGCTTCAGCTTGCCCTCAACAGTACTCACTCCGCCTCCCTGCAATCTCATAGCCGGTCGTACTTGCGCGCGTGGCCGCGCGCCTTGTCGACAGGATACTTTTCTGCATTCAGATCGATCTTGCGATGCGCCGTGGCCACCAGGTCGACGCCGAGGCGGTCGGCCAGGCGCACCAGGTACAGCTGGAGATCCGCCAGCTCCAGCGCCACCGCATCCAGCTCCGCCGCCGGTAGCGCGGCGCTCTCGGCCTCGCTCAGCCACTGGAAGTGCTCCAGCAGTTCGCCGCTCTCCGCTGCCAGCGCCATCGCCAGGTTCTTCGGCGAGTGAAACTGTTCCCAGTCCCGCACGGCGGCAAACTCCGCCAGGCGGCGGCTGAGGTCATCGAAAGAGGGCTTGGGCATCGACAGTGCTCCGGGGGCGTCAGCGCAGCCGCAATCTAGCATGCCGGGAGGCACGGTATTAACCTTGACCTACGGGCCCGCATGAGCATTTGAACCGAGCCGCACGAACCGATGGATTACCGTTACGCCGCGATGGCCATGGCGCCGCTCTTGCTGGCCCAGGGATTACGCGTGCGCCGCACGGCCATGCGCCTGCCGGAGCCGCCCGGAGCGCGCCGCGGCACCACGGGGAGCGGGCCGCTGCTCCGCCTGCTGGTGGCCGGGGACTCGGCCGCGGCCGGAGTCGGTGCGCCGAGCCAGGACGAAGGGCTGGTCGGGGCCATCGTGCGTGCCCTGGACGGTCATTTCCGGGTGAGCTGGGAAGTGCGCGCGAAGACGGGGCTGCGCACCGCCCAGGTGTTGCGCCGTCTCGAAGCCGGGCCCGACGAGCCGTTTGACGTGGCCGTGCTCTCTCTGGGCGTGAACGACGTCACCGGCGGGACACGGTCGGCTGACTTCGTGGCGCAGCAGCGCCGGCTCGCGGCGGTGCTGCAAGCACGCTACGCGGTGCGTCTCACCGTGCTCACGGGCTTGCCGCCGATGCATGCTTTTCCGGCCTTGCCACAGCCGCTGCGCTGGGTGCTGGGAGAACGGGCGCGGGCCTTCACGCGCCTGCTGGAATCGGTGGCGGAATCTGCGTCGGGCTGCGTCGTGCTCACGCCGCGCTTGCCGCTGGACGTGAAATACATCGCGGTGGACGGCTATCACCCCGGCCCGCTGGCGTATGCGGAATGGGGCCGTGAAGTGGCCGACCTGGTCCACGCCCAGTTCGGCCCGCGCTGACTCAGCTCGCCAGCGCGATCACCACGCGCTTGTTGCGCTTGCCCTTGCTCTCGACCTTGCGCACTTCCACCGGGCCGATCTCGCCGGTGGCCGCCACGTGGGTGCCGCCACATGGCTGCAGGTCGACGCCCCGGATCTCCAGCAGGCGGATCCTGCCCACGCCGCGTGGCGGCTGCACGGACAAGGTCCGCACCAGCTCCGGCTGGGCATCGAGCTCAGCATCAGTGATCCAGCGCGAGCTCACCGGCTGGTTGGCCATGATGAGCGCGTTCACCGCGTCGGTGACATGCGCCTTGTCGATCTCGTCCTGGGTGTCGAAGTCGAGCCGGCTCTTTTCCGCCCCGACCTGGCCGCCCGTGACGCCGTAGCGCAGCACGGCGCCGAGCAGGTGCAGGCAGGTGTGCATGCGCATGTGCGCGTAGCGCTGTGCCCAGTCGATCTCCGCGCGGATGCGTGCGCCCTGCTCGGGCAGCGGTTCATCGCCCTCGACCAGGTGCAGGATGGCGCCGCCTTCGCCCTTGCGCGTGTCCCGCACGCGCCAGGCGCGCCCGTCGTCCGCCCGCAGCCAGCCGGTGTCGCCGGGCTGGCCGCCGCCCAGCGGGTAGAACACCGTCTGGTCGAGCGTTACGCCTTGCGGGCCGGCAGCGACGACCTCAGCCTCGCAGTCACGCCGATAGGCATCCTCGGCGTACAGTGCGCGCGTAACCGTCATGGCGCGGCCTCCGCATCGTAACGGTCGAACCAGGCGATGATGTGCAGCACCTTCTGGATGGCGTTGCTGGGCCGGTGCACGATGCTGTGCGGCGCCTCCGGGATGCGCACCAGTGCCGCTTCCACGCCCTTGAGCTTGAGCGCCTGGTAGTACTGCTCGGACTCGGAAATCGGGGTGCGCCAGTCATGCTCGCCGGTCAGCACCATGGTCGGCGTGGTGACCTTGCCCACCAGCGAGATCGGCGAGCGCCGCAGGTACTCCTCCGGGTCTTCCCAGGGCATGGCGCCGAACCAGTAGCGCGTGGCGACGATCGGGATGTCGGTAACGAAGGCGAAGCTGTACCAGTTGATCACCGGCTTCTGCACCACGGCGGCGCGGAAGCGGTCGGTCTTGCCGATGGCCCAGCTGGTGAGGACGCCCCCGCCCGAGCCGCCGGTGATGTAGAGCCGCTCGGGGTCGACATAGCCCTGTGCGATGACGGCGTCGATGCCGTCCATGAGGTCGTCGTGGTCGTGGCCCGGGTAGGCGCGATGTATCAGGTCGGCGAACTCTGCCCCGTAGCTCGTGGAGCCGCGCGGGTTGGTATAGAGCACGACGTAGCCGGCCGCTGCATAGGACTGCAGCTCGTAGCTGAAGCGCGGCCCGTAGTTGGCGAAAGGTCCGCCATGGATTTCCAGCACCAGCGGGTACTGCCGCGCCGGGTCGAAGCCGGGCGGCTTGATGACCCAGCCATGGATGCGGCGGCCGTCGACGGAGGACTGGTACCAGATCTCCTCGACCTCGCCCAGCTCGCGCTGGCCGAGCAGGTTCTCGTTCAGGGCGGTGAGCTTCTGCGTGCGCCCGCGCCGGTCGGTGACCGCGACCTCGGCCGGCCGCCGGGTGCTGGCGCGGGTGAACGCCACCGTTCCGTCGCGCGCCACGCTGTAGCTGGCGCCGGGGTAGGGTCGGCCGATGGATGCTCCGCCGAGATCGCGGGCGACCTCGCGCGCATTGCCGCGCAGGTCGGCGAGCCCCACGCGCGTGACGCCGAACTCGTCGTACTGGAAATACACGCCGCGACTGTCCGCCGCCCAGTAAAGTTCACCGATCTCGCGATCGAGCTCGCCGGCCAGCCGCCGCGGCTCGCCGCCATCAATATCGATCAGCCACAATTCCTGCTGCTGGTAGGATTTCTCATGATCCGTGAAGGCGCGGAAGGCCACCCACTCGCCGTCCGGGGAGACTTTCGGCCCGATCACCGGTCCCGTGTGCTCGAACAGCGTGACCAGCTCGCCGCTGGCGAGCTCGAGCCGGTACAGCGCGGCGCGACGCGGCTGGTAGTCGGCGTCGTCGCGGCGATTGGCGGCAAACACCAGTGCCTCCCCGTCGGGCGTCCAGGACACCGTGCCGCCGTGATCGAAGTCGCCCGTCGTGACCTGCAGCGGCGCGCCGCCATCCGCGGGCACGACGAACACATGGCGGTGGCCGGCGCGACGATAGCCGCGACCGTCGTTGCGATACACCAGCCGGTCGATGTACTTCGCGCCCTCGGCCCACTGCGCACCCTTGGGCGCGGGGGGCATCTTCACGAAGGGCTCGGGACGATCGGGCACGAACAGGGTGAAAGCTATGCGCGTGCCGTCCGGGGACCAGGCCAGGCCGGACGGCGCCTCGGTGAGTTGCGCGAGACGCGCCTCGCGATCGTTCTCGAGCCAGCGTACATACAGCTGGGCGCTGCCGTCCTGGTTGCCGACATAGGCCAGGCGCGAGCCGTCGGGCGACCAGCGCGGCTGCGTGTGGTTCTCGCTGCCGGTGGTGAGCGGCTGGTGGTTGCCGCCGTCCGCGTCCACCAGCCAGAGGTTCTGGCGGTAACGGTCCGCCATGATGTCGGCATGGTTGCGCACGTATGCCACCCGTTCTCCGTCCGGGGAAATTTGCGGGTCGCTGGCCCATTGCAGCTGGAACAGGTCCGCGGGCTGCAAGGCCGGCGACGCCGCAAGAGCAGCCTGGCTGAGGATGAGCGCAAGGAGCGCGAGCGCGAGAGCGGGGTGGCGCATGCGAGTGTCCCGTGGGAGATCAGGACGGGCGATTATTGCAGAAATGCGCTCAGGATCGTGGCAGCAGGGCCAGCTTGCCGACGGTCTGGCCGGATTCGAGGCGCTGCTGCGCCGCCGCAGCGGCTGCGAGGTCAAAGGTCTCCACCGGGAGTGGCTGCAGGCGCCCGTCGGCGAAGCGTTCCAGCAGCCACAGCATGCCTTCGCGCAGGCTCGGGGCGTGCGACTGCAGGAAGCTGAGGTTGGCCGCCAGCACACTGCGGTTTTCCTGGGTCATGCGCAGCGGATTGAAACGCGGCGTGCGCAGCCAGTTCCAGGCGAGGCGCGCCCAGTTCAGGCGGCCGTCCTGGGGCAGCATGCTGTGGAAGCCGTAGATGACCAGCCGGCCGGTGGGTGCGAGGTGGCGATAGCTCTGTCGCAGCGTCGCCATGCCGTTGGCATCGAAGATCGCGTGGTAGCCGTCTGGCGCGTGGCGCCGCGCGTTGCCCCAGAGATCCTGTTGCGACTTGTCGATCACCGTGTCGGCGCCCATCGCCGCGGCATGGTCTGCCTTGTGTGCGGCGCCGACCACGCCGATGGCGCGGGCATCCGCGAGCCGGGCGAGTTGCAGCAGCGCCGAGCCGACCCCGCCGGCCGCCGAGTGCACCAGCCAGCGTTCACCCGGCACGGGATGCACCTGGCGATGCACCATCCACCAGGCGGTGAGGAACACGGTCGGCAGCGTGGCTGCCTGGACCCAGTCGAGCAGCGGCGGCTTGGCGAACACGCCGGCGGCCGGCAGCCGCACGTGGCTGGCGTAGCCGTTGAACAGCGTCAGGCCGATGACTTCGTCGCCGCGCTGCCAGCCATCGACGCCGTCACCGACCGCGACGATGCGGCCCGCGACTTCGAATCCCGGCGTGATCGGGTAGCCATGCAGCTTCTTCGCCGAGGCATACAGGCCCATGCGGATGATGCCGTCGGCATAGTTCACGCCGCAGGCCTCGCAGGCGATCACGACCTCGCCCGGGCCCGGCTGCGGATCGGGCGCCTCGACGAGCTGCAGGGCGTCGTAACCGCCCGGCTTGTGAATGACGATGTGCTGCATGCTGCGGGACAGTCTAATGCGCTGCGCCGTCGCCAGGTACTACCGGGTCCCGGCCAGGCGTTAAGATGCGCCCATGGCATTGCAGCGCAAGCTCTATTCCGGGCGTGATTTCCGTCACGCGCTGTCCATCGCCGAGCTGCGCGAAGTGGCGCGGCGGCGTGAGCCGCACTTTGCGTTCGAATACGTCGACTCGGGCGCGGAAGACGAGGTGACGCTGCGGCGCAACCGCGCATCATTCGAGGCCCTCGCGTTCGTTCCGGGCCTGTTGGTCGACACCACGGGCCGGCACCAGGGCACCACGATGCTGGGACAGCAGGCGGCGGCGCCGCTGGTCATTGCACCGACGGCGCTCAACGGCGTGCATTGCCGCGACGGCGACCTGGCGCTCGCCCGCGCGGCTGCGGCCAGGGGCATCCCCTTCTGTCTCAGCACTTTTGCCAACATCCGCCTGGAGAAGCTGGCGCGTGAAGTGACGGGGCGGCACTGGATGCAGCTGTACCTCCTCACCGACCGGGCGATTGCGCGCGATATCGTGGCGCGTGCCGACGCAGCGGGCTTCGAGGCGCTGGTCGTCACCGCCGATGCCAATGTCTTCGGGCAGCGCGAGTGGGACAAGCGTAACTACCGCGGGCCGGGACGCCTCACCCTGCGCAACATCATCGACGTCCTGGGTCATCCGCGCTGGCTGTTCGACGTCATGTGGCCGCAGGGCTTCCCGCGCTTCGAGAACGTGTACGACTTCCTGCCGCCGGAGGCGCGCAGTGCGCGCGCCGGCGTCGCCTACCTGCCGCGGCTGCTGCAGCCGGACATCAGCTGGGCGGACCTGGAATGGCTGCGCACGGCCTGGCCGCGCAAGCTGCTGCTCAAGGGCGTGCTGAGCCCGGCCGACGCGGAACGCGCCGCGGAGCTCGGCTGCGACGCCGTCGTGCTGAGCAACCACGGCGGGCGCCAGCTGGACGGCTGCGTGGCGCCGCTGGAAATGCTGCCGGAGGCGCGTGCGGCGGTCGGCGACGCCTGCGAACTCTTCATCGACAGTGGATTCCGGCGCGGTACGGATGTGTTGAAGGCGCTGGCGCTCGGCGCGCAGGGCGTGATGATCGGCGCTGCAACGCTGTACGGCCTGGCGGCGGGCGGCGAGGCGGGCGCCAGGCACGCCATCGACATCCTCACCGGCGAGATCGACCGGGCGCTGGGCCAGCTGGGTTGTCGCGAGCTCAGCGAGCTGGGCCCGCAGGTCCTGCGTCGCCGGGAAAGCCCGGTTACTTGACCAGCTTGGCGCGGCGCAGTCGCTTCTCTATGGTCCGCGCGGCCTCGTCGATGATCTCGTAGCGGGTGTCCCGCGGCGGGATGACGATGTCTATCGTGTAGAGCAGCCGGCCGCCGGCGACGCTGTACACGTCAGCTGCCAGCGACACCGCGGCCTCGGTGGCCAGATAGGTCGGCGCCGCGACCACCTCGTAGTCGTAACGGAAGAAGTCCAGCGGGGTCTCACTGCGTCGCTGTACCTTCACGCTTTCGCGCTCGCCGGTCTGCGTCACTTCGACGTCCTGGTGCTCCAGGCGGGCCACCACCACCAGCCCGGCCCCCGTCTCGTCCACCGCAGCGGCAACGGTCTCACGCTGCAGCGGCGCCGTGTTGTCCATATGGCGGCTGCTCGCCCAGGCCTGGTTGCCGGCGTCGCGCAGGCGCCCCGCCAGCAGGTCTTCGAAGGTCCTGC
>CAYPTW010000008.1:0-42184 GCA_964413755.1 uncultured Thioalkalivibrio sp. | reverse complement strand
TCGCTCACGTCCGGCGGCAGGTCGAGGGTCTTGACGCGCACGTCGACGATCTCGATGCCCAGCTCGCGTGCGGTCACGCCCGCGGTGTCCATGAGTTCGGTGACGACGTCGGAGCGATCCGCGGTCACCACCTCCTGCACCGTCTGGCGCGCAAACTGCGCGCGCAGCCCGTCCTTCATGATTTCCAGCAGGCGGCTGGTGGCGAGACGCTCGTCACCGGCCGTGGCACGGAAATACTGGCCCACGTCCACGATCCGCCACTTGACGTAGAAGTCCACCCGCAGGTTCTTCTTCTCTGCCGTGAGGAAGGGCTCGTTGGGGTTGTTGCGGGTCAGGACGCGGTTGTCGAACTTGCGCACCGTGTTGACGAAGGGCATCTTGAAATGCAGCCCCGGCTCGTAGTCCATGCGCACGATTTCGCCGAAACGCAGCTTGATGGCGTATTCGCGCTCATCGACCGTGAACACCGACATGGATAGCAGGAACGCCGCCGCGGCGACGATGAATATCAGAGTAGTGGACTTGGCACCCATCAGCGGTTCCCCCTCGAGCGCAGGTCAGTGGTCGGCGTCGGCGAGGTTTCCGTCTGGCGCAGGGTGTTCGGCTGGCCCTGGTCGGCCGGGTCCACCAGGCGCGTGGCACTGCCGCCCGAGCGCTTGAGCAGCTCGTCGATGGGCAGGTACATCAGCGTACCGCTGCCCTGGGCGTCCAGGATTACCTTGCTGGAGTTACCGAGCACCTGTTCCATGGTCTCGTAGTAAAGGCGCTGGCGCGTCACCTCGGGCGCGCGCTGGTACTCCGTCAGCAGCGCGATGAAGCGGTCGCTTTCGCCTTCCGCTTCCGCGATCACCTGGGCGCGATAGGCCTCCGCGCTTTCCAGCAGCCTGGCCGCGTTACCGCGGGCACGCGGCACCACGTCGTTGGCATAGGCCTCGGCTTCCAGCGCCAGGCGGTCGCGATCCTCGCGCGCCTTGATGGCGTCCTGCACGGCAGCCTCGACCTGGGACGGGAAGTTGGCGTCCTCGAGGTTCACAGAGGTGATCTCGATGCCGGCGCCGTAGGCGTCCAGCGTGGACTGGATGATTTCGCGCGCGCTGGCGGCCACTTCGGCACGGCCCTCGGTGAGGACGAAATCCAGGGTGCTCTTGCCCACCACCTCGCGAATGGCGGTCTCGGTCACCTCGCCGAGCGTCTCCTCGGGATTGCGCACGTTGAACAGGAAGGCCTGCGCATCGGTGCGCCGGAACTGCACGCGCAGGTCGACGCTGACGATGTTCTCGTCCGAGGTCAGCATGCGCGTGGAGTGGTTGAAGGACTCCACCTGCGCGACGTTGACGGTCTCGACGCGCTGGAACGGATACGGGAGATGCCAGTGCAGGCCGGGCAGTGTGGTCTTTTCGTAGGCACCGAACTGCAGCACCACGCCGCGTTCCGCCTCGTCCACCTGGTAGAAGCCCGACAGCAACCACAGCACGATCGCCGCGGCAGCCACCAGGCCGATGCCGGCACCGGCCGCGCCGCCGCCGGAGCCACCGGAGCCGCCGGAGCGGCCCTTGCCGCCGAACACCCCCGAGAGCTTCCGCTGCAGGTCGCGCACGACCTTGTCCAGGTCCGGCGGCCCTTCTTTGCCACCGCCCGCGTTCCAGGGATTACCGCCCTTGCCAGGTTCGTTCCAAGCCATGATGTTCCTTACTTTGGTTGTGACGCGCGCAGGCTGCGCGCTCAGGCCACCGTCCGAGATTGTAGGGATGCGCCGGACCCCTCACAAGGACGGGGCTGAATCCGACGACGATTGAGACCAGTATCCCGGCAGAATCGTTCCAGGGCCACCTTGGGCGCCTCGAGGTCGATGTTCCAGCCGCCGGCATCGTCCCCGGTCTCGCGCCGCACCATCTCCGCGTCATAGAGTTTCGCCCGCATGCCGCCTTCCGATGCATCCAGGTGGACGGTGCCGCTGACGCGCCCCGCGCCGAAA
This sequence comes from uncultured Thioalkalivibrio sp., assembly GCA_964413755.1. GTDB lineage: Bacteria > Pseudomonadota > Gammaproteobacteria > Steroidobacterales > XN24 > XN24. The sequence continues at coordinate 40,209 of CAYPTW010000008.1, read as the reverse complement.
TAATCCGTCAGCGCCTCGATGAGCAGCTCGATGCCGGCGCCGGTGCGCGCCGAAACCCGCACCGAGCGCACCTTGCCGGTCTCGTCGCGTGTCACGCCAGGCATCTCTCCCGCCTGGTCGATCTTGTTGTAGACCAGCAACTGCGGCAGTTCCTCAGCGCCGATCTCGGCCAGCACCCGGTTCACATGCTCGATGCGCTCGTCGCGCAACGGGTCGGCGCTGTCCACCACGTGCAGGAGCAGGGCCGCGTCCTGCGTTTCTTTCAGCGTGGAGCGGAACGCGGCCACCAGTTCGTGGGGCAGGTCGCGCACGAAGCCCACGGTGTCGGCCAGCACGACCTCGAGGCCGGGTGCCAGCTGCAAGCCGCGCAGCGTCGGGTCCAGCGTGGCGAACAGCTTGTCCGCCGCATACACCTCCGCCTCCGTCAGGCGGTTGAAGAGCGTCGACTTGCCGGCGTTGGTGTAGCCCACCAGCGCGATCGTCGGCACTTCCGCCTTGGCGCGCGTGCGGCGGCCCTGCTCGCGCTGCTTGTCGACCTTTTCCAGGCGGCGCGTGAGCATGCGGATGCGGTTGGCGAGCAGGCGGCGGTCGGTCTCGAGCTGGGTTTCGCCCGGCCCGCGCAGGCCGATGCCGCCCTTCTGGCGCTCCAGGTGGGTCCAGCCCCGCACCAGGCGGGTGGAGAGATGCCGCAGCTGCGCCAGCTCCACCTGCAGCTTGCCCTCGAAGCTGCGCGCCCGCTGCGCGAAGATGTCGAGAATCAGGCCGGTGCGGTCGAGCACGCGGCAGCTCAGCGCCTTCTCCAGGTTGCGTTCCTGGCTCGGCGACAGCGCGTGGTTGAACAGCACCAGGTCGGCGCCCGTCTCGCGGATCAGCGCAGCCAGCTCCTCGGCCTTGCCGGAGCCGATGAAATAGCGTGGGTCGGGGGCGGCGCGTGTAGCCGTCAGCCGCGCGACCACGGTGGCGCCCGCCGACACCGCAAGTCGCTCGAGTTCCTCGAGTTCCTCCGCGGAGGCACGGCCGCCGAATCCGATCTGCACCAGGATGGCACGCTCGCCGTGCCCCGGACGTTCGAACAACCGATTCTCCCGCGCTGCGCCTTAGTCGCCCGCGCCTTCGTCGGGCGCGTCGTCGCCGGTCGTGATGCGCACGTTGCGCGAGGGCACGACCGTGGAAATGGCGTGCTTGTAGACCATCTGGCTCACGCTGTTACGGAGCAACACGACGAACTGGTCGAAAGACTCGATCTGGCCCTGCAGCTTGATGCCGTTCACCAGGTAGATGGAAACGGGCACTTTTTCCCTGCGCAGGGCGTTGAGGAATGGATCCTGCAGCGACTGTCCTCTGGCCATTGGATGAACTCTCCGTGACGGGCCAGTCATTGTTCCGGGAGTTCCCTCCGCCGGCGATGCACGGACAGGCCCGAGCCCGTGCACTCAACGCGAAATGTTAGCACACCGGTGCGCCCTGGCCGCTGCGGGGAGAGAGCCAGCCGGCCGCCAGGGCGAGCGCCTCTTCCGGCTGCTGCAGCCAGTGCAGGCCGGCCTCGGCCCGCAGCCAGGTCATCTGCCGCTTGGCCAGCCGACGCGTCGCGGTGATCGCTGCCGCCACCGCGTCATCCACCTCCTCCTCGCCCGCCACGGCCGCCCATAGCTGGCGATAGCCCACGGCACGAATCGAGGGCAGGCCGGGGTGCAGGTCACCGCGCGCATACAGCCGCTCGACCTCCTGCAGGAAGCCGGCGGCCATCATCTCCCGGAAACGTGCCGAGATGGCGGCATGCAACGCTGCGCGGTCCGGCGGCGCGAGCCCCAGCTTCAGCAGTCGCCAGCCCTGCAACGGCTTGTCCCCGGCCGCCTGGAGCTCGGAGAGCGGCCGGCCCGTGAGCCGCCACACCTCGAGCGCACGCTGGATGCGCTGCGAGTCGGCCGGCTGGATGCGCTCCGCTGCACGCGGGTCCACCTGCCGCAGCTCGGCATGCAGCGCCGGCCAGCCGCGGGCGGCGGCCTCGCGGTCGAGCTCGGCGCGCACCGCCGCATCGGCCTGGGGCAGCTCCGCCAGCCCCCGCTGCAGGGCGCGGAAATACAGCATGGTGCCGCCGACCAGCAACGGCACGCGCCCGCGGGCGCGGATGCCATGCATGGCCTCGAGGGCGTCGCGCCGGAAGCGGCCGGCCGAATAGGCCTCGGCAGGATCGAGCAGGTCCACGAGGTGATGCGGGATCTCGGCGCGCAGGGCCGCCGCGGGCTTGGCGGTACCGATGTCCATGCCGCGGTAGACCAGCGCCGAATCGACGCTCACGATCTCCACCGGCAGCGTCCGCGCCAGCTCCAGGGCCAGCCCGGTCTTGCCCGATGCCGTGGGGCCCATCAGCAGGATCGCCGGCTGGCTTGCCAAGTGGTTCCTCAGCGCCCGCGCAGGAACAGCTTGTCGAGTTCCGCCATGCTGAGCTGGGTCCAGGTGGGGCGGCCGTGGTTGCACTGGTCGGCGCGCTCGGTGCGCTCCATGTCCCTGAGCAGGGCATTCATTTCCGCCAGCGTGAGCTGGCGGTTGGCGCGCACCGAGCCGTGGCAGGCCATGGTCGCCAGCACCTCGTTCATGCGCTCTTCCAGGCGCCGGCTGCTGCCCTGCTCCGCCAGGTCCGACAGCAGGTCACGCAGCAGCGACTCGGCATCCGCGTTGGCCAGCAAGGCCGGCAGCTGCCGCACCACGATCACGTCCGGACCGCGCCGGTCGACGACCAGGCCGATGGCGGCCAGCTCTTCCTGCATGGTTTCCGCCAGCTCCGCTTCCTGCGGCGACACGCGCACGCTGAGCGGCACCAGCAGGGGCTGGCCCGCTGCCGCATCCCCGGACAGGGCGTTCTTCAGGCGCTCGTACAACACCCGCTCATGCGCGGCGTGCATGTCGACCACCACCAGGCCGTCGCGGTTCTGCGCCAGGATATACACGCCGCCGAGCTGGCCCACGGCATAGCCGAGCGCCGGGCTGTCGTCCTGCGGGGCCGGCGCAGCGGGCGCCACCGGGCCCGCCGTCTGCACCGCCCCCGCGGCAACGCCGGCGGGCGCCGGCTCCGACGCCTCCCGCACTGCCAGCGACATCGCCCCCTGGTGCGGCCGCTGCCAGCCGGAAGCCTCGGCGCCGGGGGCGCTGAACCTGGGCGCCGCCGGGGGCGGTGCGCCGCCGCCCGCCGCCGGCCGCGTGCCCGCCAATGCGCTTTCCACCACCTTGTAGAGGAAGCCGTGCATGCTGCGCGCATCACGAAAGCGCACCTCGTGCTTGGTCGGGTGCGCGTTCACATCGACCAGCGCCGGATCCATCTCCAGGTAAAGCACGTAGGCCGGGTGACGACCGTGGAACAGCACGTCGGCATAGGCCTGGCGCAGCGCGTGCGTCACCAGCCGGTCGCGGATCATGCGTCCGTTGACGAAGAAATACTGCAGATCGGGCTGCGAACGGGAAAACGTCGGCAGGCCGAGCCAGCCGGACAGCCGCAACCCCGCCGCGCCGTACTCGACGTCCATCATGTGCGCCGCAAAGGTCTCCCCGCACAGTTCCGCGACGCGGCGCGCACGCGCTGCCGCATCCTGCGCCGGGCGCAACTCGAACAGCGCCCGGCCGTCGCGCCGCAGGCTGAACCCCGTGTCGAAGCGTGACAGCGCCAGGCGGCGCGCAACGCGCTCGACGTGACCGGCCTCGGTGCGCTCGCTGCGCATGAACCGCCGCCGCGCCGGGGTGTTGTAGAACAGGTCGCGCACCACGATCGTGGTGCCGCGCGGATGCGCCGCGGGCGCCGGCGCGCTGAGGCTGCCCCCGTCCACCTCGACCGCCCACGCGGCATCCGCCTCCGCTGCGCGCGAAGTCATGGTGAGGCGTGAGACCGAGGCGATGCTCGGCAGCGCCTCGCCACGAAAGCCGAGGGTGCCGACGCGCTCCAGGTCGTCGAGGCTGGTGATCTTGCTGGTGGCGTGGCGCGACAACGCGAGGGAGAGCTCGTCGCGCGGTATGCCGCTGCCGTCGTCACGCACCAGGCAACGCCGCAGCCCGCCGCCCTCGATCTCGAGCTCCACGCGGCCGGCGCCGGCGTCGAGGCTGTTCTCGACCAGTTCCTTGATCACTGACGCCGGGCGCTCCACTACCTCGCCGGCGGCGATCTGGTCGATCAGCTGGGGAGGGAGCTGGCGGATGGGCATGGGCCCACTAGGATACGGCAAACGCCGCGGGCGGACAGTCCCCGCAACCGGGCGCGAAGGCAGCGGACGGCTACCCGCCGGGTATGGTCAGCACCTGGCCGACACGGATGTTGTCGCCACGCAGGCCGTTGTGACGCCGCAGCGCCGGCACGCTGGTGTTGTAACGGCTGGCGATGGCCGAGAGCGTATCCCCGCGCGCGATGACGATCTCGCGCGGACCGGGCGCGCGGTGACGGTTGTGTGCGACCCAGGTCCCGGGCGGCGGGTTGAGATAGAAGTATTCGCGGATGCCGCTCACCAGGGCCGCCGCGAGCTGGTCCTGGTAGCGCCTGTCACGCAGCCGGCGTTCCTCGTCGTGGTTGGAGATGAACGCCGTCTCCACCAGGATCGAGGGTATGTCCGGCGCCTTGAGCACGGCGAAGCCCGCCTGCTGCACGGAACTCTTGTGCAGCCGGTTCACCGCACCGAGGCGCTCGAGCACGAACTCGCCGACCTCGAGGCTGGCGCCGATGGATGCGTTCTGGGACAGGTCGAGCAGCACCGAGGCCAGCAGGTCGTCCTTGTCGTCCAGGCTCACGCCGCCCACCAGGTCGGCCGCGTTCTCCCGTTCCGCCAGCCAGCGGGCCGCCTCGTCAGTGGCGCCCTTGCTCGACAGCACATAGACCGAAGAGCCGTGCGCCTTGGGATTCTTGAAAGCGTCGGCGTGCACCGAGACGAACAGGTCCGCGCCCAGCAGGCGCGCCCTTTCCACGCGCTGCCGCAGGCTGAGGAAGTAGTCGCCCTCGCGGGTCATCACGGCGCGCATGCCGGGCTCTTTGTTGACGCGTTCGGCAAGCTTGCGGGCCACCGCGAGCACCACGTCCTTCTCGTAAGTGCCGCGCGGCCCGATGGCGCCCGGATCCTCACCGCCGTGACCGGCGTCGATGGCGATCACCAGGTCCCGGTTGCCCTCGTCTGCCCGGACCACGGGCACGCGCGGCCGCGGCTGCTGGTTGTCGAGCTCGATGATGAGCCGGTGCCCGTAGCGACCCTCGGGGCGCACCAGGAAACTGCGCGGCTTGGTGCTGGAGGCCAGGTCCAGCACGATCCGGGCCTCGCCTCCGGCCTTGTTGGCGCCGCGCACGGCCTGCACCATCCCCGTGCCGGACGGCATTTCCCCGAGCCCGGCGCCGAGTCGCGCCGGCTTCAGGTCAACCACCACGCGGGACGGATTATCCAGGGTGAACAGCTTGTGCCCGACCGGCGCGGAGAGGTCGAGGACGACGCGCGTGCCGTTGGGCCCCGCCCACAGGCGCACATCCTGAACCAGCACCTCGGCTTTGGCGGCCGTGGCCAGGAACAGGGTAGCCAGCAGCAGGGCTTTTAGGAATTTCCTTGACATTTCCAACGGTTTGGTTGGATTTCGGGAACCAACTTTAACCACAGAGCAATGCCCAAGGCAATAACTTTGTTAAGAAACAGCCCGCTGCGACGGAAAGTTAGGGGTGTTTCTGTGGCGCGGCGGTACTTTGAGCCTGCGCCTCGAGCGCGGCGATCACGGGCTCGCCACGAGGTGAGCCTGCCTCGCAGCGGGCGCAGCGGCCGTCGCCCTCGTAATCGAGCTTGAGGCGGACATCGGCCCCGGGCAGCCGGTCGCCGCCTTTTTCCGCCCACTCCACCAGGACCAGCGCGCCGGGCCTGAGCATGTCGTGGAGTCCGAGGTACTCCAGCTCGGCGGGGTCCGCCAGGCGGTACAGGTCGAGGTGAGCCACCGCACAACCCGCCAGCTCGTAGGGCTCGAGCAGGGTGAACGTGGGGCTGCGCACTCGCCCGGCGTGGCCCAGGCCGCGCAACAGCCCGCGCACCAGGGTGGTCTTGCCCGCGCCCAGGGGTCCCTCGAGATGGACCACCACGGGCGCATCGCCGCAGGCCGCGGGCAACAGGCTTGCCAGCCGGCCGCCGAGGGCTTCGGTCGCCGCCGCGTCACGCAGGTGGATGCGTTGCACCCGGATTCACCCATGTGCGGATGTGAGGCAACAGGTCGCCCGCCGCGAGCCCGCGCTCGCCTTGCATAGCCGCGTCGTCAGCCGCGAGCGCATGCACCAGCACGCCGGCGCAAGCCGCGCGTTCCAGGTCCTGCAGCTGTGCCGCCAGCCCGCCGATGATCCCGCTGAGGACATCGCCCATGCCGCCGCTGGCCATGCCAGGGTTACCCGCGCCGCAAAGCCACGGCACGGGCCCGCCACCGGCCACCAGCGTGCCCGCGCCCTTCAGCACCACGATGCCGCCCCAGCGCGACTGCAAGGCGCGCAGCGCGGCCGGGCGGTCCGCCTCGACCTCTTGCGCGGTGGTATCCAGCAGCCGTGCCGCCTCGCCGGGATGCGGCGTGAGGATGGCGCGGGAGAGCCGGCGCGGATGCTCCGACAAGAGGTTCAGGGCGTCGGCATCGAACACGCACGGCAGGCCGCTGTCGAGGGCCGCCGCGAGCAGGTCCAGGGCCCACGGCGAGCGCCCCAGTCCGGGCCCGGCCACGACCACGCTGGCGCGTGCCAGCAAGGGCTCGAGGTCGCGCGCTTCGTCCACGCCCCGGCACATCAACTCGGGCTGCGACGCAAACATCGTCGCGGCGTGCGCGGGCCGGGTAGCCACGCTGACCAGGCCTGCACCGCTGCGCAGCGCGGCCCGGCCGGCAAGCAGCGCCGCCCCGCCCATGCCGTAGTCGCCGCCGATGACCAGCACATGGCCGAAGTGTCCCTTGTGCGCGTCGCGCGCCCGCGGCTGCAGCCAGTCCGGCAGGCAGCCCGGATCGAGACGCCGGGCCGCGGGCTCGAGCCCCGCCTCGAGGCCGGCCGGCACACCCAGGCCGGCGTACACAATCTCGCCTGCGCAACCGCGACCCCGTCCCGTGAACAGGCCCAGCTTCAGGCCGATGAAACAGACCGTGACCGCCGCCTGCACGGCCACGCCCAGCACGCGCCCGGTGTCCGCATGCAGGCCGGTCGGGATATCCAGGGCCAGCACCGGGCGCCCGCCGGCGTTCATGGCTGCTACGCCTTGGGCATAGCGACCCTCGAGCGCCCGGTCGAGTCCCGTGCCGAGCAGCGCGTCTACCAGGGGCCCGTCGCCCGACAATGCACCGTCGCCCTCCCAGGCCTCGATGCTGCCGCCGGCACGGCGATAGTCCGCGCAGGCAGCCGCGGCGTCGCCCTTTAGCGAGTCCGGGGCGGTGCAGGCGATGACCCGCGCAACCAGGCCGCGCTGCAGGGCCAGGCGCGCGAGCACGTAGCCGTCACCACCGTTGTTGCCGCCGCCGCACAGCACCGTGACATCGCGCGCGGCCGGCCAGCGCTGCAGCAGCACGTCCAGCGCTGCGCTCCCGGCCCGCTCCATGAGCTCCCGCCCGGCAATACCGTGCTCCTCGATCGCGCGACGATCGAGCTCGCGCACCTGCGCGGCCGTCCACAGCTCCCGGGGCATGGCTGACATGCACCGGATTATACTGCCGCGCATGGAGAGTCTGGTCCGGCAGGTCAAGGACTGGGGCCGCGAGCTGGGTTTCGGCGCGGTCGGCATTGCGCGTGCGGACCTGCCCGGGGACGAGGCCTGGCTGAAACGCTGGCTGGCGCTCGGGCGCCACGGCAGCATGGCCTGGATGGCGCGCCACGGCACGCGCCGCAGCCGTCCCGCCGAGCTGGTGCCGGGGACGGTGACCGTGATCTCGGTGCGCATGGACTACCTGCCGCCGGACGCGGCGCCGCCGGAAGAGGTGCTGGCGGACCGCAGCCGGGCCTACGTCTCGCGCTACGCGCTCGGCCGGGACTACCACAAGGTGTTGCGCAAGCGACTGCAACAGCTCGCCGATCGCATCGCCGCAGAGGCCGGACCGTTCGGCTACCGCGTGTTCACCGACAGCGCCCCGGTGCTGGAAAAAGCCCTGGCGCGCGACGCCGGCCTGGGCTGGATCGGCAAGCACACCAACCTGCTGGCGCGCGAGGCCGGCAGCTGGTTCTTTCTCGGCGAGATCTACACCGACCTGCCGCTCCCGGTGGATGCGCCGCCCACCAACCACTGCGGCAGTTGCACCGCGTGCATCGATGTCTGCCCCACCGCCGCCATCGTTGCGCCCTACGAGCTCGATGCGCGTCGCTGCATCTCCTATCTCACCATCGAGCACGACGGCCCGATTCCGGAAGAGTTTCGCGCCGCCATGGGCAACCGCATCTACGGCTGCGACGACTGCCAGCTGGTGTGTCCCTGGAACCGCTACGCGCAGCTGGCGGCGAACCCCGACTTTCGCGTGCGTGGGGCGTTGGACGCGCCGGCGCTGACGGACCTGTTCCGCTGGTCCGAGCAGGAGTTCCTGGCACGCATGGAAGGCTCCGCGATCCGGCGCATCGGCTACCAGCGCTGGCTGCGGAACATCGCCGTGGCCCTGGGTAACGCTGCCCCCGACGCAGCGGCGCGCGCCGCACTGGAGTGTCGCGCCGACGACCCGTCGCCGCTGGTGCGGGCACACGTGGCCTGGGCGCTGCAGCGCCACGCGGCGCAGCGGCGTTGAGTTCGCGCCGCTTTACACACAGAATGACGGCCTGGCCAAGGGCGGGAGAACAAAGGAATTGGACTTCGTCGACGCGCCCGACATCCGGCAGTTCATCTCCGGCCTGCAGCTCTTCAACGGCGTGGACGTCCGCTCGGTCGGACCCTTCCTGGCACGCACGCGGCGCCGCGACGTGCACGCCGGCGAAGTGTTGCTCGCGCCATCGACGACCAATTCCCGCGTCTTCGTGATCCTCTCCGGCGCCCTCGAGGTGCGGCTCGGTTCTCTCGACAACGAACCGCTGACGGTACTGCAGCCTGGCCAGTGCGCCGGCGAGATGTCCATCATCGAGGAAAAGCATCCCTCGGCCTGGGTGGTGGCGGCGCGCGACTCGCACCTGATGGTGATCGAGCAGGACATCCTCTGGCGCATGATCAACGTGTCGCACGCCTTCGCCCGCAACCTGCTGGTGATCCTGTCCTCCCGCGTGCGCTCCGACAACGAGGTGATACTCGAAAACGCCGGCATCCTGCGCGAGTTCGAGAAGCACGCCGTGACCGACGCGCTCACCGACCTGCACAACCGCCACTGGCTCGAGAACATGTTCCGCCGCCGCCTCGAGCGTTGCCTCAAGGACGAGACGCCGACTGCGATGGTGATGGTCGACGTGGACCAGTTCAAGAAGTTCAACGACCGTTACGGTCACGTCGCCGGCGACCGCGCCCTGCGCCTGGTGGCCGAGACGCTGCGCAACCATTTCCGCCCCGGCGACATGGTGGCGCGTTTCGGCGGCGACGAGTTCTGCATCCTGCTGCCGGGCGCCGACAAGGAAGCGGCGCGTACCTGCGCCGAGCGCGCCCGCTGGTCGGTGCTCAAGGCCACCGACGAGGATGCCGGGGCGCCGTCGGTGACCCTGTCCGCAGGGGTGGCGGAAGCCGAGCCGGGGGACACACTGGAACACCTCATCGCGCGCGCGGACGACGCCCTGTACCGCGCGAAGATCGGCGGCAGGAACCAGATCGCGATCTAGGAGAGGCTCAGGCGGCCTGGACGGGAATGGCGTCGCCGGTGCGCGTGACGTGGTTGTGCTCGTCGAGGTACACCAGCTTCGGCTTGTGCAGGCGCGCTTCCTGCTCGCTCATGCCGCCGTAGGCGCAGATGATGACGCGGTCGCCCGGGCGGGCCTTGTGCGCGGCAGCGCCGTTCACCGAGATGATGCGTGAACCGGCCTGCGCACGGATGGCGTAGGTCGTGAAGCGCTCACCACCGGTCACGTTGTAGATCTGGATCTGCTCGTACTCCATGATCCCGGCGAGATCGAGCAGGTCCGAATCGATGGCGCACGAGCCCTCGTAGTCGAGCTCTGCGTGAGTCACGCAGGCCCGGTGTAGCTTGGCCTTGAGCAAAGTCAGCTGCATCGGTTCCTCCTTCCCACGCAGGGACCGGTCTAATCCACGTCGACGAGCAGGTTGTCTATCAACCGTGCCCGCCCCAGCTTGGACGCTGCCAGCACGACGAGGTTCCTGTCGCTGCCTTGCGGCGTCCCGAGATCGCCCTGCCGGCGTACTTCAAAGTACTCCGGGGACATTCCGGCTGACCGAATATTGTCCATGCCGGCGTGCTGTAATGCAACAAAGTCCCGTTCGCCCCGCTGCAGCGCATCCGCCGCGGCCTGCAGCGCGCCATGCAGCGCAGGCGCGATGCGACGCTCCGCGGCCGTCAGGTAACGGTTGCGCGAACTCATGGCGACCCCGTCGGCCTCGCGCCGCGTCGGCACCCCGGCGATCTCCACCGGGAAGTCCAGGTCGGCGGTCATGCGGCGAATAATGGTCAGCTGCTGGTAATCCTTCTGCCCGAACACCGCCAGGTCCGGCTGCACCAGGTTGAACAGCTTGGCAACCACCGTGGTCACGCCTGCGAAGTGTCCCTGGCGGCTGCCGCCGCAGAGGATATCCGACACGCCCGGCACTTCCACGCGCGTGGTGCCGGCGCGGCCCGACGGGTACATCACGGCTTCGGTCGGGGCGAACACCAGGTCGCAACCCGTACCCTCCAGCCGGGCCAGGTCATCCTCCAGGGTGCGCGGGTAGGCGGCGAAATCCTCGCCCGGACCGAACTGCAGCGGGTTCACGAAAATGCTTACCACCACCCGTTGCGCCGCGCCGGCGGCGGCGCGCACCAGGTCCAGGTGCCCCTCGTGCAGGTTGCCCATGGTGGGCACGAAGCCGATGCGCGCGCCCGCACGGCGCCAGTCCGCCAGCGTGGCCCGCAGGCCCGACGCGTCGCTGACGACCGGCGGACCGCTCACGAGAAGCAGTGCTCCGGCGCCGGGTAAGTGCCGTCCTTCACTGCCGCGACGTAGGCTGCCAGCGCATCCTGCAGGCCGTTCGCGCCGGCCAGGAAGTCCTTGGCGAAACGCGGCTTCTTGCCCGGCGTGACGGAGAGGATGTCGTACAGGACGAGGATCTGGCCGTCCACGTCCGGCCCGGCGCCGATGCCGATGACCGGCACGCGCAGCCCGGCAGCGATGGCCTGCCCCAGCACCGACGGCACGCACTCCAGCAGCACGATGTCGGCGCCGGCTTCCTGCAGCGCATGCGCATCCTTCACCATCTGCTCCGCCGCCGCCGTCTCCCGCCCCTGCACCTTGAAGCCGCCCAGCTTGTGGATCGACTGGGGCGTCAGGCCGATGTGGGCGCAGACAGGGATGTCGCGCGAGGCGAGAAACTCCACCGTGCGCACCTGCAGCTCGCCGCCCTCCAGCTTCACCATCGCGGCGCCGGCCTCCTGCATGAGTCGCACCGCATTGGCAAACGCCGGCTCGGGCAGGCTGTAGCTGCCGAAGGGCATGTCTACCACGAGGAAGGCGCGGCGCAACCCGCGCGTCACGCAACGCGTGTGGTAAACCATGTCGTCCATGGTCACCGGGACCGTGGTGTCGTGGCCCTGTACCACCATGCCGAGCGAATCCCCGACCAGCACGACGTCGGTGCCGGCGGCGTCGACCGCCGCAGCAAAGCTGGCGTCGTAAGCAGTGAGACAGGCAATCTTCTCGCCTTCCGCTTTCATGCGACGCAGGGTGTCGAGCGTGACCGGCTTCTCGGCGCGGGCCCGATCCTGCAAGTGGCTGTACATGGTCATGAGGCGATTCCCCCGGTGCGCTCGCGGGCCAGCATGGACAATTCGCCCGCCAACATCAATCGGCGCTCAGCCGGTGACGCCGAAGGGCGTGGGATTGTAGTACTGCCGCCCGCCCTCCATGGCCCGGATCCGCTGCAGCAGGTCCTGGTAATCCGCCTCGCGCCGCACCGGGTCGATGGTGGCGGCATTCACGATCAGCAGCGGCCCGGCGTCGTAGCGGTGAAAGAAGTTCATGTACGCGTCCGACAGGCGCCGCAGGTAGTCGGGACGGACCGTCTGCTCGTAGCTGATGCCGCGCCGCTGCACGCGTTCGACGAGCACCTCCACCGGCGCCTGCAGGTACACCACGAGGTCGGGGGTCGGCGCGTCCAGCGCGAGGCCCTGGTACACCTGCTCGTAGAGCCGGTATTCCTCGTCGGGCAGGGTAAGGCGGGCGAAAATCCGGTCCTTCTCCAGCAGGAAGTCGGCCACGCGGCCGCCGGCAAACAGGTCCGCCTGGCGCATTTCCTGCGCCTGGCGCGCGCGCTGGAACAGGAAGTGCAGCTGGGTCGGCAGGGCGTTCGCCGCCGGGTCACGGTAGAAGCGCTCCAGGAAGGGGTTCTCCTCGGCCTGTTCCAGCACCAGGTCGAACTGCAGCGTCTCCGCCAGGCGACGCGCGAGCGAGGTCTTGCCCACGCCGATCGGGCCCTCGATGGCCAGGTAGCGCAGCTGCCGCGGCATCAGGAATCCTCCCGCCGCAGGCCCGTTGCGTCGACCGCTGCCGCCAGCGCCGCCACGCTGCGCCCGTCGGGCAGGTGCAGGCCGGGCGCCACTTCGGCCAGCGGCACCAGTACGAAGGGGCGGCTGCACAGCCCCGGATGCGGCAGGGTGAGCGCAGCGGACTCGAGGCGCACGTTGCCGTACGCCAGCAAGTCGAGGTCGAGCGTGCGCGGCCCCCAGCGCGGCCCCTCGCGGCGACGCCCCTGCTCGTCCTCGATGCCCTGCAGCGCCGCCAGCAGCGCCTGCGGCGCAAGTCGGGTGAGCAGGCCGGCGACGGCGTTCAGGTAGTCGGGCTGGTCGCGCGGCCCCATGGGCGGGTTGCGATAGTGCCCGGACACGGCCACCAGGCGCGTGTCGGGCAGCTCGGCCAAGGCTTGCAGCGCCGTGGCCAGCTGCATGGGAGGGTCGTCCAGATTGCTGCCCAGGCCGATGTAGGCGGGCATGAAACCGGCGGGCGGCATGGTCAGTCGGCGCCGCCCGCAGGCTTGCGCCGGCGCGGGCGGCGGCGGCGGCGACGCGGCCGCGCGGCATCTTCGCCGCCCTCGCCTGCAGGCGGGCCCGACGCCGCTGCACCGCCCTCGCGTCGCGCACCGGGATCGACGGCCGCGGCGCGGGACGCCTCGTCCATCGTCTGCAAGCCGGTCCAGAACTCGGCCAGCGCCGGGTCGGCGTCGCCCACCTGCGCGCGCAGGCACAGGAAGTCGTAAGCCGCGCGGAACCGTCCCTGGCCGAGCAGGCCCAGCACGCGCCGGCCGCGCGTGCGCTGCAGCCGCAGCTGCATCACCATCAGTTCCTTCATGGGCGTAGTGATCCGCCGCGGTATGGCCACGCGACCCTGCTGCCCGTCGGCGATCTCGTCCGCGGCAAGCAACATCGCCTGGATCGGCGGCTCGCCGTCCGCCTCCAGCTGTGCTGCGCGCTGCCGCACGGGGCCCCACAACAGCACGGCGAACAGGAACACCGGCGTCACCGGCTCGTCTTCCGCCACCCGCTGGTCGGTGTTCTGCAGCGACGCCAGCAGCAAGGCGCGGTAGGGATCGCCGTCCTCGCTGTCGAGCAGCCGGTCGGTAGCGGGGAACAGCTGGGCGAAGTGACCGTAATGACGCAGCAACTCGTAGGAGGCCACGCTATGGCCGCCGAGGAAGAGTTTCAGCACCTCGTCGAACAGTCGCGCCGGCGGTACCGAATCGAGCAGCCCGGCGAGCTCGCGCAGGGGACGCTCGCTGTCGGCGTCCACGCGGAAACCGAGCTTCGCGGCGAAGCGCACGGCCCGCAACAGCCGCACCGGGTCTTCCCGGTAGCGTTCCTCCGGATCGCCGATGAGTCGCAGCACGCCGGCACGGATGTCCTCCACGCCGCCGGCGTAATCCCAGATCGAGAAGTCCTCGATGTTGTAGTACAGCGCATTGGCCGTGAAATCGCGCCGCCAGATATCGTCGTCGATACTGCCGTAGCGGTTGTCGCGCAGGATGCGCCCTTCGTCGTCCAGCACCACGAGCTCTTCGTCGCCCGCGCCCTCGCCCGCATCGCCCGAGGCGCGGAAGGTAGCGACCTCCACGATGTCGCGCCCGAAGTACACGTGAGCGAGGCGGAAGCGCCGGCCGATGAGGCGACAGTTGCGGAACAGGCGACGCACGTCTTCCGGGTGGGCATCGGTGGCGATATCGAAGTCTTTCGGCTCCCGCCCGAGCAGCAGGTCGCGCACGCCACCGCCGACGAGGAACGCCTGGTAGCCCGCCTCGCGCAGGCGATACATCACCTTCAGCGCGTTGCGCGAGATATTTGCCCTGGAGATGTTGTGTTCCGGCCGGGGTATGACCCGAGGGGGGGTCCCCATGCCTGTCGCCGCGCTGGCCAATCCGTGTCCGCCTGTGTGAGCCAAGCCCGCAAGTTTACCACCAAGCCGGCACCCCGGCGCCCGGCCATTGAGTCGGGCGAGCGGTGCCGTTACAATGCGGCGCCCGCTGCACCTCCCGGTGCGCAACGCGGCCCGACGCTCCGTTCGTCTAGTGGTTAGGACGCTGGCCTCTCACGCCGGTAACAGGGGTTCGAATCCCCTACGGAGCGCCACTCCCCTTGCTCGCTTCCCGCGGCCCTGCAGCTTGCAGCGCGCTCCCGTTGCTGGGAAAGTCTCGCCTCAACCCAGCGGACCCGCCGTGAAGGGGCCTCATGAGCATTGATCCGATCGCGCCGGCAGGCGCACCCCGACTGCCTGACAAGCGCCACCCGCGCGGACTCTACACCCTGTTCTTCATGGAGATGTGGGAGCGCTTCTCCTACTACGGGATGCGCGCCATCCTGATCCTCTTTCTCGCGGCCGCCGTCGAGCGCGGCGGCCTCGGCATCGACATCCCCACCGCGGGCGCCATCTACGGCCTTTATACGGCGGCGGTCTACCTGCTGGCGCTGCCGGGCGGCTGGATCGCCGACCGGTTGCTCGGCCAGCAGCGCGCGGTGTGGTACGGCGGCATCGTCATCGCGGCCGGCCATTTCTCCATGGCGCTGCCGAGCACGGCCACCATTTTTATCGGCCTGACGCTGATTGCGGTGGGTACCGGCCTGCTCAAGCCGAACATCAGTGCGATCGTCGGCGAGCTGTACCCGAACGACATGGGAGCGCGGCGGGACGCGGGCTTTTCGATCTTCTACATGGGCATCAACATCGGCGCCTTTCTCGGCCCGCTGGTCTGCGGCTGGCTGGGCGAGGGCTACAGCTGGCACTGGGGTTTCGGCGCCGCGGGCGTCGGCATGGTGTTCGGGCTGATCCAGTATCGCGCCACCCAGCGTCATCTTGGCGAGGCCGGCGCGGCGCCGACGCCGTTCAGCGACGACCCGGCCATCGATGCGCGCAAGAAGCGCCAGGTCGCCGTGATCGCGTGGGCGGGCGCCGCTCTCATCGCGCTGGTGGTGATCACCGGGCTGCTCGGCGTGCTGCCGCTCAATCCCGTCGCCATTGCCGCCAACGCCGGGCTGACCATCGTGGTGCTCGCCGCCGCCTACTTCGCCTGGGTCCTGCTGCGCGGCGGCCTGAGCCACCTGGAGAAGCAGCGCGTCGGCGTGATCATCATCCTGTTCATCGGTGCGGCGATGTTCTGGTCCGGCTTCGAGCAGGCCGGCTCCTCGCTCAACCTGTTCGCCGAGCGCCACACCGACCGGGTCCTGTTCGGCTGGCAAGTACCGGCCAGCTGGCTGCAGGCCATAAACCCGCTGTTCATCATCACGCTGGCGCCCTTTTTCGCCTGGTTCTGGGTATTCCTCGCGCGCCGCAACCTCAACCCCTCGATCCCCGCCAAGTTCGCGCTCGGGCTGATCCAGCTCGGTCTCGGCTTCGGCGTGATGGCGGTGGCCGCGACTTTCGCCGTGCAGGGCGAGACCGTGCTGCCCACCTGGCTGGTGCTGACCTACCTGCTGCACACCATGGGCGAGTTGTGCCTGTCGCCGGTCGGCCTGTCGGCCGTCACCAAGCTGGCGCCGCGGCGCTATGTCGGCCAGATGATGGGTACCTGGTTCATCGCCGCCGCGCTCGGCAACCTGATGGCCGGCCTGATCGCCGGGCGCTTCGATCCCTCGGCGCTGGAGCAGATGCCGGGCCTGTTCACCATGGTGCTGATGAGCACGGCGGGGCTCGGCGTGGTGATGCTGCTGTTCCTGCGACCGTTCCGCGCCCTCGCCTCCGAGCAGGCGCCGGACGTGGTGGCGGGCGACCGCCTGTTCCGCGTCGTCGGCATCGCCGCCGTGGTCATCGTGGGCGCGGCCATCATGCTGGTGCGCTGAGGCGATGAAATCCCCGCCCGTGGCCCTGGTGATTGGCGCCACCGGCGCGGTCGGCGCGCGGCTGCTGGAGCTGCTGCTGGCGCGCCATGACGGCACCCGCGTGCTCGCCGTCGGCCGGCGTCCGCCGCCACGAGAACATGCGCGCCTCGAGTCGCTGCAGGCGGAGCTCGAGGGGCTGCCGCAGGCGCTGGCGGGGCGGACCTTCGACCAGGCGTTCTGCTGCCTCGGCACGACCATGAGGCGCGCCGGCAGCCGGGAAGCCTTCCGCGCCGTGGACTTGTCCGGCGTCGCGGCCTTTGCCGGTGCCGCGCATGCCGGCGGCGCCGGCTTTTTCGGCCTGGTGTCGGCGGCCGGCGCGGACCGACGGTCGCGCAATTTCTACCTGCGCACCAAGGGCGAGGCGGAAGCCGCGGTCGAAGCACTCGGTTTTCCCAGCGTGGCCATCATGCAACCGGGGCTGCTGCGCGGCGCGCGCGAGGAATTCCGCGCGGGCGAGCGGCTGGGACAGGTGGCGGCGCCGCTGCTGGACCGCCTGCTGCAGGGCCCGCTGGCGCGCTATCGCAGCGTTGCGATCGACGCGGTCGCCGCCGCCCTGGAGGTCGCTGCGCGCCGGCGCGTGCCCGGCATCAATCGCTATGACCCGGCCGCCATAGAGACGCTCGCCGGTGCGCGCTGACGACCCTGCCGCCGCCCCCGGGCTGTTACGCCGCCTCGCGGCCATGCTCTACGACGGGCTGGTGCTGTGCGCGCTGCTGATGGTCGCGGGTGCCGCCTGGGTCGCCTTGCATCGCGCTGCCGCGCCGGTCGGCGACTGGGCCTTCCGCGCCTACCTGCTGGCAGTCTGCGCGGTGTTCTATGCCGGCTTCTGGAACCGCGGCGAGACGCTCGGCCTGCGCGCCTGGAAAATGCGCATCGAGGGTCCCGACGGGCAGCCGCCGGGCTGGGGCCGCGCCCTGCTGCGCTTCGGCGCGGCACTGTTGTCGTGGTTGCCCGCCGGGCTGGGTTTCTGGTGGGTGCTGTTCGACCGGGAGCACCTCGCCTGGCACGACCGGCTGTCGCGCACGCGCCTCGTGCGCCGCGCCGACTAGCGTCGCAACAGTTTCAGTGCACGCGCTTCAGCGCACGCGCGACAGGCCGAACAGCGCCGCCGCGAACACGGCCGCCACCGGCAACCACGCCGTGAGCCAGACCGGGGCGCCGTAGACCTGGGCGCCGTCCGCCAGCGCGCCCTTCCCGAGGATGTAGACGATCCCGACCAGGAAGCCGACCACGAAGCGCGCGCTGTTGCCGCCCGAGCGCAAGGGACCGAACACGAAGGGCAATGCCAGCAGGAGCATCGCGGGCACCGCGGCGACGTTGGCGATGCGCTGCCACATCGCCATCTCGTAGCGGCCGGCCTGCAGGTCGTTGGCCTCGAGATAACGGATGTACTCGCGCAACATGGGGATGCTCATGTTGTTGGTGTTGATGACCGAAACCGACATCACGCCGGGATCGATGCCGGTCTCGATGGTCAGCGCATCCAGGCGCTCGGTCTCGATGGTGGCGCCGATGCGCGTGACTTCGACGTCCTCGAGGGTCCAGTTGCGATCGCCCCCGACCTCGGCGCGGCGCGCCAGTGCCACCGAGTCCAGCCGCCCGTTGTCGTCGAAGCGGTAGACGTACACGCCGCCGAGCCGTTCCAGGCTCTCCACCTGGAGAATGTTGAAGATGCGCTCGCCATCCCGCAGCCAGCTGCCCGAGAGGCCGGAGAGACTGTCGCGGTCGCGCTTCAACTCGTCCGAGTAGGCGTTGGCGAAGCGCTCCGCGCCGGGCATGACCAGTTCTCCGAGCGCGCCCGCCGCAGCGGCGAATACCAGCCCGGCCAGGACCATGGAGTAGGCCAGGCGGCGCAGCCCTACGCCCGCCGCCCGCAGCGCCACCAGTTCGCTGTGCTTGGCCAGCGCGCCCAGGCCCATCATTCCGCCCAGCAAGGCGGCGATGGGAAACACGTCGAAAGCATTGCGCGGCAGGTGCGCGACGATGACGACGAAGGCGTCCGCGGCCTGGAAATCGCCCTGCCCCACGTCCTGCAGCTCGCCGGTCAGGCCGATGAAGCCGATCAGCGCCAGCAGCACCAGCAGCACCAGCAGCGTGGCCCGGCCCGCCGCCAACGCGATGTAGCGGTCGAGGATGTTCATGCCGCCCTCCGCCGTGCCCGCAACCGCCAGGCGCCGCCGCCCTGCAGGTAGAGCATCAGCAGGGCGACACCCGCAAGCGCAACATGCACCCACCACAGGCCGAGCCAACCGGGCACGCGGCCGGTCTCCAGCAGCATGCGGCCGACGCCCAGCGCGTTGCTGTAGATGACGAACACCAGGATCGCGAACCCCAGCCTGCCGTAGCGCCCCGAACGCGGCGGCGCGCGCCCCAGGGGCACGGCGAGCAGCGTGAGCACCAGCAGCGAGACCGGCGCCGACACGCGCCAGTGCAGCTCGGCGTGGTCTGCCGGCTCCCCGGTGCCGAACAGGCTCGGCGTCGGCATCTGCTCGCGCTTGCGCGTCGGGTCGCTGCGCCGGGGCACCGGCAGGGGAATCCCGTGTTCTTCGAAGCGCGCGGTGCGGAATTCGGCGCTGCCCGGACGCCCCGAGTAGCGGATCCCGTCGTACAGCACGAGGAAATTCTCGTCGCGCTCCAGCGACAGCCGCTGTTCCGCGCGCGCCGCGGTGACCACCTCGACGGTATCCTCGACGCGCTGCTGGATGAAAATGCCGGTCAGTTGCCCGTTCGCATCGCGGTCACGCGCATAGAACACGAGCCGGCCGGCCGATGCGCTGCGGAAGCGCCCCGGCTCCAGGGCGGTGAGCTGGACCTGGCGCCGGCCCTCGTCGCGCAGGTCCTGGGCCTTCGAGGCGGCCCAGGGCGCGACATCGAAGCTCAGCCAGGCCAGCAGGCAGGCGACCAGGGCCGCACCCCACAGCAGCGGCCGCAGGACCTGCACGGCGCCGACGCCGCAGGCGCTCAGCGCCGCCATCTCGCTGTCACGGTACAGGCGACCCAGGGCCAGCATCACGGCAAAGAAGAAGGCGGCCGGCACCAGCAGGCTGAGGTACTCGATGGTGGTGAGACCCATCAGCTGCAGCACGGCCTCGCGGGGAATGCGATCCGCCGCGGCGCGCGCCAGGCCACGGGCAAACTGGTCGCCCAGCAGAATCAGCATGAGCACCACGGTCACGCCGAGGAAGTTGCGCACGGTCTCGCGCAGGATGTAGCGATTGATGATCCCTGACACGGCGCGCGCAGTTTCAGCCTGCCCCCTAATCCATTAAACTTCCGCATCTTACCGCGTCCAAAGCGCGTCACGCCGCTCCCGGCGGCAGAACCTGAGGAGAGGGAATGATGGATTTCACGGCGAAGACCGGGTCGGCGGCAACCGTCAGGACCGATTGCGCCATCGTCGGCGTCTACAAGGACGGAAGGCTCTCCGAGGCCGCCAGGGAAATCGACGCGGTGACCAACAAGCTGGTCAGCGGCCTGGTCAAGAGCGGCGATTTCCGCGGCCAGGCCGGCGCCACGCTGCTGGTGCCCAATCCGGCCGGCGCCAGCGCGAAGCGCCTGCTGCTGGTCGGCCTGGGCGAGGCCGGCAAGCTCGACCTCAAGGCCTGGCGCAAGGCGCACGGCGCCGCGGTGAAGGCGTTGCTCGGCACCGGCACCAAGGCGGCATTCAGTTTTCTCTCCAGCGAGGCAGTGGCGGACAGCGACACCTACACCCTCGCACGGCATGCCGCCGAGGCGGCCGAAGAGGCTGCGTATCGCTTCGACGAATTGAAGTCCAGCCTGGACAAGCCGGCGCCGGTATTCAGCAAGCTGGCCATGTGGGTCGCGGACCGCAAGTCCCAGTCTGCCGCCAGCACCGGCTTCAAGCACGGCCAGGCCGTCGCCGAGGGCCAGTCCATCGCCCGCCGGCTGGGCAACCTGCCCGGCAACGTCTGCACGCCGACCTACCTGGCCGCCGAGGCCAGGAAGCTGGCCTCCCAGCACCAGGGCCTCAAGGTCTCCGTGGTCGAGCAGGCGCAGATGAAGAAGCTGGGCATGAACGCCCTCCTCTCCGTCGCCCAGGGCAGCCGCCAGCCGCCCAAGCTGATCGTCATGGAATGGCGCGGCGGGCCGAAGCAGAAGGCGCCCGTGACCCTGGTCGGCAAGGCCATCACCTTCGACTCCGGCGGCATCTCCATCAAGCCGGCGCCGGCCATGGACGAAATGAAGTTCGACATGTGCGGCGGCGCCAGCGTCGTCGGCACCATGGCCACGGTGGCGCGGCTGAACCTGCCCATCAACGTGGTCGGCCTGGTCCCGGCCGCGGAGAACATGCCCGACGGGCTCGCCAGCCGCCCGGGCGACATCGTCAAGACCATGTCCGGCCAGACCGTGGAGATCCTCAACACCGACGCCGAAGGCCGCCTCATCCTCTGTGACACGCTGACCTATGCGCGCCGCTTCAAGCCCGCGGCCGTGATCGACATCGCCACCCTGACGGGTGCCTGCGTGATTGCGCTCGGCCACCACCTCAGCGGCCTGATGAGCAGCGACGACATGCTCGCCAACGAATTGCTGCGCGCCGGCATCGACGCCGAGGACCGCGCCTGGCACCTCCCCATCGGCCCGGACTACGACGAGCAGCTGAAGAGCAACTTCGCCGACTTCGCCAACGTCGCGGGGCGCGATGCCGGTGCCATCACCGCCGCCTGCTTCCTCAACCGCTTCACCGGGGATCTCAGCTGGGCTCACCTGGACATCGCCGGCACGGCCTGGAAGACCGGCCAGGCCAAGGGCGCCACCGGCCGACCGGTGCCGCTGCTGTCCCAGTTCCTGATGAGCCGGGCAGGCGTGGCCTGACGGCCATGCACCCGAGCGGATGACGCGCGTCGACTTCTATGTCCTGGAGGATGCGGCCGACCAGGCGCGGGAGCGCTTCGCCTGCCGCCTGGTCGAAAAAGCCTGGCGCCTGAAGCACAAGATCTACCTGCATGCGGCCTCGCAGCAGGACGCGCAGCGCGTCGACCAGCTGCTGTGGACTTTCCGTGACGGCAGTTTCATCCCTCACGCACTCGACTCCGGCGCGCTGGACGAGGCGCTGGCTGCGGCCACCCCGGTGCACATCGGCAGCGGCGCCGAGCCACGCTTCGATGCCGACCTGCTGGTGAACCTGGACCGCGAGGTGCCGCTGTTCTTCAGCCGCTTCGAGCGCGTGGCCGAAATCGTCGCCGGCGAGGATGACAAGGCCGCGGCCCGCGAACGGTTCCGTTTCTACCGGGACCGGGGCTATGCCCTGGAGTACCACCAGATCGGCGGGCAGAGCGCATGAGCGAAGACCAGAACTCCGACCCGCGCCCGGTGCTGCGCCAGAAGATCGCGGCAGAGGACGCGAACGCGCCGCCGGTACTGCGCGCCGTGGCGGTGCCTGCGCCGGGCCAGCTCTCGGACCATGAACTGGCGGCGCTGAAGGCGGAGCTCGTCGCGGTGGCCTGGGAAGTGGTGGTGGACCTGCTCCACTCCGCGGTGCGCGAGGTCGAGGCCGCCCTGTTCGAACAGGTGTCCTCCCGCCTGCGCGACGAGCTGCCGGATATAGTTGAGCGCGCCTTGCGCAACCACCTGCGTACCTGACACCGGACTCAATCCCACATGCAGAAGACTTACAACCCCGAGGACATCGAGGCTGATATCTACGCCGACTGGGAGCGGCGCGGCTGTTTTGCGCCCTCCGGCGCAGGCGAGCCGTACTGCATCATGCTGCCGCCGCCGAACGTCACCGGCACGCTGCACATGGGCCACGCCTTCCAGGACACCATCATGGACGCCCTCACCCGGCTGCAGCGCATGCGCGGGCGCAACACCCTGTGGCAGCCGGGCACCGACCACGCCGGCATCGCCACGCAGATGGTGGTGGAACGGCAGCTCAACGCCGAGGGACTGCACCGGCGTGAGCTGGGTCGCGAGCGCTTCGTGGAGCGCGTGTGGCAGTGGAAGCAGGAGTCCGGCGATACCATCGAGCGCCAGCTCAAGCGTCTCGGCGCCTCGGTCGACTGGAGCCGGCACAAGTTCACCATGGACGCGGAACTGTCCCGCGCGGTGACGCATGAATTCGTCAGCCTGTTCGAAGAGGGCCTGATCTACCGCGGCAAGCGCCTGGTGAACTGGGACCCGGTGCTGCACACCGCGCTGTCCGACCTGGAAGTGGTGAGCGAGGAAGAACAGGGCAAGCTGTGGCACTTCCGCTATCCGCTGGCGGACGGCAGCGGCCACCTGGTGGTGGCGACGACCCGGCCCGAAACCATGCTCGGCGACACCGCGGTGGCGGTGCACCCGGACGATGAACGCTACACCGCACTGGTGGGCCGCGAGATCGAGCTGCCGCTGACCGGCCGCCGCATCCCCATCATCGCCGACGACTACGTCGACCCCGAGTTCGGCAGCGGTTGCGTCAAGATCACCCCCGCGCACGACTTCAACGACTACGAGATCGGGCGGCGGCACCAGCTCGAGACGATCAACGTGCTCGACGACGACGCCTCGCTCAACGACGACGTGCCGGAGCCCTACCGCGGGCTCGACCGCTTCGTCGCACGCGAGCGCATCGTGGCCGACCTCGACGCGCTCGGCCTCCTGGAGCGCACCCAGGACCATCGCCTGTTCGTGCCGCGCGGCGACCGCAGCGGCGCCGTGCTGGAGCCGTATCTCACCGACCAGTGGTACGTGAAGATCGCCCCGCTGGCCGAGCCCGCCATCCGGGCGGTGGAGGACGGTCGCGTGCGCTTCGTGCCGGAGAACTGGTCGAAGACCTACTTCGAGTGGATGCGCAACATCCAGGACTGGTGCATCAGCCGCCAGCTGTGGTGGGGCCATCGCATCCCGGCCTGGTACGACCCGGACGGCGGCGTGCACGTGGGCCTGGACGAGGCCGATGCGCGCCGGCGCAGCGGGCTGGCGGACGACGTGCCGCTGACGCAGGACGAGGACGTGCTCGACACCTGGTTCTCCTCCGCGCTGTGGCCCTTCAGCACCCTGGGCTGGCCCGACCGCACGCCGGCGCTCGACACCTGGTACCCGGGCTCCGTGCTGGTGACCGGCTTCGACATCATTTTCTTCTGGGTCGCCCGCATGATCATGATGGGCCTGAAGTTCATGGACGACGTGCCGTTCCGCGAGGTCTACATCCACGGCCTGGTGCGCGACGGTGAAGGGCAAAAGATGTCGAAGTCCAAGGGCAACGTGCTCGACCCGCTGGACCTGATCGACGGCGTCGACCTGGAGACCCTGGTGGCGAAGCGCACCACCGGCATGATGCAGCCGCAACTCAAGGCGCGCATCGAGAAGGCGACGCGCAAGGAGTTCCCGGACGGCATTCCCGCTTTCGGTACCGACGCGCTGCGCTTCACCTTCGCCTCGCTCGCCACCACCGGTCGCGACGTGCGCCTCGACCTCGGTCGCGTGGAGGGCTACCGCAACTTCTGCAACAAGCTGTGGAACGCCTCGCGTTTCGTGCTCATGAACACCGCGGACCACGACTGCGGCCCGGGCGGCGAAATGGAGCTCGGCATCGCCGACCGCTGGATCCGCTCGCGCCTCGGGGAAGCCGCGCGCAACGCCCTCGAGGCCTTCGACAGCTATCGCCTCGACCTCGCCGCGCAGGCGATCTACGACTTCACCTGGCACGAGTTCTGCGACTGGTACCTGGAACTGGTGAAGCCGGTGCTCAACGACGACGACGCCTCGGCCGCGCGCAAGCGCGGCACGCGGCGCACGCTGGTGGAGGTGCTGGAGGCTCTGCTGCGCCTGCTGCACCCCCTCATGCCGTTCATCACCGAGGCGCTGTGGCAGCGCGCCGCGCCGCTTGCCGGGGTCACCGGCGACACCGTGATGCTGCAGTCTTATCCGCACAGCGCGGACTACCCGCGCGATGAGCCGGCCGAGGCGGAGATGGCCTGGCTGCAGGGCTTCGTGCTCGGCGTGCGCCAGGTACGGGGCGAAATGAACATCGCCCCGGGCAAGCCGTTGCCGGTGCTGCTGCAGGATGCCGGCACGCGCGACCTGGCCTGGCTGGAAGCGCATCGTGGCCTGCTCAGCGGCCTGGCACGACTGGAATCGGTGCGTCCGCTCGCGGCTGACGAGACGCCGCCGCCGGCCGCCGCCGTGTTGCTCGGCGAGATGCGCCTGCTGGTGCCGATGGCGGGCCTGATCGATGCCGAAGCGGAAGTCGCCCGCCTGGAGAAGCAGCGCGCGAAGCTCGAAAGCGACCTCGGCAAGACCCGCGCCAAGCTGGACAAGCCGTCCTTCGTGGACAATGCGCCGGCGGCAGTAGTCGCCAAGGAACGCAATCGGGCCGAGGAACTCGGCAGCGCCATTGCCAAGATCGAGCAGCAGCTGGAGCGCGTTCGTGCCCTCGCCTGACTCGCGTCCCGCCGGAGGCGAGCAGGCCGCCGCCGACCTGGAGCAGCTGCGCCAGGCGCTGCAGCTGCTCGACGGCGTCATCCTCGGCAAGGAACGGCAGCTGCGCCTGTGTATCTCCTGCCTGCTGGCAGGCGGCCACCTGCTCATCGAGGACGTGCCCGGCGTCGGCAAGACCACCCTGGCGCACGGCCTGGCACATGCGCTGGGCCTGTCGAACCAGCGTATCCAGTTCACCAGCGACCTGCTGCCCGCCGACATCGTCGGGGTCTCGGTGTACCAGCGCGACACCGGCCGCTTCAACTTCCATCCGGGCCCCGTGTTCGCGCAACTGGTGCTGGCCGACGAGGTCAACCGCGCCACGCCGAAGGCGCAAAGCGCGTTGCTCGAGGCGATGGAAGAGCGCCAGGTCACGGTGGACGGGGTCACCCATCCCCTGCCGGAACCGTTTTTCGTGGTCGCCACGCAGAACCCTGCCGAGCAGGTCGGTACCTTCCCGCTGCCGGAATCGCAGCTGGACCGCTTCCTCATGTGCATCCGTCTCGGCTATCCCGAGCGCGCCCTGGAACGGGAGTTGTTGCGCGGCGAAGACCGGCGAGCCCTGCTGCGCCGGCTGCCCGCCGCCGCGGCGCCGGCGGTGCTGCTGCGCCTGCGCGATGAAGTGACGCGGGTGCATGCCTCGGAAGCGCTGCTCGACTATGTGCAGGCGCTGGTGGCGTGGAGCCGCGAGCATCCCGGCTACGGCGCCGGGCTGTCACCGCGCGCCGCCATCGCGCTGCTGCGCGCCGCCCGCGCCTGGGCGCTGCTCGACGGGCGCCGCGCCGTGATCCCGGAGGACGTCCAGGCGGTCACTCCGGCCGTGGTCGGCCATCGCTTGCGCACCGAGGGCGAATCGACGGGCGACGATCCCGGAGAACGCCTTGTCGCCGCCGTTCCGATCCCCTGAGACGCCGACGCCGGCGCCGGCAACGGGCGCGGGCGGTACGGGCGCCGGTGGCCGGCTCGCGCGGCTGGCGGCCAACTGGGCGCGCCGGCGCCAGGGCCCCGATCCCGATCCCGTGCGCCTGCATCGCCGGCGCATCTACATCCTGCCCACCGCCCTCGGTGCCGGCTACGGCCTGAGCCTGTTCGGCATGCTGCTGGCGGCGATGAATTACAGCAACAGCATGGGCTTCATGCTGACCTTCCTGCTGGCGGGCCTCGGCCTGGTCACCATGCACTGGTGCCACCAGAACCTCAGCGGCGTCGTGGCCCGCGGGCTGCACTTGCATCCTGCTTTCGCCGGCAGCCCGGCGCGCTTCGAGATGACGCTGGAAAATACCGGGTCGAGCCCCCGTCACGACCTGCAGGGGGACTGCGCCGGGGCACACTCGGCCGCGCTCGACCTGCCGCCGCTGCGCACCGGCGAAGTGCACATCGAGTTGCCCACCACGCGGCGCGGCCGCCTGCGCGTGGCGCGCCTGCGGGTGAGCACGACGTTCCCCTTCGGCCTGTTCCGTGCCTGGGCCTGGCTGCACCCCGACTGCGCCACCGTTGTGTACCCGGCCGCCGCCACGCACGCGCCCGTCCCGCCTGCCGGCGGGCCCGAAGACGCCGAGGGACACTGGGACGAGCACCTCGGCGAGGACGACTTCGCCGGCCTGCGCGCTTTCCGCAGCGGCGACTCGCCGCGCCGCATTGCCTGGAAGGCGGCCGCGCGCGGCGACGAACTGCCGGTAAAGCAGTTCGCCGGTAGTGCCCGTGGCAGCGCCTGGCTGGACTGGGACAGCGTGCCGGCGATGGACGAGGAAGAGCGCTTGTCGGTGCTGTGCCGCTGGGTGCTCGACGCGCATGCGGGCGGCGGCGCTTTCGGCCTGCGCATCCCCGGCACGGTCATCCCGCCGGCGATCGGGCCGGCTCACCGCCATCGCTGCCTGGCGGCGCTGGCGCTCTATCCCGGCGGCGCGGGCCCGGCCGATGAGTGATCCCACCGCGCTGCGCCTCGGCTGGATGCTCGCTGCGCTCACCCTTGCGCTGGCGCCCGCCGTGCCCCGCCTGCCGCTATGGATCACGCTGGTGTTCGCGGCGGCAGCGACGTGGCGCCTGGCAATCCAGCGCGCGGGCTGGCGCCTGCCGCCGTCCTGGCTGCGCCTGGCACTGGCCGCGGCCTGCCTGTTCGGCGTGCTGTTCCACTATCGCACCCTGAACGGGCTGGAAGCCGGCGGCGCCCTGCTGGTCGTGATGGGCGCCATGAAGCTGCTCGAGACGCGCAGCCGGCGCGATATCCAGGTGCTGGCTTTCATCGGCTACTTCATCGTCATGATGCAGTTGCTCTACGACCAGCCGATCTGGAGCCTGCCCTGGCTCGCGCTCAGCGTCGCCGCCATCACGCTGGCGCTGTTGCAGGGCGTGCGCCTGGGCGCGCCGCTGCCATGGCGTGTCGCCGGCGGCATCGTGGCAAGAATGCTGGCCTTTGCCCTGCCGGTGGCGCTGCTGCTGTTCCTGCTGTTCCCGCGCGTGCCCGGCCCGTTCTGGTCCCTGCCCTCGCGCGGTGCCGAAGCCATGACCGGGTTGTCGGACGAGATGTCGCCGGGATTGATCTCGCGCCTGATCCGGTCCGATGCGGTAGCGTTCCGCGTCAACTTCGAGGGGCCGCTGCCGCCACCGTCGGAGCGTTACTGGCGCGGTCCCGTGCTGGAGCGCTTCGACGGCTGGACCTGGAGCGACCTCGAGCGCCTGCCGCGCCTGAACCAGCCG
Organism: uncultured Thioalkalivibrio sp.; assembly: GCA_964413755.1. GTDB lineage: Bacteria > Pseudomonadota > Gammaproteobacteria > Steroidobacterales > XN24 > XN24. The sequence continues at coordinate 12,669 of CAYPTW010000008.1, read as the reverse complement.
ATCGAGCTGGTCGGTTCCAGTTACCGCTACCGCTCGATCATCGAGCCCCACGGCCGCGCCTGGCTGCTGGCGCTCGATTTTCCCGGCGCGTGGTCGGACGACCAGGCCTTTCTCACGCACGAGTTCCAACTGGTGTCGCGCCGGCCCGTGGACAACGCCACGGCGATCGAGATCGAGTCCTGGCCGGGCGCCGTGGTCGAGGCCGAGCTCGGGCAGTTCGCGCGCTTTCGCAGCCTGCGCCTGCCGGAAGGACGCAACCCCAGGGCCGTGGCGCTGGGTGAGGCGTTCCGGGCCGCGGCTGATTCCGACGCGGCGCTGGTGGACGCCCTGCTGGCGCATTTTCGCAATGAACCCTTCGTCTACACGCTGGAGCCCCCCGCCCTGGGCTCAAACCACCCGGTCGATGAATTCCTGTTCCGCACGCGCCGCGGCTTCTGCGAGCATTACGCTTCCGCCTTCACCGTCATGGCGCGCGCCGCGGGACTGCCGGCGCGTGTCGTCACCGGATACCTGGGCGGCGAGCTCAACCCTCTCAGCGGTCGGCTGGTGGTGCGCCAGTCCGACGCGCATGCCTGGGCGGAAGTGTGGCTGGAGGGCGCGGGCTGGACGCGCGTCGATCCCACCGGGGCCATCGCGCCCGACCGCATCGAGCTGGGCCTGAGCGAGGCCTTGCCGGCGGGAGAACGGGTCCCGGGGGCCATGCTGCGCCATCTCTACGGCCTGCGCGCGCTGAGCCAGGGATGGGACGCTCTCAACAGCCTGTGGACCGACTGGGTGCTCGGCTACGGGCCGGAGCGCCAGCTCGCCTTGCTGGCGCGGCTCGGCTTGCCGAACGCGGACTGGCGCGCCCTGGTCGTCGGGCTGGTGGTACTGGTCGGCGTCGTCATGGGCGGCCTCACGCTGTGGCTGGCGTGGCGGCTCCGGCCGCCGCCGGAACCGGAAGCGGCCCGCCTGTACCGCGAGTTCTGCCGGCGCATGGGCAAGGCGGGAGTGCAGCGCCGGCCGCAGGAAGGGCCGCGCGACTTCGCCGCCCGGGTCGCCGCCGAGCATCCTGCCAGCGCGGCGGCGGCGGCCCGCATCACGCGCCTTTACCTCGCCCTGCGCTACGAGGCGCGCGGCGGCGAAGACACCCTGCTCGATATGCTGCGGCTGGAGCTGCGCCGCTTCCGCGCTTGAGGCGGGAGCCCGCCTGAGACTCAGGCGGCGAGGTGGTCCCGCGTCGGCATGAAACGGATCTCCGGCCAGCGTTCCTGGGTCAGCTGCAGGTTCACCCGCGACGGCGCGACATAGACCAGGGCGCCGGCGTGATCCACCGCCAGGTGCTCCGCCGCCTTGTTGCGAAACTCCTCCAGCTTGCGCGCGTCCTCGGCATAGACCCAGCGCGCCGTGGCCACGTTGATGTTCTCGAAGCGGCAGTCGACGCCGTATTCCTCCTTCAGGCGCCAGGCCACGACGTCGAACTGCAGCGGGCCGACGGCGCCGAGGATGACGTCGTTGTTCCGCATCGGCCGGAACAGCTGCGTGGCGCCCTCCTCGCACAGCTGGTCCAGTCCCTTGTGCAGCGCCTTGGCGCGCAGCGGGTCGCCCAGCACGGCGCGACGAAACAGCTCCGGGGCGAAGTTCGGGATACCGGTGAAGGTCAGCTCCTCGCCCTCGGTGAAGGTGTCGCCGATGTTGATCGTGCCGTGGTTGTGCAGGCCGAGGATATCCCCCGCCCAGGCCTCTTCCGCGCGCTCGCGGTCGGAGGCCATGAAGGTCAGCGCGTCGGCGATGCGCACGTCGCGACCGAGACGCACGTGCCGCAATTTCATGCCGCGCGTGTAGCGCCCGGAGCAGATGCGGAAGAACGCGATGCGGTCGCGGTGCGCGGGGTCCATGTTGGCCTGGATCTTGAACACGAACCCGGTGAGCGCAGCTTCGCCTGCATCGACCTCGCGCGTGGTGGTGGGCCGGTGCATGGGCGGCGGCGCCCACTCGATGAACCCATCCAGCAGCTCGCGCACGCCAAAGTTACTGATCGCCGAGCCGAAGAACACCGGCGTCTGCACGCCGCCGAGATAGGCCTCGAGATCGAAGTCGTCACAGGCCTCGCGCACCAGCTCGGCTTCCTCGCGAAAAGCCTCGGCGGACGACCCGAGCAGGGCCTCAGCGGCCGGCGAATCGAGTCCCTCGATGACGTCGGTCTGGCCCGCCGCGCCCTTCGCCGCCTCGCGATAGACGTAGATGCGGTCCTGCAGGAAGTGGTAGACGCCGCGGAACTCGCGCCCCATGCCGATCGGCCAGGTCACGGGCGTGCAACGGATCTTGAGGACACGCTCGATCTCGTCCAGCAGTTCCAGCGGCTCGCGTCCGTCGCGGTCGAGCTTGTTGATGAAACTGATGATCGGGGTGGTGCGCAGCCGGCATACTTCCATCAGCTTGATGGTGCGTTCCTCGACGCCCTTGGCGGCATCGATCACCATCAGTGCCGAGTCCACCGCGGTCAGCGTGCGGTAGGTGTCCTCGGAGAAGTCCGCGTGGCCCGGCGTGTCGAGCAGGTTGATGACCCGGTCGCGATAAGGGAACTGCATCACCGAGGAGGTGACCGAGATGCCGCGCTGCTGCTCCAGCGCCATCCAGTCGGAGGTGGCGTGACGCTCGGCCTTGCGGCCCTTCACCGAACCGGCCATCTGGATCGCCCCGCCGAACAGCAGCAGCTTTTCCGTCAGCGTGGTCTTGCCCGCGTCCGGATGGGAGATGATGGCGAAGGTACGGCGCCGGGCGACTTCGGTAGGCAGTGAACTCATGTGACGGTCGCGGCGCTCAGGCCGCCGGGGTTGGCAGGGCGCGGCATTCTAGCAGGAAGCGTGCTCAGGGCGTGCGGGCGAACACCAGCGCGTCTTCGCGCCCTTCCCCGTCGCGGTAGTAGCGCGGGCGCACGCCGATGCGCCGGAACCCATTGCGCAGGTACAGCGCGACGGCACGCTGGTTCGAGGGGCGCACCTCGAGATAGATCACGCGCGCCTTCTGCTCCTGCGCCGCCTCCAGCACGTGGTCCAGCATGAAGCGCCCCAGTCCCTGGCCGTGCAACTCCGGGTCCAGGCACAGGTTGAGCAGGTGGGCCTCGTCCGCCGCCATGGACACGATGGCATAGCCTGCGATGCGACCGTCCCGCTCCAGCACCTCGCACTGGTACGGCACGCGCAGGCAGTCCACGAAGATCCCGCGCGACCAGGGATAGTCGTAGGCGCGCCGCTCGATGTCCCAGACCGCCGCCAGGTCCGCCTCGGTCATCGCCCGCACGCGCAGCCCGGCGGTTTCGAGCGCGGCGCTCACGACCCCTCCGCCACGTTCATGGCCAGCACCAGGTCGCGCCAGGCATCGGCCTTGGCCTCGGGTCGCCGCAACAGGTAGGCAGGGTGCCAGGTCACCACCAGCGGGATGCCCGAGGCCTCGTGGCGGTGCACCTTGCCGCGCAGGCGCCCGACCGGCGTTTCCGCCTCGAGCAGCCGCTGCGCCGCGACACGGCCCACGGCGAGAATGACTTTCGGCTGCAGCAGGGCGATCTGCCGGTCCAGGTAGGGCGCGCAGCTGGCCGCCTCCTCCGGGCGCGGGTCGCGATTCTCCGGCGGGCGGCACTTCACCACGTTGGCGATGTACACCTGGCTGCGCTCGCGTCCGGTGGCGACCAGCATTGCGTCCAGCAGCTTGCCGGCGCGGCCGACGAACGGTTCGCCGCGGCGATCCTCCTCGGCGCCCGGCGCCTCGCCGATCACCAGCCAGTCGGCCTTGCGGTTGCCGACACCGAAAACCGTCCTGCTGCGACCCGCGTGCAAGGCGCAGCCGACACAGCGGCTGACCCGCTCTTCCAGCGCATCCCAGTCCAGCGCCGCGACGTCGTCGTCCTGCGCCGGGGCCTCGACCGGTGCCGCCGCGGCAGCGCACGACGCCTCGCGCATGCCCGCAGGCGCCCCCGGCAGCACGCTGCCCGGCCGCCGCGACCAGGCGGGCACCCCCATGGCATGCAGGCAGGCGACGCGGCGCGCATCCACCTCAGTCAGGCCCCCGCTCGCCGGAGTTATCGCCGGACTTATCTCCGGACTCGTCGGCATCCTCGTCGACGCCCTCCCGCGCCTGGCGGCGGCGACGGCGCCGGCCCCAGCGCCATGCCGCGAGGGTGGGCGCCGACAGTGCGTAGCCCAGGAACAGCAGGAACAGCACGGTGGGCGGATTCAGGCTGATGAGGATGAAGATGGCCGGAATGAGCAGCGCGTAACCGAAGGGAATCCGGCCGCCCAGGTTGAAGTCCTTGCCGCTGTAATACGCCAGGCGGCTCACCATCAGGGCGCCGGCACCGGCCGTGATCACCAGCGCCACGACCATCGCCAGCGCGCCGGACGCCTCCAGCACGGTGCTGAGCCAGACCAGGCCGGCCACCAGCGCCGCCGCCGACGGGCTCGGCAGGCCCTCGAAATAGCGCTTGTCCGCCATGCCGCTGCGGGAGTTGAAGCGCGCCAGGCGCATGGCGGCCGCCACGGCGAAGAAAAACGCCACCAGCCAGCCCAGCTTGCCCCACAGCCAGCCGAGTTCCTGCAACTGCCGCGCGCCCCAGGAGTAGAACACCAGGGCCGGCGCCAGGCCGAACGACACCATGTCCGCGAGGCTGTCGTACTGCTTGCCGAACTCGCTCTCGGTGCTGGTCATGCGCGCGACCCGGCCGTCCATGCCGTCCAGCGCGCCGGCAATGTAAATGGCGATGGCGGCGGTGACGAAGTTGCCGTCCATGGCCGTGACCACGGCGGCGAAACCGGCGAACAGGGCGCCGGTGGTGATCAGGTTGGGCAGGATGTAGATGCCCTTGCGTGGCGGGCGGGAGTCGACCATGGGATGCCGCGGGCTGTATGGACTGGACATTTACTCATTTCAGGGCGGGGATTTCCAGCGCTCAGTCCTGCCCCAGCCACGGCATGTGCGCCCGCAGCCGCGCGCCGACCTGCTCCAGCGGGTGTGCCGCAGCCGCCTTGCGCCAGGCGGCCAGGGTCGGCGCGCCTTGCGCCATCTCGGCCCCCAGCTCGGCGGCGAAGCGGCCGTCGCGGATCTCCGCCAGCATGTCCCGCATGGCCTGGCGACTCTCCGGACCGATGACGCGCGGACCGCGGGTGGCGTCGCCGTAGGCGGCCGTGCTGGAAATCGAGCGCCGCATGCCGGCGATGCCGCGACTCTGCACCAGGTCGGCAATCAGCTGCACCTCGTGCAGGCAGCAGAAGTAGGCCAGCTCTTCCGGGTAGCCGGCCTCCGCCAGGGTCTCGAAGGCTGCGGTGATGAGCTGGCCCAGCCCGCCGCACAGCACCGCCTGCTCGGCGAACAGGTCGGTCTCCGTCTCCTCGGCAAACGTGGTCTCGAACACCGCGGCGCGCGCATGCCCGTCAGCTGCCGCGTAGGCCCCCGCCACCGCGGCCGCCTCGCCGCTGGCATCCTGGTGCACGGCCAGCAGCGCCGGCACGCCGCGGCCAAGCTCGTACTGGCGCCGCACCTGCTCGCCGATACCCAGCGGCGCCACCATCACCACGTCCAGGTCCGCGCGCGGCAGCAGCTTGCGGTAGTGGATGTTGTAGCCGTGGGCGAACAGCAGCGCGCTGCCGGGGCGCAGCGCAGAGGCCAGCGCTTCCGCGTAGAGGCGCGGCTGGACCTCGTCCGGCACCAGCATCGCGCAAACGTCGCAGGCACCGGCCGCGGCCGCGGGGTCCAGCACTTCGAGGCCCTCGTGCGCGCACTCCGCACGATGCGGCGAGCCTTCCCGCAGCCCCACCACCACGTCGACCCCCGAGTCGCGCAGGTTCAGCGCCTGGGCACGGCCCTGGGCGCCGAAGCCGAGCACGGCGACTCGCCTTCCTGCCAGCAGCGCCGGGTCCAGCCTCGCGTCCGCGAGCGGTTCCATGCTCACCCCCCCGGCTCCGTCGAACTGTACCGGCGGCAACGCCGGCCTTTAGAATGCAGGGTTCCGGGCCGGATCAACGGTGGCCCATCCGCACATGACAGCAAAGGCATCCTGATGCGCCTCTCCGAGTTCCCGCTCAACACTCTAAAGGAAGTGCCCGCCGGCGCGGAAATCGTCAGCCACCAGCTGATGCTCCGCGCGGGGCTGATCCGCCAGCTCGCCTCCGGTCTCTACACCTGGCTGCCGCTGGGCGTGCGCGTGCTGCGCCAGGTCGAAGCCATCGTGCGCGAGGAAATGAACCGCGCCGGCGCGCAGGAAATGCTCATGCCGATGGTGCAGCCGGCCGAGCTGTGGCGCGAGTCGGGGCGCTGGGACCATTTCGGCCCCGAGCTGCTGCGCCTCAAGGACCGCCACCAGCGCGACTTCTGCCTCGGTCCGACGCACGAGGAAGTCATCACCGACCTGGCGCGGCGCGAGCTGAAGAGCTACAAGCAGCTGCCGGTGAACTGGTACCAGATCCAGTCCAAGTTCCGCGACGAGATCCGCCCGCGCTTCGGCGTGATGCGCTCGCGCGAGTTCATCATGAAGGACGCCTACTCCTTTCACCTCGACCAGCAATGCCTCGGACGCACTTACGAGCGCATGTACGAGGCCTACGGGCGCGTGTGCCGGCGCCTCGGTCTGGCCTACCGGGCCGTCGAGGCCGACACCGGCAGTATCGGCGGCAGCCTGTCGCACGAGTTCCACGTGCTGGCGGAGTCCGGTGAAGACGCCATTGCCTTCTCCGACACCTCCGCTTACGCCGCCAATGTCGAGCTCGCCCCGGCGAGGCCGCCCGCCGCGCCGCGGCCTGCCGCCGCGCGCGCCATGGAACGCATCGCCACGCCCGGCGTGCGCACCATCGCCGAGCTCACCGCCTTCCTCGGCATCGCTGCGCAGCAGTGCCTGAAGACCCTCATCGTGCAGGGCGAAGACGGCGGCGCGGTGGCGCTGGTGATCCGCGGCGACCACGAGCTGAACGCGGTGAAGGCGGAGAAGCTGCCGGGCGTCGCCGCCCCGCTGCGCATGGCCACGGCAGAGCAGGTGCGCGCGGCCGCCGGCTGCGAGCCGGGCTTCGTCGGGCCGGTCGGGCTTGCACTCCAGGTCTACGCCGACCATGCCGCGCTTGCCGCGGCCGATTTCACCTGCGGCGCCAACGAGGCCGACGCCCACCTGGTGGGGGTCAACTGGGGCCGCGACGTCGTCGAGCCCGTGGCTGCCGACATCCGCAACGTGGTCAGCGGGGACCCGAGCCCGGACGGCCAGGGCAAGCTGGAGATCGCGCGCGGCATCGAGGTCGGCCACGTGTTCCAGCTGGGCCGCAAGTACAGCGAATCCATGGGCGCGCTGGTGCTCGATGCCGACGGCCAGGAGCAGGCGATGTTCATGGGCTGCTACGGCATCGGCGTGACCCGCCTGGTCGCCGCGGCCATCGAGCAGCACTTCGACGAGCGCGGCATCGTCTGGCCGGAGACCATTGCGCCTTTCCAGGTCGCGCTGGTGCCGATGAACATGCACAAGAGCGAGGCTGTGCGCGAGGCAGTCGAGCCCCTCTACGACGCGCTGCTGGAAGCCGGCGTGCAGGTCCTGCTGGACGATCGCGACGTGCGCCCCGGCGTGAAGTTTGCCGACATGGAACTGCTCGGGATTCCGCACCGCGTGGTGGTCGGTGAGCGCGGGCTCAAGGAGGGTGCGCTGGAGTACCGCGCGCGCCGCGCCGAGGACAACGAGGCACTGCCGCTGGAGGGCGCCGTCGCGGCGCTGGTCGAGCGCGTGCGCCAGGGAATCGCCCGGCACGCGCCATGACGCGGCTGCTCGGGGCGCTGCTGCTGCTGTTCGCCCTGCCCGCGGCGGCCGACCGGGCGCAGCCGGCGGTCGACCCGGAGCTGCGCGAAGCCCTGCGCGCCGCCGTCGAGGCGGCGGACAGTTTCGCCGACCGCTTCGATGCCGAGGTGTGGCTTACCGACATGTCCGCCCGCCTGGCGCGGCAGGTGCCCGACGAGGGCGAGCGCATGCTCATCCTGCGACTGGTGCACCGCCATGCGGCGATGTTCGACCTGCCGCCGGAGCTGGTCCTGGCGGTGATCGACGTGGAGAGCAACTTCGATCGTTACGCGATTTCGCATGCCGGCGCGCTCGGGCTGATGCAGGTCATGCCGTTCTGGCGCAACGAGATCGGGCGTCCCGAGGACAACCTGCACGACATCGAGACCAACCTGCTCTACGGTTGCCGCATCCTCGCCTACTACCTGGAAAAGGAGAAAGGCGACCGGCGCGCCGCGCTGGCGCGCTACAACGGCAGCCGCGGCCAGCGCTGGTATCCGGACCGGGTCTTCAGCCGCTTGAGTTCGAAGTGGTATCGCTATTGAGCCTGTTGAGCGGCAGCGCCCGGCGGCGGCGGGCTCAGGCGGTGGAGAAACTGGCCGGCAACGGATCCGGCAGCGCGGCCGGCGCCACGCTCACGTCGTCCACGCGCGCCGCGGGCGGGCCCTGGTGCAACCAGGCGCACAGGGCCGCCACGGCATCTTCGGGCCCCACCGCGAAGACTTCCACCGTACCGTCCGGGAGGTTGCGGGCATGCCCTCGCACGCCGAGCTCGGCAGCGCGTCGCGCTGTGCCGGCGCGGAAGAACACGCCCTGGACGCGTCCGCTTACGATGCAGCGTCGGGCAACCGGCACCCGCGCCTCAGTTATCGTCGACGCGGGATGCGCGCAAAGCCTCGGCAGCGCGGCGGCGCGCCTCGCGCGCGTCGTGGCGCGCACCCGAGTAAGCTCTGATCTGCAGCTTTTGTTCGGCACTGCTGAGGAGCCGCTGGGCGTCACTCAGTGCGGCGGGCGCGTGCTCGCGCGCGCCGGCCTCTTCTGCTGCCTGGATCGCCTGCCGCGCATCGCTCATTTCCTGCACCGGAGCGCCGGCACAGGCAGCCAGCAACAGCAACGCGGTCACGGCGACGAGGCGCGTCGCAATGCTCCTGGCGCCGGGGGCATCGATCATTGGTGTAGCCACTCTCAAGCAACTGGCCGTGCGCAGAACCTAGCAGTCGCCGCTTCGGCGCGTCAAGCTGGAGCCGGCCGCGCAGGACCCAAGAAACTGGAGTCAAATCATGGCAGTGACGATCTATCATAATCCTCGTTGTTCAAAGTCTCGGCAAACACTGGAGTTGCTCGAGGCGCGCGGCCTCAAGCCGCGCATCGTGGAATACCTGAAATCCCCGCCGGATCGCGCCACGCTGAAATCGCTGCTGCGCAAGCTGGGGATGCCTGCCAGCGCCCTGGTGCGGCGCAAGGAGGAAGAGTTCAAGGCGCTGGGACTGGACCGCCCCGGCACCACCGAAGACGCGTTCCTCGATGCCCTCGCCAGCCATCCGCGCCTGCTCGAGCGGCCGATCGTCGTGAGCGGGCGCAAGGCGCGCATCGGGCGCCCGCCCGAGTCCGTGCTCGAGATCCTGCCGTGACCCGGGTCCTGGTGCTGTTCTATTCCCGCCACGGCAGCACGGCGGCCCTGGCGCGCCAGGTCGCGCGCGGGGTCAGCAGCGTGCCGGACGCTGAAGCCGTCCTGCGCACCGTGCCGGCCGTAGCGCCGGAGACCCGCGTCGCCAGCCCGCCGGTACCGGAGGAAGGCGCACCTTACGCCACGGCGGCGGACCTCAGGGAATGCGACGCCCTCGCGCTGGGCAGCCCGACGCGCTTCGGCAACATGGCAGCTGCCATGAAGTACTTCCTCGACGGCACCAGCGAGCTGTGGCTGCAAGGCGCGCTGTCGGGCAAGCCCGCCGGCGTGTTCACTTCGACCTCGACGCAGCACGGCGGCCAGGAAAGCACGCTGCTCACCATGATGGTTCCCCTGCTGCACCACGGGGCACTGGTGCTGGGGCTGCCGTATACCCTGCAAGCGCTGAGCGACACGAAGAGCGGCGGCACGCCTTACGGGCCTTCGCACGTGGCCTCCGCCGAGGCCGGCAACCGCCTGGATGAACACGAGCAGGCCCTCGCCCGCGCACTCGGCCGCCGGCTCGCGCTGGCCGCCGCGGCGCTGGCGGGACACCGGGAAGACCTCAGGTGAGCCGGATCGCGACCGCCAGGGCCGTCGCCCTGTTTGCGCTGGCCGGCACCCTGGTATGCATCGCCGGCTGGCTGCTGCCCACGGCGCGCGCCAACGGCTGGCCCGGAATTGTGATTCTGCTGCTGGTGCTGGCGCCGCTGCTGCTCGGGCTGCGCGGCCTGGCGCTGGCGCGACTGCGTACGGCGCGCTGGCTGAGCCTGCTGCTGCCCTTTTACGGCGCGCTGTTCCTGGTCGGCGCGGTGGGCAACCCGGACGCGCGCGGCTGGGTCACCGCCGGGGCCTTCGCCGCGGCGCTCGGCTTCGGCGCCGTGGTGGGATGGGTCAGGCGAGGTGCTCCGGACGCTCGAGCGCGATGACCTCGCGCACGAAGGGGGTGGTGAGGCGCCGGCCCGCAGCCAGCGAGGCCGTGTCGAGGCGGTCCAGCCAGTCGCACAGGGCGCGCATGTCGCGCGGCAGCCGCTTCATCAGGTAGCGCGCCACCTCTTCCGGCAGTTCCAGGCCGCGGTGCGCGGCGCGCCGTCGCAGTGCCGCGACGCGTTGCTCGTCGTCCAGCGGCAGGAGATGAAAAACGCCGCCCCACGCCAGGCGGGACGCCAGGTCGGGCAACTCGAAAGCGACACCGGCAGGTGCGGCCGCCGCGCTCACCACCAGGCAACCTTGCCGCTCCCACAAGGCATTGAACAGGCCGAACAGCGCCAGCTCCCAGTCGCGCCGGCCGAGCAGGCGGTGAATGTCGTCGATACACACCAGGCCCCGCTCTTCCCAGCCGCTCAGCGCCTCGGGTCCCGCCGGCAACAGCTCCGCTGCGGGCAGGTAGGCGGCGCCGGGCCGCGCCGCGCAGGCCGCCTGCAGCAAGTGGCTCTTGCCGCAGCCCGGCGCGCCCCACAGCCACGCCGCGGGCCCGGCTGCGGCAGGGTCCGCCAGCCAGGCTACGACCGCGCCGTTCGCGCCCGGTTCGAAGGTGTCGAAGACCGCGAAGTCCCGCAGTCGCACCGGCAGGGGGAGCTGGCGCATCAGCGGCTCGCGACGCGCGCCCGCGCGCCCCAGCGCAGGACGTAATCGAGCCCGCTGATCACCGTTGTCGCGAGCACGCACCAGCCCAGCGCGGCGATCATCGCCGGCGCCGGCACGCCGAACACGAGCTTCGACAGCGTCAGGATCACGTAGCCGAGCTGCAGCATGGAATTGAACTTGCTGATCGCGCTGGGCTCCGCCTCGAAAGCGCCGATCAGCCAGTGATAGAGACTGGCGCCGAGCACGATCACCAGGTCGCGCGCCACCACCGCCGCGAGCAGCCAGTCCGGCACATACCCGGCCAGCCACAGCGTGACGAACCCGGTCACCAGCAGCAGCTTGTCGGCCACCGGGTCGAGCATGCCGCCGAGGCGGCTCTGCCAGTTGAAGCGCTTGGCCAGGAAACCGTCGAGGCCGTCGGTGAAGCCGGCGATGAAGAACAGCACCAGCGCCAGCTCGTAGCGCCCGGTCACCACGCCCCAACCCACGGGCACGGTCAGCAGGATGCGCAGGACGCACAGCAGGTTGGGAATATCGCGCGCTCTCATCGCGACACGCGGTAGCGCAGGCCCGGCTCACCCGGGACCGACGGCTCGCGCGACAGCAGGCGCCCGAGGCCGATGGCCTCCTCCAGCGCGGCAGCATCGCCCCGCAGGGTGAGCCTGAACAGCACTTCTTCCCCCTCGACACGCTCCACCGCACACGACTCGACGGCCGTGAGCCGCTCGAGGAAACGGCGCACGCGCGCGTAATCCTCCACCCCCGCGATGCCGCTCACCGCCAGGTTCACCGCCGAGATGCCGCCCGTGGACGCCACGGCGAAGCGCGCGGCAAACACGTCGGCGACGCGGTCAATACTTTGCTCCAGCGCGCCGCTCCAGCGCTGCGATCCGCTCTCGTCCAGCAGGGTCCAGCGGACGAAGCCGGGGTCACCGGCATTCATGCGCCCTACCAGCACGGCGTCGGCACCGTATCTTGCCGAGGCCGCCAGGATCGAGTCTTCGAAGCCGCCCCACACCTCGGCAAAGGACGCCCGTGAGCGATCCTCGGCGTCCATCAGGGGAAACATCACCGGGATGCCACGCCGCGCTGCCGCCGCGCGCAGGGTGTCGCGCAGGCGGGCCTCGACCCCCGACTCCGCGCCGGACGACAGCACGAAACGGCTGCCCCCGCCCGCGTCCACCGCGACCCACAACAGGGTCGCGGGCCGGTCCGCGCCCCATACCGGCAGGCCAGCCTGCGCCAGCTCACGTTCCAGCGCTGCGCCGTCGAAGGCGACCCAGAGGCGCCCGGGCGCCGGCTGGCGGAACTGCTGCGCATAACTCTCGGCGTTGTCGAGGACGGCGCGGGCCTCTTCCCGGCCGGCGACGTCCCGGCGGCCCGTGACGCGCACCAGGACCTGTTCCAGCGCATCCGCGAAGCCTGCGGCGCGATCCTCCTCGAAAACGCCCTCGGCCTCGTACAGGCCGTCCACGCGGTCGGCCTGCAGGGGCCCGGCGAGCAGCAGCAGGACCGTGCCGGCCAGCACGGGCAGCGGACAAGAAAAACGGATGAAACGGCGCACTTTCGGAGTATCCTGCCTCGCGTCGAAGCGTCGGATAAAATAACACGCCACCGCCCCGGCCGGGGCCGCAAC
>CAYPTW010000007.1:2978-43520 GCA_964413755.1 uncultured Thioalkalivibrio sp. | reverse complement strand
CGTTGTGGCCGTGACGGCGATAGCACACCAGGTCGATCACCACGTCCTTGCGGTACTTCATGCGGTAGTCATAGGCCAGCCGGCCGATCAGCGCGACCGCGTCGGGGTCGTCGCCGTTGACGTGAAAAATCGGCGCCTCGATCATCTTCGCCACGTCGCTGCAATACGGCGTAGAGCGGGCGTCCTGCGGATGACTGGTGGTAAAGCCCACCTGGTTGTTGCAGATGACGTGCAGCGTGCCTCCGGTAGCGAAGCCGCGCGTCTGCGACATCTGCAGGGTCTCCATCACCACGCCCTGCCCGGCAAAGGCCGCATCGCCGTGGATCAGGATCGGCAGCACGGTGGCGCCGACCGGGTCACCGCGCCGATCCTGGCGGGCGCGCACGGACCCGGTGACCACGGGGTTCACGATCTCCAGGTGCGAGGGATTGAAGGACAGCGCGACATGGATGTTGCCGCCCGGCGTGCTGATGTCCGAGGAGAAACCGAGGTGGTACTTCACGTCCCCGGAGCGGCGCTGCATGGGGTCGTAGGCGCCCTCGAACTCCGAGAACAGGTCCTTCGGCGGCTTGCCCAGTACGTTTACCAGCACGTTCAGCCGGCCGCGGTGGGCCATGCCGATGACCACCTCTTCCATGCCGCGCGCACCGGCCTGCTGGATCACGTCGCCGAGCAGCGGGATCATGCTCTCGCCGCCCTCCAGCGAGAAGCGCTTCTGCCCGACGTAGCGCGTATGCAGGTAACGCTCGATACCCTCGGCGCCGGTCAGCCGCTCCAGCACGTGACGCCGCTCGGCTGCCTCCAGCCGGCCGCCGGCCGCGGCCGCCTCGAAGCGCCGCTGCAGCCAGAGCCGCTCCTCGGTGTCGGTGATGTGTCCGAGCTCGGCGGCGATCGTGCCGGTGTAAACCTGCGCCAGCCGGGCGCGGATGTCGCGGAACTTGAGCCGCTCCGCGCCGCCGAAACCGGCCGTCGCGAACACCGTCTCGTTGTCCGCATCGCCCAGGCCGTGGAAGGCCGGGTCGAGCTCGGGCAACGGCTGCGGCTGCACCAGTCCGAGAGGATCGAGCTTCGCCATGCGGTGCCCGCGCAGCCGATAGGCCTCGATAAGCCGCAGTACTGCAGCCTGCTTGTCCAGCACCGCGTCGGATACGGCGCCGCCGGCTGCCGCACGGGGCTTGAGCGCCCGGGCAGCAAACTCCCGCTCGATCGGCCCGCGCGGGACTTCCGCCCCGCCGTCGGCAATGCCGTCGAACCAGCGGCGCAGGTCGGGATCCACCGTGGCGGGATCCTCGAGATACTGCTCGTAGAGCGCCTCGACATAGGGCGCATTGCCGCCCGAGAAAGGCGTTGTGGCGTAACGATCCTGCAGGGATTTGCTCATGACGCGGAGCGTGGTACTCGTGGCGGGTCAGTAATTCTACGCATTCTAAGGCAACTGACCGGCCGTTGGAACGCAAGCAGGTCTCACTTGCGGCGGCCCGAAGCCGCTCGTAGCATCGTCGCTACGTCCGCCCCACGGCCGTCGGGAGAAGATCATGACCAGGCTGCGCTGCCTTGCCGGCACCCTGCTCCTGCTGGGCTTTGCCGCCCTCGGCGCCGCGCAGGACTTCCTGCCGCAGGACCATGGCCTGAAGTACGTCGGTCGCGAGGGCATGCGCCCGGTCGTGGTCGAAGTCACCCTGCGGGCACAACCCGGCGGCATCCTGGAATACGTGGAATGGACCATGCCGCAGGGCTGGACGCGCTGGTTCACCCGCAGCCGGGTGCGTCGCGCCCGCCTCGCCTTCGGCGACGGACGCCTGTCAGTGGTCGATTTCGATGCCGGCGGCGGCCCTGTGGATCCGCCTGCCACGCTGCCGGACGCGACGCTCGACGAGCTCTCGGTGAGGCTGCGGGCCCGCGCCGACATCGCACGCGGCCTGCGCCGCGCTGAGTATGCCGTCTGGCGTGCCGACGGCTCCACGGAGACCTGGACGCTGGAAGTCGGGGCGCCGGGCGCGGTAGAAACGCCTGACGGGACCTACCAGGCGCTGCCTTTCCGCCTCGGCACGGACGCCGCCTGGCTGCAAGGATGGTCGGCGCCCCTGCTGGTGTTCCACTTCGTGCAGCTGGAACGCTGGCGTGACGGACGCAAGCTCGGCGAGCTCCTGCTGCAGGACAAGCAGCTCTAGCCCCGGCCCGGCAGCCGGTCGAGCTCCAGCACGTCGCCGAACCGGGGTATCCGCACCTTCGCCCCAGCCACCTCGTGCAGGCGCTTGGCCAGCGCCGCGCGCGCATCATCCTCGCCGTGCACCAGCCACACGGGTGGCGTGTGCCGGAAGCCCTGGTACCAGTCCAGCAGTCCCTGCTGGTCGGCGTGCGCCGAAAATCCCCCGATGGTGTGAACCTGGGCCTTCACCCGGATCGCCTCGCCCCACAGGGAAACATAGGCATTGCCGTCCACGAGTTGGCGCCCGGTCGTACCGCGCGCCTGGTAGCCGACTATGACCACGTGGCAGCGCGGACGCCAAAGCTGGTTCTTCAGGTGGTGGCGAATGCGGCCGCCTTCGCACATGCCGCTGGCCGCGACGATCACCAGGCCGGAGCGCACCTTGTTCAGTGCGCGCGACTGCTGCGGCGTGCGGATGAACTCGAGCCGGCCCGCCAGGCCGTCCCCCTGGCCGCGCCACAATGCCACTGCATCCTGGTCGTGCAGGCCGACATGGCTGGCGTAGACTTCGGTGGCGCGAATGGCCATGGGACTGTCCAGGCATATGCGCCAGTGCTTCAACCCCCACGCGTCGAAATGGCGCATGAACAGGTAGAGCAGCTCCTGGGTGCGCCCCACGGCGAAGGCCGGGATGAGGATGTTGCCGCCGTCGGCATGGGCGCGGGCAAAGATCTCGCCCATCTCCTGCAGGCTGTCCTCGCGGGAACGATGGAGCCGATCGCCGTAGGTCGACTCGAGCAGCACCGCATCCGCTTCGGGGACCAGCTCCGGGTCCCGCAGGATCGGGGCGTCGCACAGGCCGAGGTCGCCGGAGAACACCACCTTCCGCGTGATCCCGGCATCGCTCAGCCACAGTTCGACGATGGCGGAGCCGAGTATGTGGCCCGCATCCCTCAGCCTGAGGCGGATACCAGGCACGACCTCTACCGTTTCGCCATAGTCCAGCGACTCGAAATGCTGCAGCGTCTTCTCCGCATCCCGCATGTCGTACAGCGGTGGCAGCGGCGGCAAGCCCTTGCGCGCCCGCTTGCGGTTCTCGGTCTCGGCGTCCTTCTCCTGCAGGTAGGCGGCGTCACGCAGCATGATGTCGCACAAGTCCGCGGTGGCACGCTGGGTGTAGATCCGTCCGTTGAAGCCCTGCTGCACCAGCATGGGCAGACGCCCGGAATGGTCGATGTGGGCGTGGCTCAGGATGACCGCATCGAGGGATGCGGCCGGCACCGGGAAGGGCGCGCGATTCATTTGCTCGGCATTGCGCCCGCCCTGCACCAGGCCGCATTCCAGCAGCACGCGCCTGCCTGCGCATTCCAGCAGGTAACAGCTGCCTGTGACCCCGCCGACCGCGCCGTGAAAACTCAGCCGCATGCAGTGCCCTATTCTTCGGCCAGCGGGTAGGCAGCCGGGCCGGAATAGAACTCGGCGAGAGCGTCCAGTTCTTGCGGGGAGAGAGTGCTGATCGTCTCCTCCATGGCGGCCAGGCCGAAAATCCGCCGGCCCTGGTGCACGTCTTCCAGGGCTGTGCGCAGGTAGACCTTGCGTTGCCCCCGCAACATGCTCGCGTCGTCGACCGGATCGGAGCCGAGATTCGTGTGGCAGATTTCGCAGTGCTCGTTATGCAACTCGCGCCCGATCGCGGCCAGCTCGGGGTCGTAGGGATCCTGGTGCGCCGGGAAGGGTTGCCGGCTGTACCACTCCGCCAGCTCGTCGCGCACGTCGTGGTTCATGCCGGCGGCAATATCGCACATTGTCATGCTCGGGCAGGCGCCGCTTTCGCTGCAGGCGGTAAGCCGACAGGGACGCATCCCGCGGCTGTAGCTGAACAGCGCATTCTCGATCACGCCGTGGGGCAGCCCGTGGATAGTGGGCACATCGGGATAGGGGCTCGGGCCCGTTTCCCCGTGACAGACCGCACAGAAGCCCACCATTCCCGGTGGCTGTTGTGCGCCTGCTTCTGCCGCGGCGATCGCGGGGAAGGCGAGTGTCAGCATCAGCACCACGTATCTCCCGATCATGGCTCCCGACTCCCCGGCAAGAAAGCTTGCCTCATGAGGGTTACTGCACGGGCCGCGCGTAGAATTCGACCAGCGCGTCAATGTCCTGCTCGGACAAGTCCCGGATCACCGCGTCCATCTCCGCAACCGCGATACGACGATCGTGGCTGAAGTCGCGGATGGCGGCATGCAGGTAGGACTTCGGCTGGCCCCGCAGGATGGTCGCCTGGTTGCCGGGGCTCAGGCCGCCGCCGCTGTGACAGCTTTCGCAATGTGTCGCATGCAGGACCTCGCCGCGGGCCGCAAGCGCCGGGTGCCAGTCCTGCGACATCGCCGCATAGGGCTGTGCGGCATACCAGGCCGCCAGCGCGGCGATCTCTTCGTCCGACAGTTCCCGCACGATGGCGCAGAAATCTATTTCCGGGCAGGACTGCGCCGGGCTGCAGTCCGGCTTGCGGCAGGGCCGGATGGTCGCCCGGAAATCGTACAAGGCGTTCTCCAGTGCCGTCACCGGTTGGCCATGGATGGTGGGCACGCCGCCGTAGGGGCTGGGCGCTGCCTCACCATGGCACGCAGCGCACATCGCCGTCTTGGGGGGCGGGTCCGCAGCCCAGGCAGCAGGGCCACAAAACAGAATGGCGGCAGCGATGGCCGCGACGATCGCGCTCTTTCGCATGAGCGTCCTCCCTTCGTATGCAAAAAATAGCACACGCAGAGGGAGTTGGCGCCCCGGGCAGGAATCGAACCTGCGACCTACCGCTTAGGAGGCGGTCGCTCTATCCCCTGAGCTACCGGGGCGGGCGCTGTATTGTGCCAGCCCATGCGGCGGGCTCACAAACCGCGTGCAGGTTCAGGCCTCGGCGGCAGCGCCGCTTTCCAACCGGCGCCGGTAGCCGGCGGGGCTGACGCCGACTCGCCGCATGAAGACACGTCGCAGCGTCTCGGCACTGCCGAAACCGCACAGCGCCGCCACTTTTCCCACCGGAACGTCGCTCGAACCCAGCGCCTGGCATGCGGCCTCGAACCGGACGCTCTCCACGAACCGTGCCGGCGTGACACCCATCTCCGCGTGGAAACAGCGCGCAAAATGCCGCGGGCTCATCCCGCACCACGACGCCAGGGTGGCGACCGACAGCTCTTCTCCCGGCTGCTCCTGGATCCGTGCCGCGAGCTGCGCGAAGCGGCTGTGCAGCGCCCGCACCTGAGCCTCGAGCGGCAGCCCGCGTTGCGCCGACCCGCCCGCACGACTGATGTACATCGCCAGTTGCTGCGCCACCTCGAGCGCCAGCTTGCGGCCCCAGTCCTCGCTCACCATGGCCAGCGCCATGTCCATGCCCGCCGTGACACCGGCCGAGGTCCACAGCCGCCCGTCGCGTACGAACACCACGTCACGGACGAGGCGCAGCTCAGGCTCGAGGCCGAGCAGTTCGTCCACAGCCTCCCAATGGGTGGTGGCACGGCGGCCCGCCAGGAGGCCGGCGCGAGCCAGCAGCAGGGCGCCGGTGCACACCGCGCCGTAACGCCTGGCGCGCGGCGCCTGCGTGCAGATCCAGTGGCGCAGTTCGGCATCATTGAACGCTTTAGTGACGCCGATCCCGCCGGCGACGAGCAAGGTATCTGCCGTATCGAGGTCACGCCAGGAGCCGCACGCATGCATCTGCAGACCGGAGGAGCTCTTCACGGGGCCGGGTTCGGCGGCAAGCAGTGCCACCCGGTAGGGTTCCGGACCGGATTGCCCCTGGGCCTGCAGCAAGCGGGAGGCGAGACTGAAGACCTCCAGCGGTCCCGTCACGTCGAGCAGCTGGAAGCCGTCGAAACCCACCATGGCGACCAGGCGGGTTGTACCTTCCGGGGAATCCTGCATCATGAGCACACGAGCGGGGGATGGTGGAGCCGATCGGAATCGAACCGACGACCTCCTGGGTGCGATCCAGGCGCTCTCCCAACTGAGCTACGGCCCCACGCGAAGCCGGGAATTCTATTGCATGGACATACTTGTACGCAATGCCGAGCCGACCGACTGGGCAACCATCGCCGAGTTCAACCGGGCGCTGGCCGCCGAGACCGAGGACAAGGACCTGGACTGGGACATCCTCTGCGCCGGGGTAAGGCGCTTGCTCGAGGATGCGGGCAAGGGCCGTTATTTCATCGCCGAGATCGATGGCCGCATCGTCGGCACCACCATGATCACCTATGAGTGGAGCGACTGGCGCGACGGCTGGATCTGGTGGATCCAGAGCGTCTATGTTCATCCCGACTGCCGCGGCTGCGGAGTGTTTTCCCGGCTGTACCGCCACGTTGCAGCCCTCGCGGCGGCCGAGGAAGTGCGCGCCGTGCGCCTCTATGTCCTGAAGAGCAACGAACGCGCCCGCGCCACCTACCTGAAACTCGGCATGCACGAGAGCGGCTACACCGTGCTCGAGGCCGGAGCCGAACACGGGGACTGACCCCGGGAGACGACCATGCTGAAAGCCGGTGACAAGGCCCCTGATTTCACCCTGCCCGACCAGGACGGGAACGCATTCTCTTTGCACACCCTGCTCGGAGACGGTCCCGTGGTGTTGTATTTCTACCCGGCGGACTTCACACCCGGGTGCACCAAGGAAGCCTGTTCCATTCGCGACATGCACGACGAGATCGCCGCCGCCGGGATGCGCGTGGTCGGGGTGAGTCCGCAGGATGCCAACAGCCACGCCCAGTTCCGGGACAAGCATGGCCTCCCCTTCACCCTGGTCGCCGATCCGGACAAGGTGGCCGTGCAGGCCTACGACGTCGACGGCCCCCTCGGCATCGGCGTGCGCCGCGCGACCTTCCTCATCGGCCCGGACGGAGTTATCCGGGACGCGGTCCTCGCCGACCTGCGCGTCGGGCGGCACGAGGAATTCATCCGTGCGGCTGTTGCCGCGGCCGGCAAGTCAGCCGGCTGATACCTCGAGGATCACGCCCGCCCCCACTGCCAGGCCGAGCACGGCCAGCAGGCCCCAGCCGCGCCACGCCAGCAGGGCCAGCGCGCACAGCGCGAAAACCAACGCGCGCAGATCCAGGCTGGCGGGGTCAGGAAGCAGCAGGCGTACCGGCCCGGCCTGCTGCGCCTGCAGCCGCGCAAACAGCACATGCAGTGCGAACCAGACCGACAGGTTGAGGACGGCGCCGACGACCGCGGCGCCGATGCCGGCCATGGCGCCGGACAAGCGCGGCTGGTGCAGCAAGCGCTCGACCCACGGCGCGCCGGTGAAGACCCAGACGAAGCACGGCACGAAGGTGGCCCAGGTGGCGACGATGCTGGCGAACAGGCCGGCCAGCACGGGCCCGAAGGGCAGCGCATCACGCCACGCCGCGAGGAACGCCACGAACTGGAGCACCTGTATCAGCGGCCCCGGCGTGGTCTCCGCCAACCCGAGCCCGTCCACCATCTCTACCGGGCTGAGCCAGGCCTGGGTTTCCACGGCGTGTTGCGCCACGTAGGCGAGGACCGCATAGGCGCCACCAAAACTGACCACCGCGACCTGGCTGAAGAACAGGCCAACCTGGCTCAGCACGTGCGCCGGCCCGAGCCACATGGCCAGGGCGCCCAGCGGCGCCAGCCAGGCCACGAGGCCGAGCGTCGCGGTGGCAAGAGTCCGCGCGCCACCCACGGCCGCAGCGACGGGTGCTGCGGGTGCGCGCAGGTGCCTTGCCTGCCACAGGCCGAAACCCGCAGCCGCGAGGATCACCAGAGGGAAAGGCAGCTGGAAAAAGAACATGGCGACGAAGGCCGCCAGCGCCAGCACCAGCCTGGACCGATCGCGCAGGACACGACGACGCAACTGGTTCAG
Source organism: uncultured Thioalkalivibrio sp. (assembly GCA_964413755.1). GTDB lineage: Bacteria > Pseudomonadota > Gammaproteobacteria > Steroidobacterales > XN24 > XN24. Next base: position 35,505 of record CAYPTW010000007.1, on the reverse strand, counting down.
CGCCACCAGCACCACGGCAAGCACTGCCGCCTTGAGCCCGAACAGCATGCCGGCGACGGCCGGGGCATCGCCGAGCAGGACGTAGAGGTATGAGAGTGCGAGGATCGAGATGAACCCCGGCAGGACGAACAGCGTCCCGGCAACAAGGCCGCCGCGGATGCCGTGGGTCATCCATCCGAGGTAGGTGGCCAGCTGCATCGCTTCCGGGCCCGGCAGCAACATGCAGAAATTGAGCGCGTTGAGGAAACGAGGCTCGTCGACCCATCCCTTCTCTTCCACGAGCACGCGATGCATCACCGCGATCTGCGCGGCAGGTCCGCCAAACGACAGCAACGCGATCCGTGCCCAGGCGCCCAGCGCTGCGGCGAACGGGGGCGCCGGGTCAGTCAACTGCCGAACACCGTCACGGTGATCCGGCGCCGATGCGGGGCACTGCGATGCTCGTAAAGGTAGATACCCTGCCAGGTGCCCAGGCCGGGCCGCCCCGCGGTCACGGGGACCGTTACGCTGGTGGCGGTCAGCATCGCACGCACGTGCGCCGGCATGTCGTCCGGTCCCTCGTCGTCGTGCTCGAACGCCGGATCGCCGTCGGGCGCCAGTCGCGCCAGCACCCGCTCCAGGTCGCGGTGCACCGCAGGGTCGGCGTTCTCCGTGATCACCAGCGAGGCGCTGGTGTGGTGGATGAACACGTGCGCGACGCCGGTGGCGATGCCCGACTGGCGCACCGCGTCCGCCACCTGCCCGGTGACGTCTACGGTGCCGCGCCCGCGCGTGGCGACCTCGAAACGGACCTGTTGAACCACGACTGCTCCAGGGCTGTTGGCGAGGTGATGAGTTTAGCGCCTGGCCCCGCTCACTTGGGAAAACCCGCATGGTGATGTGGGCGTGCGCGGTGCACGATGGGGCCGATACGACACTCAGGAGCAGCCGTCATGACATCCGTACTGGTGCTCTACATGAGCAAGGGCGGCCACACCGCCCGCATCGCCCGCCGCATCTGCGAGAGCATCGAGACCGCCGGGGGCAAGGCCGAGATGATGGGACTGGTCGAGGCCATCAAGGAAGGCGTGGACTGGAGCCGCTACGATGTGGTCGCGCTCGGCGCCCCGGTGTACTACGGCACCTACGACAAGTCGGTCTACGACTTCATTACGGCGCACCAGAACGAACTGGACGGCAAGCCCAACAGCTTCTTCAACGTGTCGGTGGTGGCGCGCACGCCCGAAAAATCCACGGTCGAGGGCAACCGCTACATGCAGAAGTTCCTCGAGTTCTCGCCCTGGAAACCGAAGGACCTGAAAGTCATCGCCGGCAAGGTGGACTACCCTTCCTGGGGCTGGCTGGACACGCTGATGATCCAGATGATCATGAAGTTCACGCACGGCCCCACCGACCGCAGCACGGTGATCGATTACACCGACTGGGACGACGTCGCCGGCTACGGGCGACACCTGCTGCAACTCGCCGAGAAGACCACCGCTCAGGCGTAGCCGGTATTCGCAGCCGGCAACAGCGGCTGCGCCATGCGCATGGCTAGTAGCGCAGCGCCAGCAGCCTCGTCCCGCGCAGGCGGGAGTAAGTGATGATCCACAGGCCGGAGTACTCGTCGGCCTCGATGACGTCGATCGGCGCACCCAGCCCGCCGGCGATCAGCGGCACGGTATTGCTGTGGCCCACGACGAGCACCACGTCGCTGCGGTGGCGCCACTTCAAGCGCCGCACGAGCTTGGCGTATTCGTCCGCCGGGACGACCACCGGCTCGAGCCCCGTAACCTGCGCAGTGGGTGCCGCCGTCTGCTGCGTGCGCAAAGCCTGGCTGACATAAATGGCGTCGAGGCCGGCGCCCTGGAGCATCCGCGCGAGCGACTCGGCACGCGCCTCGCCGGCAGGCGACAGTGGCGAGTCGCCCTCGTGATGCACGCGCTCGCCGTGGCGCACCAGGACCACGGTGGTCGTGCCCCAGGAGGCGACCAGCCAGCCTCCCACCAGGACCGCCGCCAGCACGGAGACGATGACGATCCCCAGCGGCGTGTAGAGCGGCCGCCGTCTCAGCCCACGGTGGTCTTTCTTGAACGTCGCCATCTCATTGCGCCTCGCCGTCGCGCCCGCGCGCGTCCTCGCGCTCTTCCTTCATCACACGGTACTCGCCGTCGATGACAGTCGAACTACGGTCGCGCCCGCGCTGCCTCGGATCCGAACCCTGCGGGCCAGGGCGCTGTCCCGGCGATTCGCCGCGGCGCATCGCGGCCTCGATCTGGCGTCGCGCCCACCACAGTCGCACCGCGACGATGATCGACACGACGAAGAAAACGCCCAGGGCCGCGAGGAAGAACATGGCCCCGAGGAACGCGGCGGACACCAGCAGGATGACCGCGAGAATGCTGAACAGGATGCGGGCCAACAGCCCGGGCGGCTTGCCTGGACCCTGGCCGGGACCCTGGAACTGGATGCGTACCTGTTGCATGAATATGGCTTCGGCAGAGTGGTAACGACACTCTCGAACATCATACGCGGCTGTTCAAGCCGTTGCTGCCCGACCGCCCGGCAGCTTGCAGCGACTCTCGCCGGCAGGGACAATCCACGCCTCCGGAGAGGTGGCAGAGCGGTTGAATGCACTGGTCTTGAAAACCAGCAAGGTGGCGACACCTTCGAGGGTTCGAATCCCTCCCTCTCCGCCAAGTTCGGCCCCCGTGCCTCACAGGGATTCGAACCCTCGAAGCAACAAATATCGGGTTCGAAGCCGCAGCCGGCGCCAGCCGGCGGAGACGCCGTCCCGCAGGGGCGGCCCATCCCTCCCTCTTCTTTAATTTTCAATGACTTAGGGGACTCTTGCGCCGATTAGCGTGCCGCGTGGGAACCCCTGGCGAAAGAGTTATTCGCCAGTCGCTGATCCGCCCTCTGGCTCGGACGCGCTCGTTGCGGGCTGGTCCGGCGCCGCCTCCTCGTCACAATCTTGATAGCATTTCCGCAAAACAGCCTTACAGCGCTTGAGGCATTTTGACTTGTCTCTTTCTCTCACCCAGTTGCAGCTCTTGATGCAGCAATTGTGTTCTGTAAGACATCTTTGCGTGCAATTACTCTGCTCGTCTACAACGCAGTCATCGAGGTAATCCGAGGCCGTCGGTGCTACGTCGGACAAGTATGCCTGGCTCGCGTAACCACCAATAACGAGAGCAATAACAACCAGGAAAACTCTGGCGATGCTTTTCATACCAGCCGTCCTTTTGAGGACTGTGTCAAAAGCATAGGACAGTCCGACTGGCATGCCATACCTACTTGACGGCGATTGCGTTTCGCCGCCAGAGAGGCGTCCCGCAGGTACGGTTCACCCCACCCGACGGACCCAGGCCAGGGCACAGGTCCGGGGACGGCTCAGTCGACTTCGGCGATGAGGTCACCGGCCCGGAGGGTGGCAAAAACCTTCGATGGACCGCGCCGACTCGTTCCTGCTTCTCTGCCGCCCCTCCGTCGCAGCCTGTCAAGGTCCTGCAACAATCAGCCGATATAAACGGGAGTCATGAAAACTCCAGCAAAAAGGCGCCTCGCCCTCGCCTCCACTGCCCGGTTCCGGCGCCTGCGGGCGGACCTGGCCGCCCGGCTCCTCCATCGCCGTCGCAGTCCCGCTGAGCCGGCGACTTGTCCCTCAGGAAACATACGAAAGGAACTTCAGGCATCCCGGCTGGTCTGCTAGACTGAGTCCAGTTTTGAACCAGCCACCCTTTGGAGAGGCCGAAATACATGGAACCCGTTCGCCAGACCTATACCTCGATCGCCCAGCCGGGCATCCTCGAGACCAACAAGGTCCTCAAGAACACCTACCTGCTGCTCGCCGCGACGCTGCTGTTCAGCGCCGCCACGGCCGGCATCGCGATGTTCACCAACATGCCGCCGCTGAATCCCTTCATCGTCCTCGCGGGCTACTTCGGCCTGCTGTTCGCGACCATGAAGACCCGCAACAGCGCCATGGGCCTGCTGTTCGTGTTCGCCCTCACCGGGTTCATGGGACTGACGCTCGGCCCCATCATCAGCCTGTACCTCAACGCCCTGCCCAACGGCAGCCAGGTGGTCATGACCGCCCTTGGCACCACGGGCGCGGTGTTCGTCGGGCTATCCGCCTACGCCATCAAGTCCAGGCGCGACTTCAGCTTCATGGGCGGTTTCCTGTTCGTCGGCATCCTCGGCGCCTTCATCCTCGGCATCGTGGCCCTGCTGTTCAACATGCCGACGCTGTCGCTCGCCGTGTCCGGCATGTTCGTGCTGGCGATGGGCGGGCTGATCCTGTACCAGACCAGCGAGATCGTGCGCGGCGGCGAGACCAACTACATCATGGCGACGGTCACGCTGTACGTGAGCATCTACAACCTGTTCACCAGCCTGCTGCACCTGCTCGGCGTGTTCAGCGACGAGTAAGCACGCGGGCTCCTGACAAGGAAGGGGCGCACCCTCCGGGGTGCGCCCCTTTTTTCATCGCATCAACAGGCGGGCTTGTTACTTCTTCTTGCCGTTATTGCTCTTCGGCGCCTTGGGCTTGCCACCGCCGCCGCCGCCGCCTCCCGCGACCGCCTGCACGTCCACGTAGCTGATGTTGAGCACCTGGTCCACCACCGGCGTCGCCGCGCCTTCGTCGCCTTCGTCGCCTTCGTCCGAATCGGCCGCCGCTTCCGGCGCTACGACGCCGAAGTCGCCGTAGTTGCCGATCTCGGCTGTCGCGAGACTCATGCTGGTCTCGACGGGGCTGTAGAAGGTGATGCGGTAGAACCCCGCGCTGGTCGGCTTCCAGCCGCCCTGTGACCCGCCGAAGATCAGCTTGCCGCCGACGTTCAGCTCGACCGCGAAGGAGATCGGCACGTCAGCGCACGAGGTCGTCGGGGACATCCACATGCTCGTGATGGTGTCCCAGTACAGGTCGGCGGGTACCTCGCTGCCGCAGTACTGCACCCGCAGCTTCCACAGGTCGGACACGACCGTGGCGAAGTTGCCTTCGTAGGTTGCCGTGTTGGTGCCCTGCAACTCGTTCGCACTGCTCGGGTACTCGAGCTCGGCCATGACGTAGCCCATCATGGTCGTCCCTTCCTCGATTTCGGCCAGCTTCTTGTAGAGTTGGATCTCCAGCCGGAAGGGGCGGCGAATCTTCGGGTTCACCGCTTCGATGTTGTCGCCCCAGTCGACGTAGGTGACAGCTACCGGGAGCCCGACTTCGTAGTCAGCCTGCCAGGTGTTGCCCTCCGTCTTCTGGGCGTACCAGGGACCGCCGGACTCGCGCTCGGCGATGTCCTCGTCGGTAAGGCCCGGATACTCGCCTGCGTAAATCACGTCGAACGTGGTCCCGTCGATCGGGGCGATCGAGTAACCATCCACCGCGAAAGCCGGGAACGACAGGTTGTTGCCCTGCGCATCCTCGCCGGTCGGTGGCCTGTTTCCGCCACCGCCGCCGCCGCCGCCGCCGCCGCCACCGACATCGTCCGGGCGTGCGCCAAACACGGCGGCGCTGAACAGCACGGCGCAGCACACCAGCAGTATCCTGCCTGTTGTCTGCATAAAGGTATTCATGGCTTGCCCCCTTGAGGCTCGTAGATCAGTCCGGCCACCCCGCGGGACTTCAGCCAGCGCTAATGGGCCGCAGGAAAGTCGCCGGGGCAGCGCCGAGGGTGTTCTCCACCCTTGGCTTGAGCCTAGGTGTCCGGAAACGGCCGTTACATGGGGTGAATGCCCTAGTACCCACAAGGGCTGCCATTTCTCGCCGTGCCCACTCGTTATCAGGCGATAATGCGAAGCACAGACTCAAACCCCGTCTCGCACCTGTTGCTGGCCAAACACCCGGGAAAGCAATGAACCGATTTACGCGTAAAACGCTGAAACACGCTCCCGCCCCGCGCTCTGACGGATCGCCGCTGGCAGACACGCCCTGGCGTCGCGATCAACGCGCGCAGCGCTTCGCCAACCCGTTCTTCACCATCTATGAGGATGCGGCGTGGAACGGCCGGGCCGGGCGCCATTTCGACTACGGCATCGTCTCCTTCCGCAACCGGGCCGTCGGCATCCTGCCGCTGGAACCGGACGGCCGGGTCTGGCTGGTGGGACAGCACCGTTATGCCACCGGCGAGTTCTCCTGGGAATTACCCATGGGCGGTGTGCCACTGGAGGCCAACCTGCTCGAAGGCGCCCAGCGCGAACTGAAAGAAGAAACCGGGCTGGAGGCGGAACACTGGGAGCTGCTGCTGCCCCAGGTACACCTCTCGAACTCGGTCACCGACGAAGTCGGCGTGGTATTTCTTGCCCAGGGACTGCACGAAGGCGCCATGGCCCCGGAGGCGAGCGAGGAATTGTGGGTGATCACGGCGCCGCTGGAGGACGCCGTCGCCGCCGCACTCGACGGCCGGATCACCGACTCACTGACAGTCGCCGGCCTGCTGGCGCTGGCCGTGCGCTGAAAACTGCTACCGCCGCCAGCAGTCGTTACCCAGCGTGCCGGTCGCGGTCTGCACACCGGCCTGGGTAAGCGAAAAATTCACGCAGCGGGTTTCACCTGCCTGCACCCCGCCGGCAACGGGGGCCGCGGTCAGCGTAAACTGGGTCGCGTTCAGCACCGGTGCCGTGATCTCGTAATGGCCATCCGGTGAGTTCTGCGGGAATGCGACACCGCAGTTCGCACTGTCATATGCCGCGAACTGGGTGAAGCAACGCTCCAGCTGCTGCGACACATTGAGCAACGCACTGGTGGCGTCCGCCCGCCGCGCCTGGCGCACCTGCTCGGTGTAGGCCGGATAGGCGATCGCAGCGAGGATCCCGACGATCACCACCACGATCATGACCTCCATAAGCGTGAAGCCGCGCATCGTCTTGCCCGGCCAAATTTTTGTCGCACTCATTGCTGCTTACCGTCGTCTAGCAGAATGACGGTTTCGACCGTGCCGCCTCGATTCCAGAACCGGATCTCGGCGCCAACACGCGCACTATCGATCGGAAGCAGCTCGTTGCTATTGTTCAGCAGCACGAAGTCGTCCCCGAACTCGTAGCGGACTCCCCCGACCACCATGTAGCGGCTTTCCACGTTCCAGTCCTGCAGGACGCCCGTCATCTCCGGAGCCGAGGGGACGTCGGCCAGGCTCACGCCCGCCGTCACTCCGCTCAGCCCGATTGCGACGAGCACCGACGCGCAGAAAGCGACAATCTGGCTTGCTCTCATTGAATTACTCCCGTATTCCCGTCGCATCATCGCAACTGTTGCCAGGACTGGCGCCCACCGAGACCCTCTTCACCGAGGCCTCGCACGAACGCACCTTCACCGGTGTAGATGAACTCCGGCGGCTCACCGGAATTGTCTGCCGGCGTCAGCACCAGGGCACGCTCGCCCTGGCCCCAGTCGAGACCGGAGATCACTTCTCCGCCGAGGTCGTCGAGGCCGTCGTATTCGCCGTCACGGTTGAGGTCGAAGACCGTAAAGTCCGTGCGGCTGCCGGCAACGATGTCGAGGTCCATGATGAAGCCACGCCGTCCCGTGCCGCACGGATTGTTGTCCGGGATCAGCGTACTGAAGCGTACGCGCCGCTGGAACGGGCCCGTGGGGAACGTCGCCTCGCTGATCACGCGCTCGCCGTCCTCGAAGGTCAGATCGAGGTACCAGCCCTGGTGCACGGCCGCATCGAACACATTGTCCGAGACCACGCGCACCACCACGCTCTCCGCGCCGAAAGTCTCCGTTGACTGGGACGTGATCTCCTGCTGCAGGAGGTCGCCACGGACCACGCCGGCAACGCCGGACGCGTCATCCAGGATGCCGTACAAGCTCTGCACCGGCGCGCCGGGCATGTCCTGGTCGTCCGTGCGGAAATAGCTGCCGGTGCCGAAAGCGACCACGATCTCGTTGTCGTTAGCCGGGTTGAGCGCAATGATGGGCTGCGCCGTGATCGGTTGCGGGCTTCCGCCCGGACCGACGGCGCTGAAGATAGCGGTCACGTTGCCCGCATCATTCCAGTTGCCCGAGGGACCGCCCACGTTGAAGCGCCACATGTTGCCCTGCAGGTCACCGGCATAAATACGGTTCGCGCGCAGGTTGCTCACCGGCCAGTCGGTGACGACCGGCGCAGCGAGGCCATTGGGGCTTCCGGCTGAGCCGACGCCGGTGTCGATGACCTGGATCAGCGCCCCGGTGTCGACGTTGACCACGAACAGCATGGCGCGATCACTGTTGCCGTTGTAGCCGTTGCCGAAGACGGCCGCGGTCGTGCCGTCGCTCATCGTCACGATGGCGGGCGGTCCGACGTTGTAACCGAGCTCGGGGTGCTCGAACTCCCACAGCACGTTCGAGGCGTTGAAGGTGCCCGGATTGGTCACATCCAGGGCGAACAGCGTACGCCCCCCCGCGCCCATGCTGCCGACCAGGACCCGCCGCGGCGTCCCGATGACCGAGAGATCCACCACGGACACCGTGCCGTCGACGAAATAGCGGTGACTGTAATCCGGATCCATGAGCCGGCTCACCGGTGCAAAGGTGTCAGCGCCGTCAGGCACCAGCAAGGTGCTGGGGACATAGGCGAACAATTCCTCGCCGGTCGCAGCGTCGAATGCGTGCAGCATGCCGTCGTTTGCGCCGACGTAGAGGACGCCGTCCGCGAACTGCGGGTTGGAATTGATGATATCTCCCAGCAGGCGAAGGTCGCCCGGCGCCACGCCGCCCGATGGCAGCCGGCTGCGGAAGGAAGCATGCGCCGCATCGTCCCCACGCAGCCAGGCCACACGCTCCGCGCCGAGGCTGTCGGCCGCACCGGTGGGGTCGCGGTTCAGCGCCGCCTGTTGTGTCGCGCTGAGGTTGGCGTACTGGAACGCGACTGCGGCGCCGGAGTCGTCCCGCCGCGTGAAGATATTCCGCGTCCCGGGCGCTCTCAGGGCCAGCTCCTCTTCGGCGTCCCACACCAGGCTGCCGAGGCTGCCGTCCTCGTTCACGGCACGCGCATCGAGGCGGCCGGACCAGTCGCCGCTGCGGAAGCCAGCCGTGTACAGCAGGGTATCAGTCTGCAGCACCGCGGAGCTCGTCGCAGCAGAAGTCGCGGAACTCTCGACGCGCGCCACGATCTCCTCCAGCACCTTGGCGAGTTCGCGGGCGAACACGTCCGGGTTCTGGGCGCTGAAAAAGCCGCCACGGGAATTCACTGCAGCATGCAGGACATCGTCGGAGCGCGCCAGGCACTGGTCGCCGAGGCAGTTCAAGCTACCGTATTCCGGGTTCGGCCAGGTGATCGGCGCTGCCGTGTCAATGGCCTCGAAGGCGGCCTCGGGGTCGATCGAGCCGTTCACGCCGAGGCCGACACCGAAAGTCACCATGTGCTGCCAGTACGCCGGATTGATCTCCGTCGTCGGCACGAGGTTGGGCAGGTCGGTACGCAAGTCCCGCTTCCAGTAATACATCGCGACGTCGGCAATGGTGTCGTTCCTGCCGTCTTCGAACGGTGCCCGCGGCACGTAAGTGAAATTGCTCCCGCCCGGCGCCGGGTTGACGATGGTCATGTTGTTCACGGATGACCCGTCGTTATTGTCGCGGCGGTCGCCGGAGGCGTCGTTGCTGCTGCCGCCGGAAGCCGACCCATCGGTCATCATGATGGCGTAGCTCTGCCGGCACTCGATGTCCGTGCCGCCGAACGCCCCGGGGGTGGAACTCCATGGCCCCTCACTATCGGCGCGCGAGAAATACTGCCCTGCCCCCTCCAGGGCACGGCGCAGGGGGGTCCCCTGTGGCGGGATGGTCTGCCGGTATAACCTATCGAAGAAACCGGCCCGATCAGTACCGGAGAACGGGCGCACGCCGACGATAACCGTGCCTGAGGTATTGATTGCGCCGTAGCCGACGCGCATGTTCTCGGGCTGGGCGGCGAAGGCCGCCCCGATACCGGCACGCGAGGCGAAGATCCGGTTGCGGTGATAGGAATACCAGTTGGCGAAATTCTGCATCTCCTGCGCATATGTACAGGACCCCGCCACACAGTCGGTACGGTTCTCGCGCCCTTCGCCCGTGAAGGGCGCGTTGCCCGGCCGAATCTCGGTGCGCACGTAGTTGCCGACATCCCAGAGCGGGCTCCCAGCATTTTCGATCGCTGCATTGAGGTCGGCAATCGCCGGTCCCACGTAAGTCGAATAAACGGCTGGATAGAAGGTGCGAGTCTGAGTCAACTGGTTGTTCGTGCGATTATCGACCCAGCGCGCCGACTGGGTGTTGTCCGCGGTCAGGTCGCGCGTGCCGAATACCGGGAACAGGGGCCGGTTCGGCGCGGCACTGGGCGGCGCATCGGGCATCAGGCTGCCGTCCGAGTTAGACCAGGGCCTATAGGTGATGGCCGGGTCGTAGTACAGCGTGTTGACCAGGGACGAGCGATACGCGTTGCCGATATTGCTGCCCGCCGCAAACGAGGGCACACGCAACGCGTCATAGTCCGCGCCGCCATGCAGTCCGTTCACTCTCGGGAACATCCACTGCATGTAATTATCGCAGCATGATTGATTGAAGATATTCGTGATGGCGTCCGGCATGGTCTCCCACTGCATCGAACCCGAGTCGTCGATGATGAACAGGATGTTCGGGTCCACGCTGGACGTGACGAACAACGGCGTGTTCGCGATGTTCACGTCGGCCTGGGCGGAGCCGCAGGCAAGCAGCGACAACGCGAATGCCGCCGCACTCGATGCGGTGCGACGCGAGTAGCCGGGAGAGACGCTGTTTCCGTTCATTCCACTATCCTCGATACCATCAGGGGCATCAGGTCGAGAGGCATCGTTGCCTGGCATGAACCGCTACTCATTGCGGCGGTTCAAAAGTTGATTGCAGGAGCACGACCGAGACGTCCGAGCCGCCCTCGCCGCGCGCCGTCACGGGATAGATGCGGCGGAAATCCGGCGGCAGCTGGATGCCGACGCGCCGCAGGCTGGGCGGCCCGACGTAAAACCCCGGGTCTGCGGCGAGCTGCGCGTCAAGGCCCGGCACCGTGCCAGTCGGCGCCGGCGCCGCACCGTCCCATGCCGCCGGGTTGACGACATCGGTAATCGGCGCGGCCAGGTCCGCTGCCTGCTGGTTGGCGAAATTCAACAACCAGGCCTCACCGGCGCGCAACGCGGCCTCGGCCGACTGGAATGCCATGTTCCGGTCTCGCAGGTTGCCCGCCATGCGCTCCTGCAGGTTGCTGCCGCGCATCGCGGAGACCCCCAGCAGCGTCATCAGGAGAAGGAAGATCAACGCAATCGCGAGGGCAGAGCCTCGCTCGCCTCGCCTTGCATGCAAATTCTGGCCTGTAAGCATCATGCCCTCGCGCCTCAAGGAAGCCTGTTGCGCAGCCCGACCGTGGTGGTCAGGACCTGCCGGTAACGGTTGTCGCCCGGGGCCAGCGCCGCGCCGCGGAAATCCACGGGCTGCGGTCCGCCGGTGACGTTGTCCTCGCTGCTCGCCAGCAGCAGGCTGAAGCGCACGCTGCGCACGCGGCTCCAGTCGAGCACGCCAGCCGCGCCGACGTAGGCATCTGGACTGCCGTTGTTGTCGAGGTCCTCGCCGTAACGCATCCACAGGTCCTCGACCCCGTCGACCAGTTCGGTATCCACGCCGTCGTCGCGGCGCCACAAGGCGAGGTCGCCGCTCGCGCCCGGTGCGACGTAGTACGTCACCTCGCGGTAGCGCGTCAGCTCCGCCCCCGTCACATAGGCCACGCGAAGCACATCGTTCGGCGAAACCGTGACCGGGCCCGCCCCCGCCACGGCGTTGACGGTAAACAGGTCGACGTTGTTGCAGTCCGCCACGCCCACCACGTCGCCGGGCGCCAGGCCCTGCACATTGGCGGGCACGGTGATGGCATCGCCCGGATTCAGCATATCCGCGCTGAGCCGCATCGTGCCGGGCTCCAGCATGCGCAAGGTAACCACATCGGTGCCCGGCGCCTGGCCGAGGCCGACGGGCGGCACGCCCGAGATGTACGTGTCGCGCGTGTAATTGATCGCCAGCGGCGGCACCGGGTTGGGCGTCACGCTGATCAGCGTGGTGCAGCCGACGAAACCGGCCAGGCGCACATCACGGCTGATGGTCTCCAGGGCGAAGCGCCCGTTCTCCTGTACCCGCGCGAGCGCGTCCTGGAAACGATAGGTCTGGCGGGTGCCGACGAAAATCTGGATGACGCCCGCGATCAGGATCAGGCTGACGAGCAGCGCGACCAGGATCTCGACGATGGTGAGGCCGCGCTGGCGGCCGCCGAGGCCAATGCTGAAGTTTCGCGACATCATCACAGCACCGTCTCGAAGCGGAAGCCCATGGTCGGATTGCACTCTACCGGCGCGCCGGCCACGGCCTCGCCCCGCGTGTCGTCCCAGCAGACGATGATCGTGAGGTCGTTGTTCAGCGCGTCGACCTGGACGGCGCCGGTGCCGCCCGGCAGGTTGTTCTGCAAGGCCGTGCGCCACTCGTTGAGGTCGGTCTCGGCGAGCGTGCCCGGTGCGGGCGTGGCATCTGCAACGGCAAGGTTGTAGGCGCCGAGGTCGAGCGCAGCCCGGCGGTTGGCACGCACGCGGTCCGCCATGTCGTAGGCCAGGTTGGTCGCCTGGGAACGGAGAAAGGCACTGTTGTTGAACTGCAGCGCCACGCCTTGCAGGCTGGCCAGGCCGATCAGGCCGATGGAAAGGACCAGCACGGCGATCAGCACCTCGACCAGGGTGAAGCCACCCTCGCCAGCACGCGCCGCAGCCGCAACGCCGTTTGTCATGTCGGTTGCATCCATTTCAGCAGTCATCAGCAATCCACCCGGGTCACCAGGGCACGTCCGGCCGCGTTAACCGTGATATCCCTGCCGTCACCTGCGCCACAGCCCGGGATCCGGTGTTCGAACGAGTCCGCAGCGATCACGTCCCCCAGCGGCCGGTAGCGCATGTTGGCGGGGCCGGTGAGCGCGGCATTGCCCGCCAGCGGGCCCCAGACCCGGATCGGCGGAGCTTCCACGACCGGAGGCGCGCCGTCGTTGGCAGCGATGTCGCGGAATACGATCCAGCCACCGGCCCAGTCAGTCCCGCCGGTACACGTGGCCTGGTCCGTGGAAGGACAGAGAGATACGCGCGCCCCGCGCTTCACGGCCTCGCTGCGCGCCAGGCTGAGGGCTGCGACCAGCTCGTTCGACTGGGTCGCCGCCCGGTTGTTGCGCACGATGTCCTGGAAGCCGGGGACACCCAACGCCAGGATGATCGCCGCCAGCACCAGCGTGATCATCAACTCGATGAGGGTAAAACCGCGAGATCGTTTCATGACGGTGATCCTAGTGAGGGGCACAAGCAAATTCACCGTTCTCCCGACAAACGGCGAATTTCCGGCGATAACCGGTCGATTCAGGGCCTTGACCCGTGGCTTTTCGCGCTCAGGCGGCGGGAATTCGCTCGGTCCCGCCCATCCACGGGCGCAACGCGGCAGGCACGATGACCGACCCGTCGGCCTGCTGGTAGTTCTCCAGCACCGCCACCAGCGCGCGCCCGGCCGCGACGCCGGAGCCGTTCAGCGTGTGCACCAGCTCGGGCTTGCCGGTGTCGGGATTGCGCCACCGCGCCAGCATGCGGCGCGCCTGGTAATCGCCACAGTTGGAACAGGAGGAAATTTCGCGGTAGCGCTGCTGGCCCGGCAGCCAGACCTCGAGATCGTAGGTCTTCATCGCGGCCTGACCGGTATCCCCGCTGCACAGGAGCATCACCCTGTACGGCAGCTCGAGCAGCTGCAGCACGCGCTCGGCGTGGCCGGTGAGCTCTTCCAGCGCAGCCATGGAATCCTCCGGCCTGACCACCTGCACCAGCTCGACCTTCTCGAACTGGTGCTGGCGGATCATGCCGCGCGTGTCCTTGCCGTAGCTGCCGGCCTCGGAGCGGAAGCACGGCGTGTGCCCCGTCATGCGCAGCGGCAGCTGCTCGGCCGGCAGGATCTCGTCGCGCACCAGGTTGGTGACCGGCACCTCGGCGGTGGGAATGAGATAGAAATCCTGCTCGCCTTCCAGCGCGAACAGGTCGGCGCGGAACTTCGGCAACTGGCCGGTGCCGACCAGGCTCTGGCCGTTGACGATGTAGGGCGCGTAGATCTCGGTGTAGCCATGCTCGCGGGTGTGCAGGTCGAGCATGAACTGGATCAGCGCGCGGTGCAGGCGCGCGACTGCGCCGCGCATCACCGCGAAGCGCGCTCCGGAGATCTTGGCCGCCGCCTCGAAGTCCAGCAGCGCGAGGTCGACATGGTCCTTCGGCTTGAACTCGAACTCGCGCGGCTCGCCCCAGCGGCGCACTTCCAGGTTGGCATTCTCGTCCGCGCCGTCGGGCACGCTGGCGTCGAGCAGGTTAGGCAGGTCGTAGAGGGCGGTTTCCAGCTCGGCCTGCACCGCGGTGAGCCCCGACTCCGCCGCCTTCAGCCGATCCCCGAGGTCAGCGACTTCGGCCAGCAACGGGGCCACGTCCTCGCCGGCCGCCTTGGCCCGGCCGATGGCCTTGGAACGCGTGTTGCGCTCGTTGCGCAACTCGTCGGCCTGCACCTGCAGGGTCTTGCGCCGCTCCTCGAGGGCGGCAAAGCGCTCCGTGTCCAGGGCATAGCCGCGCCGCCGCAGGGCGCGGGCCGTGCCGTCGAGGTCATTGCGCAACAGCTTCGGATCCAGCATGTCAGTCCTTCTTCACTTTCCCGGCGCCGCCCCGGTGGCGGGCCGCAGCAGATTCCTCGCGCAGCTTGGCGAGCTTCTCACCGATCTTCAACTCCAGGCCGCGCGGCGGCGGCTCATAGTAGCGCCGTGGCTCCATTTCCTCGGGGAAATAGTGCTCGCCCGCCGCAAAGCCGCCGGCCTCGTCGTGGGCATAGCGATAATCGCGGCCATAGCCGAGTTCTTTCATCAGGCGCGTCGGCGCATTGCGCAGGTGCAGCGGCACGGGCAACGATCCCAGCTTGGCGGCATCCGCCTGGGCCTGGCCCCAGGCACGGTAGACGGCGTTGCTCTTCGGCGCACAGGCCAGGTAAGCCACCGCCTGCGCCAGCCCCAGCTCACCCTCGGGACTGCCGAGGCGTTCGTAGGCATCCCAGGCATCCAGGGCGAGCGCCAGCCCGCGCGGGTCGGCGTTGCCGATGTCCTCGCTCGCCATGCGTACCACGCGCCGCGCGATGTACACCGGATCGCAGCCGCCGTCGAGCATGCGTGCAAGCCAGTACAACGCCGCGTCCGGGTCCGTACCCCGCACTGACTTGTGCAGGGCCGAGATCTGGTCGTAAAAGGCCTCGCCGCGCTTGTCGAAGCGCCGGTAGCCGCCGGACAGCAGGGCGGCGAACGTCGCCTCGTCCAGTTCACGCGATGCCTGCGGACCGCCCTCCTCGTCCCCGGCGGCATCGGCGAGGTCGGCCGCCAGCTCGAGCAGGTTCAGCGCGCGCCGGGCATCGCCATCGGCGGCTTCCGCGATCGCCGCGAGTTGCTCCTCATTCAGCACGGGGGCGCGCGGACCCAGGCCGCGTTCGGGGTCGGCCAGCGCCTGGCGCAGGATGGCCAGCAACGCCTCCTGGGACAGTGCCTTGAGCACGTAAACGCGCGCCCGCGACAGCAAGGCGCTGTTGAGCTCGAAACTCGGGTTCTCCGTCGTCGCCCCGATGAAGGTCAGCGTGCCGTCCTCCACCCAGGGCAGGAAGGCATCCTGCTGCGCCTTGTTGAAGCGGTGCACCTCGTCGAGGAACAGCACGGTGCGGCGGCCCTCGGCCTGCAGGCCCTGCGCGCGTTCCACCGCGGCGCGTACATCCTTGACGCCGGCGAGGACCGCAGACAGGGCGATGAACTCCGCCTCGTACTGCCCCGCCACCAGGCGCGCCAAGGTGGTCTTGCCGCTTCCCGGCGGGCCCCACAGCACCATCGAATGCAGTCCGCGGCCGGCGACCACGTGCGCCAGCGGCCGCCCGCTGCCGACCAGGTGCGCCTGGCCCGCGTACTCGGCCAGCGACCGCGGCCGCATGCGATCCGCCAGCGGTCGAACATCCACCATGTTGTCGCCCGGCGCAGTCACACCACCCCTTCCGGCCGGCCCAGCACGCGGTCCAGCTTCCGGCGCCAGCCGTGCGGCACGGCGAATGCCATCGCCAGCCCGGTGGTGATGCCGCCCAGGTTGGCGGCCAGGTCGCCCCATTCGCCCGCGCGCCGGCCCGGCAGCCAGTGTTGCAGCAACTCGATGGCGCCGCCGAAGACGGCCAGTCCGAGCGCAATCGCGAGCCAGTGCCGGCGGCTGAAAGCCGCGGTGAACACCAGTGCCAGCGCGACGTAGGCAAGGAAATGCAGCAACTTGTCGGATAGCCCGCCCGGCACGGCGGGCATGCTCGGCCACAGGCTGCCGACGAGGATGGCCAGCGCCGTGCCCCAGGCGAGCAGGCGCCAGGCGAGGACCAGTCGGGCGAGCATCAGAATGCCGTGTCGCGAATGACGTCAGCGCCCGGTGGCGGCACGAACTGGAACAAGGCGGCGTCCAGGGGGGAATTCAGGACGACATCCTCGAAGCGGATGATGGTGGTCTGGCCCAGCGCGTCGATCAGTTCCATGGAAGCCAGGCGATCCGCCACGAAACCCACGCGCACTCCGGCGAAGTCGGCGTCTTCGGACAGCGGCGCCAGCTCGACCCAGTCGAAACCGTCCTCGCGGTAGGCGGCGCCGATGCGGAAAGAATCGTCCAGAGAGCCGTCGCCGGACAGCAGCATCGCCGGCGTGCTGGAAAGGCCGTCGTCGAGCCGGCGCACCGTGACCTGCTCCAGGTCGGGGTCGTAGAGCCAGAGGTTCTCACCGTCGGCGACCACGAGCTGCGGCACCGGGGACTGGTAGTCCCAGCGGAAACGCTGCGGCCGGTGCAGGTAGAAGCGCCCCTCGCTGACCTGCGTGCGTGCACTGTCCGCCTCGAGCAGCACCTGGCTGAACCCGGCCTCCAGGGTGACGGTCTCGGCGAGAAAGGCCCGGAGCAGCTCCGGTGCCCGCGAGGGCGCCTCGGTTGCCGCCGGCGTCTGGGCACGCACGCCGACCGCGGGCGCGGCAAGACCCGCCGCCAGCATCGTCACGGCGGCCGCTGTGAACCAGGGAATACGACGCATCATGCTGATCCTGTCCATTGTGGTTTCGACCGCGGGAAACGGGGAAAGCTCCCGTTTCAATCCTCGGGTGGTTCCGGCGCCAGGACTTCGCGGCTGCCGTTGGACTGCAGCGGCCCGACCAGGCCGGCCTGCTCCATGGTCTCGACCAGGCGCGCGGCCCGGTTGTAGCCGATCTTCAGCCGGCGCTGCACGCCCGAAATGGAGGCCTTGCGCGTCTCGGTGACGATGCGCACGGCTTCGTCGTAGAGCGGGTCCTGCTCGCCGTCATCCATGCTGCCGCCGCCGGCAAGCGGCGACAGGCCGGGCACGGGCTGGGACGGTCCCTCCAGCACTTCTTCCAGGTACACCGGCGGACCCGCCGCCTTGAGGTGCTTGACCACGCGGATCACCTCGGCATCGGACACGAAGGCGCCGTGCACGCGCTGCGGCACCCCGGTGCCCGGCGGCAGGAACAGCATGTCGCCGTGGCCCAACAGGCTCTCGGCGCCCATCTGGTCGAGGATGGTGCGCGAGTCCACGCGCGCGGAGACCTGGAAGGCGATGCGCGAAGGAATGTTGGCCTTGATCAGGCCGGTGATCACGTCCACCGACGGCCGCTGCGTGGCGACGATGAGGTGGATGCCGGAAGCCCGCGCCTTCTGCGCCAGGCGCGCGATCAGCTCCTCGACCTTCTTGCCCACGACCATCATCAGGTCGGCGAGCTCGTCGATGACCACGACGATGAACGGCAGCGGCGTGAGCAGCGGCGCCTCGATGCCTTCGACATGATCCTCCGGCTTGAACAGCGGATCGCGCAGCGGCTCGCCGCGCTGCTCGGCCTCTTTCAGCTTGCGGTTGAAGCCGCCGATGTTGCGCACCGCGAGCGCAGCCATGAGGCGGTAGCGCCGCTCCATCTCCGCCACGCACCAGCGCAGCGCGTTGGCAGCCTCGTTCATGTCGGTCACGACCGGCGCCAGCAGGTGCGGGATGCCCTCGTAGACGGACAACTCCAGCATCTTCGGGTCGACCATGATCAGCCGTACCTGCTCCGGCGTTGCCTTGTAGAGCAATGACAGCACCATGGCGTTGATCGCCACGGACTTGCCCGAGCCGGTGGTGCCGGCAATGAGCAGGTGCGGCATGCGCGCCAGGTCGGCCACCGTCGGCAGGCCGCCGATATCCTTGCCCAGCGCCAGCGCCAGCGGCGACTTCATCTCATCGTATGCGCGCGAAGTCAGGATCTCGCCCAGGGTGACCAGCTCACGCGTCTCGTTGGGGATCTCCAGCCCGACGGTCGGCTTGCCCGGGATGACCTCGACCACCCGCACCGCGATGGCCGCCAGGGCGCGCGCCAGGTCCTTGGCGAGGTTGCTGATCTGGCTGACCTTCACGCCGGGCGCAGGCGCCAGCTCGAAGCGCGTCACCACCGGGCCAGGGTGCACGGCCACCACCTCGACCTCGACGCCGAAGTCGCGCAGCTTCAGCTCGACCAGCCGCGACATCGCCTCCAGCGCGTCGTCCGAATAACCGCCCACCTTCGGCGGCGCTTCGTCGAGCAACCCGAGGGGCGGGATCTCTCCCGGCGCCGGCGTCTCGAACAGCGGCACCTGCCGCTCTTTTTCCACGCGTTCGCTCTTTTCCACCGGCGCCAGCACCGGCTCGATGCGCGGCGGCGTCTTGCGCACCACGCTGCGCATCTTGCGTTCCACCGCCTCCTGGCGGGCCTGCGCAGCCTTGCGTCCGGCGATACGGTCGCGCAGGTTCTCGATGCCCTGCTGCAATGCCGCCCCGGCCAGCAGGGTGAGCCGGCCGACCCGGTCCATGACGGCGAGCCAGGACACGCCGGTGAACAGTGACACCCCGGCCAGCCACAGCGCGAGCAGCAGCAGGGTGGCGCCGAGAAAGCTGAGCACAGCGGCCAGGCCCAGGCCGGCCAGCTGGCCGAGGATGCCACCGGCCGTCTCGGGCAGGCCGTTGCCGGCAAAGTGCAGCGTCGCCAGCCCGCAGCTCGCGGCCAGCGTCACCAGGAAACCAGCGCCGCGCAGGGCGAGGACCCTGCCCTCCGGCAGGTCCGTGCCTGAATCCCCGCGGGAAATGAACCAGCCGGCCCCGGCCAGCAGCACGGGGAACAGGTAGGCCGGATGGCCGAACAGCACGTAAAGGAAGCTCGAGATCCAGGCACCCACGGGACCGGCCGCGTTGCTCACCTCGGCCTCTGCGCCGGTGGACGCGAAACCCGGATCGGCCGGGCTGTAACTGGCCAATGCCCACAGCAGGATCAGCGCCAGGGCCCAGCCGATCCACAAGGCACCCTCCCGGGCTGCCCGCCCGACGGACAGGCCCATCAGTCGGGGCTTGCTCTCAGTCGCCTTGGCCAATCGCTGATTCCACTTGAATTAGTTTGCGCAACCGTATGTTTTTCTTTTCTTAAATTACTTGAAAAGCGCCGGGTGGACAACCTCGCCGGCGTCCACGTTGATACCCTTCACCAGCGAAGGGACATCGCGCCAGTTGCCGGCCGCGAGCCGCATGGCGTACGGCGCGATCGCCGCCGAGAGCGCCTGCGAAGAGGTGCGCGGCACCGCGCCCGGCATGTTGGTCACGGTGAAGTGCACCACGCCGTGCTCGATGTAGGTCGGGTCTTCCCAGGTGGTGGGCCGCGTGGTCTCGATGCAACCACCCTGGTCGACCGAGATATCGGCGATGACGCTGCCCGGCTGCATGGCGCGCACCATCTCCGCGCTCACCACGTGCGGCGCGCGCTCCCCGGTGACCAGCACCGAGCCGACGACGATATCGGCCTGTGCCACCGCATCCGCCACGTCGTGCGTGTGCGGGTACAGCCCGGTCACGTTCGCGCCGATGGCGCGCGCGGCAACCAGCTTGTCGCGGTCCATGTCGAAGATCGTGACCTCGGCGCCGAGCCCGGCGGCGATGATGGCCGAATTGCTGCCGGCCACGCCGCCGCCCAGCACGACCACCTTGCCGCGCTTGGCCGCCGGTACGCCGCCGAGCAGGATGCCCTTGCCACCCTGCGGCTGGTGCAGCAGGTGGGTCGCGACCTGCATCGACAGCCGCCCGGCGATGTCGCTCATGGGTGCCAGCAGCGGCAGCCGCCCGCGCTCGTCCTCGACGGTCTCGAAGGCCACCGCGGTGCAGCCGATCTGGCACAGCCGCTGGGTCAACTGCGGCAACGCCGCCAGGTGCAGGTAACAGAACAGCAGGTGGTCCTGGCGGATGTGCGCCAGGTCACCCTCGATCGGCTCCTTGACCTTGACGATCATCTCGGCACGCTCGTAAACCGCGGCCGCGTCGGGCAGCACCTGGACGCCGACGGCCTCGAAGGCTGCATCGGCGTAGCCGCTCTTGATCCCGGCCGAGGCCTGGATGAACACCTCGTGACCCGCCCGCACCAACTCCGCACAGGCAGCCGGAATGAGCCCGACCCGGCCCTCCAGCGGCTTGATCTCCCGCGGTACACCGATACGCATGATTGACTCCTGGATACTCGGGCCCGGACCGCCCGGCGTGCTTTGCCGGAGCCAGTCGCTTCTCATAACATAGGGGAAACTCGCAAGGGCGGAATTATACATGAGCGATCCCAAGCACTGCCGGGTCTTGATCCTGGGTTCCGGCCCTGCCGGCTACAGCGCCGCGGTTTATGCCGCGCGTGCAAACCTGCATCCCGTGCTGGTCACCGGCGTCGAGCAGGGCGGCCAGCTGATGACCACCACCGACGTCGACAACTGGCCCGGCGACGATGCCGGCGTCCAGGGGCCGGAGCTGATGGAGCGCATGCGCCGTCATGCCGAGCGCTTCGAGACGGAAATCGTCTTCGACCATATCCACAAGGTGAACCTCACGCAGCGCCCCTTTCTGCTCGAGGGCGACAGCGGCAGCTATACCTGTGATGCCCTGATCATCGCCACGGGCGCCACGGCGCGCTATCTCGGCCTGCCCTCGGAAGAGAAGTTCAAGGGGCGCGGCGTGTCCGCCTGCGCAACCTGCGACGGCTTCTTCTACCGCAACCAGGCAGTGGCGGTGATCGGCGGCGGCAACACCGCCGTGGAGGAGGCCCTGTACCTCTCGAACCTCGCCTCGCACGTCACCCTGGTGCACCGGCGCGACGCGCTGCGTGCCGAAAAGATCATGCAGCAGAAGCTGTTCGAGAAAGCCGGCCCTGGCGGCAACGTCACGCTGCTCTGGGACCACGTCGTCGACGAGGTGCTGGGCGACGACAGCGGCGTGACCGGCGTGCGCGTGCGCAACACCAAGAACCCGCAGCTCGCGCAGGACCTCGAGGTGACCGGCATGTTCGTCGCCATCGGTCACACGCCGAACACGGGCATTTTCGAGGGGCAGCTGGAAATGGAGCACGGCTACATCCAGGTCGCCAGCGGCAGCCGCGGCAACGCGACCGCCACCAGCGTGCCCGGCGTGTTCGCCGCGGGCGACGTCTCTGACCCGATCTATCGCCAGGCCGTGACCTCCGCCGGCTCCGGTTGCATGGCCGCCCTCGATGCCGAACGCTGGCTGGAGACCGCCGGGCTCACGACGCCACTGGAGGTCGCCAAGGCGGGCTGAGCCGCCGGCATGCAGTTGCGCATCCTGAACTCGCTGGCCGAGGTCCCGCGTGCGGCCTGGGATCGCCTCGCCGGACGGAACCCCTTCCTGCGCTGGGACTATCTCGAGGCCCTGGAGCGCAGCGGCGCAGTAAGCGCCGCAACAGGCTGGCACCCGCGGCACCTGTTGCTGGAACGCGAGGGCGAGCCCCAGGCCGCCCTGCCCCTGTACCTCAAGGACCACTCCTGGGGCGAGTTCGTGTTCGACTTCGCCTGGGCCGACGCCTATCGCCAGGCCGGCCTCGACTACTACCCGAAGCTGTTGGCGGCGGTGCCCTTCACGCCGGTGCCCGGGCCGCGCCTGCTGTGCGCCGCCGGGGTCGATGCGGCCGAGGCAGCCGGGCGCCTGCTGCAGGGCGCGCGCGGGCTGGCCGGCGAGCTCGCGGCCTCTTCCCTGCACCTGCTGCTGCCTGACGACACGCAGCTAGAAGCCCTGCGCGCGGACGGGCTCAGCCTGCGCCAGGACTGCCAGTTCCACTGGTTCGACGAGGGCTACGGCGACTTCGAGGGCTTTCTCGGCGCGCTCACCGCAGAGAAGCGCAAGAAGTTCCGCCGCGAACGACGCCGCGTGCGGGAAGCCGGGATCAGCTTCGAATGGCTGCGGGGCGAAGAGATCAGCGCCGTGCTGCTGGACGAGATCTATGACTTCTACGCTTCGAGTTTCCTGCGCCGTGGCATGGATCCCTATTTCCCGCCCGCATTCTGGGCGCTGCTGCTGGAGCGCATGCCGGAAAGCATCCGCGTGGTGCTCGCGCGCAAGGATGGCGCGGCCGTCGCTGCGGCGATCTTCTTCGTTGGTGGCGATGTCCTGTACGGGCGCTACTGGGGCTGCCTGCAGGACTACCACAGCCTGCATTTCGAGACCTGCTTCTACCAGGGCATCGAGCTGGCCCTGGCCGAGGGCTGCCACCGCTTCGAGCCCGGCGCCCAGGGCGAGCACAAGTTGCGCCGCGGATTCCGTCCCGTGCCGACCTGGTCGGCGCACTGGCTGGCGCACCCGGCCTTCGCCCGCGCCATCGACGCCTGGCTGGCGCGCGAACGCCAGCATGTGGCGGCATACATCGAGGCGGCCGCGCAGCACCTGCCGTTCCGCCGCGACGACGGCGCCGCATGAGCCGCGCGCTGCACTGGCTGGGACCCGCGGGCAGCCCGGTCAGCTTTCCGCCTCCGGAGGCGGCGCTGCGTGAGCCCGACGGCCTGCTGGCTGCGGGCGGGGACCTGTCTCCGGAACGGCTGCTGGCGGCTTATCGTCGCGGCATCTTCCCCTGGTACGAGGACGGCCAGCCCATACTCTGGTGGTCGCCCGATCCGCGCACGGTGATCTTTCCGCAGGAGCTGCACGTGCCGCGTCGCTTCCGGCGCGAGCTGGCCCGCGGCACCTTCGCCGCCTCTTTCGACAACGAGTTCGGCGCCGTGATCCGCGGCTGCGCGCGCCTCGACGCGACCGAAGCCGGCACCTGGATCACCGCGGAAATGATCGCGGCCTACGAGCGGCTGCATGTTCTCGGGCACGCCCATTCCGTCGAGACCTGGCGCGACGACACCCTGGTCGGCGGGCTGTATGGCGTGACCCTGGGCCGAGTCTTCTTCGCCGAATCGATGTTCAGCCGGGTCAGTAACGCCTCGCGGGTCGCGCTCACCCACCTCGCCGCCACGCTTGCCGCGCATGGCTTCAGGATGATCGACTGCCAGCTGCCCTCGGCACATCTCGCCCGACTCGGGGCGCGCAACCTGCCGCGACGCGCCTTCCTCACCCTGCTCGAAGAATGCGTTTCTGCGCCGCCGCCGCCGGCCGATTGCTGGTCGCGCGACCGGCGACCGGTGCAGCCGCCGAACGGCCCGCATTGAAAAGGCCGCGGCCTTTCTGCACAATGCGCGCGGTCACAGCACCGGAGTATCCGACCCCCGCATGGCGAAGGAAGACGCAATCCAGATGGAAGGCAAGGTCGTCGAGACCCTGCCCAACACCACGTTCAGGGTAGAACTGGACAACGGTCACATTGTGACCGCACACATCTCCGGGAAGATGCGCAAGCACTACATCCGGATTCTCACCGGCGACAAGGTCACGGTGGAACTGACCCCCTACGACCTGTCCAAGGGCCGCATCGTCTACCGCGGCCGCTGATCCCGCCCGGGCGCGCGGCCGCGCCTAGACCGCCTCCTCGGCCTCCAGCGCCTCGGTCTCCAGCACCAGCCGATCCGCCGCCGCGTCCAGGCGCACGCGGATGTGCCCGCCTGCCACCAGCTTGCCGAACAGCAGTTCCTCGGCCAGCGGCCGCTTGATGTGCTCCTGGATCACCCGCGCCATCGGCCGCGCGCCCATCTTCGGGTCGTAGCCCTTGGCGGCGATCCATTCGCGCGCATCGTCGTCCAGCTCCAGCGTCACCATCTTGTCCTGCAACTGGGCCTCGAGCTCGACCACCAGCTTGTCGACAACGCGGCTGATGGTGTTGGCGTCCAGCGCCTGGAACTCGATGATGCCGTCGAGGCGGTTGCGGAATTCCGGCGAGAACAGCCGCTTGATCGCCTCCATGCTGTCGGTGGCATGGTCCTGCTCGGTGAAGCCGATGCTGGCCCGGCTCGCCTCCTGCGCGCCCGCGTTCGTCGTCATGACGATGATGACGTTGCGGAAGTCCGCCTTGCGGCCGTTGTTGTCGGTCAGCGTGCCGTGGTCCATCACCTGCAGCAGCAGGTTGAACACTTCCGGGTGCGCCTTCTCGATCTCGTCCAGCAGCAGCACGCAGTGCGGCGACTTGGAAACCGCCTCCGTCAGCAGGCCGCCCTGGTCGAAGCCGACATAGCCCGGCGGAGCCCCGATCAGGCGCGACACGGTGTGGCGCTCCATGTACTCCGACATGTCGAAGCGGACCAGCTCGATGCCCAGCGCCATGGCCAGCTGGCGCGTGACCTCGGTCTTGCCGACGCCCGTGGGTCCGGCGAACAGGAAGCTGCCGACCGGCTTGTTCTCGTCGCGCAGGCCGGAACGCGCCATCTTGATCGCCGACGACAAGGTCTCCACCGCCTTGTCCTGGCCGTAGATCACCAGCTTCAGGTTGCGCTCCAGGTTCTTCAGCAGGTCCTTGTCGGACGCGGACACGCTCTTCGGCGGGATGCGCGCCATCTTGGCGACGATCTTCTCGATCAGCTCGACATCCACCACGGCGTTGGCAGGGTCGGGCGACTGCAGGCGCAGGCTGGCCCCGGCCTCGTCGATGACGTCGATGGCCTTGTCCGGCAGGTGGCGGTCGTTGATGTGGCGCGACGACAGGTCGGCGGCCGCCTTGATCGCGTCCTCGCTGTACTTGATGCCGTGATGTTCCTCGAAGCGCGACTGCAGGCCCTTCAGGATCTCTACGGTCTCGTCCACGCTGGGCTCGAGCACGTCGATCTTCTGGAAGCGCCGCGCCAGTGCGTGGTCCTTTTCGAAGATGCCGCGGTATTCCTGGTAGGTGGTCGAGCCGATGCAGCGCAACTGGCCGTTGGCGAGCACGGGCTTGATGAGGTTGGAAGCGTCCATCACGCCGCCCGAGGCCGCGCCGGCCCCGATCACGGTGTGGATCTCGTCGATGAACAGGATGGCGCCCGGGTTCTTGCGCAGGGCGGCGAGCACGGCCTTGAGGCGTTTCTCGAAATCCCCGCGGTACTTCGTCCCGGCCACCAGCGTGCCCATGTCGAGGGCGTAAATGACGGCATCGTTGAGCACGTCCGGCACCCGCCCTTCCTCGATCATCAGTGCCAGGCCCTCGGCCAGGGCGGTCTTGCCGACGCCGGCCTCGCCCACGTACAGCGGGTTGTTCTTGCGCCGGCGGCACAGGATCTCGACGGTGCGCTCGATCTCGAGCTGCCGGCCGATCAAGGGATCGATCTTGCCGTCCGCCGCCAGCTTGTTGAGGTTCGTGGCGTACTTCTCCAGCGGGTCCGGCTCCGCGTCCTTCTCGCCCTCCACCGCCTCGACACCCTCGGGCTTCTCCTCGGCCTCCTCGCCGCCGCGGGTGAGGCCGTGGGAGATGTAGTTCACCACGTCGAGGCGGGAGACTTCCTGCATGCTCAGCAGGTAAACCGCGTGCGACTGCTTCTCGCCGAAAATCGCCACCAGCACGTTGGACGCCGTGACCTCCTTGCGGCCGCTCGACTGCACGTGGAACACGGCGCGCTGCAGCACGCGCTGGAAACCCAGCGTCGGCTGCACGTCCTGCTCCTCGCTCTCGCCGAGCCGCGGGGTCGTCTCGTCGATGAACTCGCGCAACTCGTCCTGCAGCCGCGTGAGGTTCGCGCCGCAGGCCTTGAGGATGTCGATGGCCGCGGGCACGTCGAGCAGCGCCAACAGCAGGTGCTCCACGGTCATGAACTCGTGGCGTTGCTCCCGGGCGCGTCTGAACGCCTCGTTGAGACAGAATTCCAGTTCGCTGCTCAGCATTTTCTCAGGCCTCTTCCATCGTGCACATCAGCGGATGCTGATGCTGGCGGGCGTAGTCGGTGACCTGCACCACGCGCGTCTCGGCAATGTCGTAGGGGAACACCCCGCAGACACCACGGCCCCGCGTATGCACTTCCAGCATGATACGCGTGGCGCGGGTGCGATCGAGGCCGAAGAACTTCTCCAGCACCTCGACCACGAACTCCATGGGGGTGAAATCATCGTTCAGCATGACCACGCGGAACAGCGGCGGCCGCTTGACCTGCGGCCGCGCCTCCTCGAGGGCCGTGCCCCGATCCTGTTTTTCACCCGGGTCCGACATCCCGCTCATTTATAGGGACGGCTGCAGGCGCTGGCAACCCCTTGACTTTCGGCTATCCACGATGGCGCGGGGCAGCTTTGGCATCAGGGCAGGTAATTGCTTGAGACTCGCTCCATGCACCGCGTATTATCGACTGATGCCTGTGCGTTGGCGCCCGGGCACGACCGCGTCTGCAAGACAATGGGGTTTCGTGGCTGCCTTAACTGACCGGCTGAACCAGTGGACACGCACGCCCCCGGCACAGCTCTGGGCCGAGGCGTCGCGCGTATTGCCGCGCTGGGTCTCCCTGGTGCTGGTCATCCTCATCGGCTGGCAGCTGGCCAGGGCGGCCTGGTTGCTCGTACCGGGGCCGGCGACGCCGGAGTTGCCGCCGGTACAGGCGGTCGCGCGCACCACCACTTCGGCGCCCGCCTCGACCGCGAGCGTAGACACCATTGTCAACGCGCACCTGTTCGGCGTGCCCGGCGCGGACGAACCGGAGCTGGCGCTGGTCGAGCAGGACGACGCCCCCGACACCCAGCTCAGCCTCGAGCTGCGGGGCACCGTGGCGGCCACCGACGAGGAGCGCGCGCTGGCCATCATCGCCCAGCGCGGCGGCGAGGAAAAAGTGTATTTCATCGGCGACGCCGTGCCGGGCGGCGCCACCCTGCATGCGGTGTACCTGGACCGCGTGCTGCTGCGCCGTGCCGGCAGGCTGGAAGCACTGCGCCTGCCGCGCAGTGACCAGTCCCCGGCGCCACGCACCGCCGCGGCGCCGGCACGCAACCGCGCGCCGGTGGCGACCCCGAGCCGCGCCACCACCATCCAGCAAGTCGTCAGCCAGAACCCGGCCAGCCTGACCGAGATCATCCGGCCGCAGCCGGTGTTCAAGGACGGGCGCCAGCAGGGCTACCGCGTCTATCCCGGCCGGCAGCGCCAGCAGTTCGCGCAACTCGGCCTGCGCCCGGGCGACCTGGTCACGCAGATCAACGGCATGGCGCTGGATGACCCCACGCGCGGCATGGAGATTTTTCGCAGCCTCGCCGACGCGACCTCGGTCACCTTGACCGTCGATCGCAACGGCCAGGTGGAAATGCTCACGCTCGACACCTCCGTCCTGCAGCAAAGCCTGCAGGACGCCCAGGGAACACCCTCAGAATGAGCCCACGGCGGATTGCCATGATGAACACTCTCAATAGCCCGGGCGGGACCAAGCGCCGCCTCCTCGCCGTGGTCGGTGCCCTGGCACTGGCCCTCGCTGCCGCCACGGCACCGGCGCAGGAACCGACCATCACGCCGAACTACAAGGAAGCCGACCTGCGGCAGATCGTCGAAGCGGTGAGCGCCATCACGGGCCGCAATTTCATCATCGACCCGCGCGTACGGGCCCAGGTGACCCTGCTCTCGTCGCAGCCGATGAGCCCGGACGCGTTCTATGCCGCGTTCCTTTCCATCCTCGAAGTGCATGGCTACGTCGCGGTGCAGGCGGGCGACCTGATCAAGATCTTGCCGGACGCCAATGCGCGCCAGGTCCCCGGGCTGGAGAACGCCGCAGGCGCCGCGGGCGGCGCCGATGAAATCGTCACCCAGGTCATCACGGTGCGGAACGTGGGGGCGGCCCAGCTGGTGCCGATCCTGCGTCCGTTGATCCCACAGTACGGCCACCTGGCGGCGCACCAGGCCTCCAACATGCTGATCATCTCCGACCGCGCCGCCAACGTGAGCCGGCTGCTGCGCATCATCAACCGCATCGACCACGGCGCAGACGCGGATATCGAGGTCATCCCGCTGGAGCATGCCTCGGCCGGAGACGTAGTGCGCGTGGTCACGGCGCTGCAACAGGCCACCAGCGGTGGCGAGACCGGCAAGCCGCTCGGGCTGGTGGCAGACGATCGCACCAACAGCGTGCTGATCAGCGGTGACGAGATGGCCCGGCTGCGCCTGCGGGTGCTGATTTCCCATCTCGACACGCCGCTGGAAGACGGCGGCAACACGCAGGTCGTGTACCTGCGCTATGCCGACGCCGAGGACCTGGCCACGCGCTTGCGCGAGCAGATCACCGCCATCACCACCGTCAGCGGCAGCGACGGCGGCACCCAGACCCAGACGGCGCGCGGCGGGCGTGAGGACGCCGTGATCTGGGCCGACCCGGGCACCAATGCCCTCATCATCACGGCGCCTGCGGAGATCATGCGCAGCCTGCGCATGGTCATCGACAAGCTAGACATCCGCCGCGCACAGGTGCTGGTGGAAGCAATCATCGCGGAAGTGGCCTACAGCCGGGCCGCCGAGCTGGGCGTGACCTGGGCGCTGGACGGCAGCAACGACAACAGCATCATCGGCCTCACCAAGCTCGGCACCACCGGCATCACCGACCTGATCGGCGCCGCGGTGGGCGGCGATGCAGCCGTCGGACAGGCGCTCGGCGGCCTGCCCCAGGGCATCCTGCTCGGCGGGGGACGCGTCAACAGCGACTCCGGCACCAACTGGGGCGTGGTGCTGCAGGCGTTGCTCAGCGACTCCGACACGAATGTCCTGTCGACCCCGTCCATCGTGACCATGGACAACGAGGAAGCGGAGATCAAGGTCGGCCAGGAAGTGCCTTTCCTCACCGGCCAGTTCACCAACACCGGCGCGGCCCAGGGCGCGGTGAACCCCTTCCAGACGGTGGAACGCAAGGATGTCGGGCTCACCCTCAAGGTAACGCCGAAGATCAACGAAGGCGACGCCGTGGTGATGACGGTGTCCATCGAGACCTCGAACATCAGCCGCGCCGGCACCGGCGGCGCGGTCGACCTGATCACCAACCAGCGCACCATCAACCAGCGCGTGCTGATCGAGGACGGCGAGATCCTGGTCCTCGGCGGGCTGGTCTCGGACGACCTGATCCAGTCCGAGCAGAAGGTGCCCCTGCTCGGCGACATCCCGATACTCGGCCAGCTGTTCCGCTCCCAGAGCGCGACCACGGAGAAACGCACGCTGATGGTCTTCCTGCGACCGATCATCCTGCGCGACGGGGTGCAGTCGTCCATGGAAACCAACGCCAAGTACCGCCTCATGCAGGATGCGCAGAACGATGCTTCGACCCGCGGCAGCCAGTTCCTGAACCGCAACGTGCCGCGGCCGACAGTACCGGATATCGAGTCACTCAAGCCTGCCTCCGCCGGCTACGAGCCGCCGCTGCCCGAGGCCGAGACGGAGCCGGGCGGAACACCGGAGCCGCGTGACTGAACATGGCTACCGATAGCGACGCAATGACTGCAGCAGCGGGACCGGCGCCCGAGCCGGTGGCGCCGCGCACCCCTGGCGGGCGCGGCCGGCTGCTGCCCTTCGCCTTCGCCAAACGGCACGGCATCCTCATCACCGAGCTGAGCGACGAGCGCGGCCAGGCTGTGTGCCGCCCCAACATCAAGGCGCTGAGCCTGGCAGAGGCGCGGCGCTTCGCGCGTGTCCCCCTGGAGCTGCGGGAGGTCGAGGAGGAAGAGTTCGACCAGCTGCTCAACCGTGCGTACGAGAGCGGCTCCAACGCCGCCATGCAGATGGCCGAGGGTCTCGAGAGCGAAACCGACCTGTCGCAGGTGGCGCAGGACCTGCCCGAGCCGTCCGACCTGCTGGAAAGCGAGGACGACGCGCCGATCATCCGCCTGATCAACGCCATCCTCACCCAGGCGGTGAAGGAGAACGCCTCGGACATCCATATCGAGCCGTTCGAGAACCGCCTCGTGGTGCGCTTCCGCATCGACGGCGTGCTGCGGGAAGTCGTGCAGTCGCGGCGCGCCGTGGCGCCGCTGGTGGTCTCCCGCATCAAGGTCATGTCGCGCCTCGACATTGCCGAGAAGCGCGTGCCGCAGGACGGCCGCATCTCGCTCAAGGTCGCCGGGCGCGCGGTGGACGTGCGTGTCTCCACCATCCCCTCGGGCCACGGCGAACGGGTGGTGATGCGCCTGCTGGACAAGCAGGCCGGCCGCCTCGACCTGTCGAGCCTGGGCATGGACCCCGAGACCGAGAAGCTGATGGATCATCTCATCCACCGGCCGCACGGCATCATCCTGGTCACGGGTCCCACCGGCTCGGGTAAGACCACCTCGCTGTATGCCGGACTCGAGCGCATCAACCGCGCCAGCCGCAACATCATGACGGTCGAGGACCCGATCGAGTACTACATCGACGGTATCGGCCAGACCCAGGTGAATACCAAGGTCGGGATGACTTTCGCCCGCGGGCTGCGCGCCATCCTGCGCCAGGACCCCGACGTGGTCATGGTCGGCGAGATCCGCGACCTGGAGACCGCCGAGATCGCGGTGCAGGCCTCCCTCACCGGCCACCTGGTGCTCTCCACCCTGCACACCAACACCGCGGTGGGCGCGGTGGCACGACTGCGCGACATGGGCGTCGAGCCCTTCCTGCTCGCCTCCAGCCTGCTCGGCGTGATGGCCCAGCGGCTGGTGCGCGTGCTGTGCAGCGACTGCCGGCGTCCGGCGGCGCCGAACGAGAGCGAGTGCCGCGTGCTCGGCATCGAGCAGGGCACCAGCGTGCGCATCTACCACGCCACCGGGTGCCCGGCGTGCAACGCCAGCGGCTATCGCGGCCGCACCGGCATCTACGAACTGATCCCGGTGGACGACCACATGCAGGCCATGATCCACCAGGGCGAGAGCGAACAGGCCCTGGAGCGCTACGCGCGCACCCTCAGCCCGGGCATCCGCGACGACGGCGTGCGCAAGGTGCTCGAAGGTGTCACCACGCTGGAAGAGGTCGTGCGCGTGACGCGCGACGACTGAGGCGCGTCCCCGGCCCATGGGTGCATTCGAATACACCGCAGTCGACCGCGGCGGACGCCAGCACAAGGGCGTGCTGGAGGGCGACACGCCGCGCCAGGTGCGGCAGCTGCTGCGCGACCGGGGCCTGCTGCCGACGCATGTCAACGAGGTCATGGAGCGGCAGCGACGGGCCGGAACCACCTCCAGCCCCCGCCTCGGCCTGCGCCGGGGCATCAGCGCCGCCGACCTGGCCCTGGTCACGCGCCAGCTGGCCACCCTGCTGCGCTCCGGCATGCCGCTCGAAGAGACGCTTCTCGCAGTCGGCCAGCAGGCAGAAAAGCCGCGCCTGAAGAGCATCCTGCTCGGCGTGCGTTCGCGCGTCATGGAGGGGCACACGCTGGCCTCGGGCCTGGGCGAGTTCCCGCAGGCCTTCCCCGAGATCTATCGCGCCACGGTGGCTGCCGGCGAGCAGTCCGGTCACCTCGACCCCGTGCTGGAACGCCTGGCCGATTACACCGAGGGCCGCCAGCAGCTGCGCCAGCGGGTCTCGCATGCGCTCATCTACCCGGTGATCCTGGTGACGCTGGCGATCTTTATCGTCAGCGCCCTGCTGGTCTACGTGGTGCCGAAGGTCGTGGGCGTGTTCGAGAACACCGGCCAGGAGTTGCCCGGCCTGACCCGGGCCCTGATCGCGAGCAGCGATTTCCTGCGCGACTACGGCTTCGTCCTGCTCGGGCTCATTGCCCTCGGCCTGTTCATTTTCTCGCGGCTGCTCCGGCGCCTGGACTTCCGCCGCCGCTGGGACCGCTTCCTGCTGCGGCTGCCGCTCATCGGCAAGCTCACCCGCGGCGTGAACACCGCGCGCTTCACCCGCACGCTGAGCATCCTGGCCGGCAGCGGCGTGCCCGTGCTCGACGCGCTGCGCATCTCCGGCGACGTGGTCGGCAACGTGCCCATGCGCGAAGCCATCGAGGAGACCGCCGTGCGCGTGCGTGAGGGCGCGCCGCTGGGGCGCTCGCTCGGCAGCAGCCGGCTGTTCCCGCCCATGACCATGCACCTCATCTCCAGCGGCGAGGCCAGCGGCGAGCTCGAGAACATGCTGGAGCGCGCCGCCGACAACCAGGAGCGCGAAGTCAACGGCCTGGTCGGCGCCCTGCTCTCCATCCTCGAGCCCGCGCTGATCCTGTTCATGGGCGTGATCGTGCTGGCCATCGTGCTGGCGATCCTGCTGCCCATCTTCCAGCTCAACCAGCTCGTCGCCTGACCTCAGCTCCCCGGGCTCGTGCCGACTACTGCTCCGGGCCCGTGGCGGGACAGCGCGTGCCTCCCTCTTGGCTCAGATGCCTGCGAGTGAGGCACGCGCTG